>DASZTG010000061.1:0-1580 GCA_035548375.1 Burkholderiales bacterium
CTGACCGACGTGCCGTCCGAATAGCGGATCGAGCCGTCCTTCTGCACCGTGCCGGCGTGGCCCGATGGATCGACTGCGCGTACACGCACGCCGTCGGAGAAAGTGAAGGTGTCGCCCGTGCGCGTGGGCGGCGAGGCCCAGACCGGCGCGGCGAGCAGAGGCGATGCAATGGCGGCAAGAACGAGAAGAGACGCGACACTATGACGTGCGGACATGTATTCCCTCCCAGCGTTGTGGGCCGGAGCATGAGCACGTTTGGACCTAAAGTCACGGGGCGGACATCAGCCCCAACTGCGTCTCGCAAATCGTTTCGGGGGGCGCTATATCGCGAAGAGATCCGGAACGTTAACTCCACGCAAGATGGAGTGGCTGCTCCTCCCTTCCCACCTTCCTTCCGGGGAAAGAACCGATGACTGACGCAGCGCCCTTCACCGATGCCGATCCCGTCAAGGAGCTGATCGATCTGCTCGACCTCGAGCGGATCGAGGTGAACCTGTTCCGCGGCGTCTCGCCCGACGACGGAATGAAGCGCGTGTTCGGCGGCCAGGTCATCGCGCAGGCGCTGGTGGCGGCCTATCGCACCGTGGAGGAGCGCATCTGCCATTCGCTGCACGCCTATTTCATCCGGCCGGGCGATCCTTCGATCCCGATCCTCTACGAGGTGGACCGCGCGCGCGATGGCAAGAGCTTCGCGACACGGCGCGTGGTGGCGATCCAGCATGGCGAGCAGATCCTGAACCTGTCCTGTTCTTTCCAGGTGGCCGAACAAGGGTTCACCCACCAGTCGCCGATGCCGCAGACGAAAAAACCCGACGAGCTGCTGAGCGAGGACCAGCTGCGCGCGATGGCGAAGGACCATGTGCCGAAGGAATTCCAGAAGCAGTTCGCGCGGCCGCGTCCGATCGAGCTGAAGCCGGTCGATCCGCGTCAGATGATCTCGCCGGCCAAGACCGATCCCAAGAAGCAGATGTGGCTGCGGGCGCGCGGCAAGGTCGATCCTGCGGACACGGCGTTGCAGCAGTGCCTGTTGGCCTATGCCTCCGACATGGGAATTCTCGACACCGCAACGAAACCGCACGGCGTCAACTGGTTCACGGGCGGTGTGCAGATGGCCTCGCTTGACCATTCCATGTGGTTCCACGAGCCGTTCGATATCTCGAACTGGCTGCTCTACACGATGGACTCGCCTTCCGCTTCCGGCGCGCGCGGGTTCAATCGTGGAGAGGTGTTCACCGAGGAAGGCAAGCTCGTCGCCTCGGTGACGCAGGAAGGCCTGATGCGGCCGCGCGAGGCGAAGTTCAAGAACTGACGCGAAAGCTGGCGTGGGGACGCGGAGCAGTGTAGCGCAGGCCTTTCTTAGCCGGCGGAGACGCGTGATGAGCTTTCGCAATCTGAGCCTTGCCGCCGCCATCGCCGCGCTGGCTGCATGCGGCGGCGGAACGCCGGCTGCCGCGAACCCGCAACCCGCGCCGCCGGCAAGCGGAGCTGCTCCTGCCACGCCGCCGACGGCGCCAGCATCCAAGCCGTCTGAGCCGACATCGCCGCCGAAGACGCCCGCGCCGCCGGCAACCGATCATGCC
>DASZTG010000062.1:0-44063 GCA_035548375.1 Burkholderiales bacterium
TCGAAGCCGGGCAGCAGCAGCCGCAGCGGATAACCCTGCTCGGGGCGCAGACGCTCGCCGTTCTGGGCGTAAACCAGCAGCGCGTCGTCGAACGCCTTCCCGATCGGAACGCTGCGCGTCATGGCCGCGGCATCGGCCCCCTCGGCGAGGATCCATCGCGCGCGCGCGTCCACGCCGGCTTCCTGCAGCACCGTCGCCAGCGGCACGCCCGTCCATTCGCAACAGGAGAGCAGGCCGTGCGTCTGCTGGATGCTGGCTCCCTTCGGTGCCTTCCATTCCGCGGAGCCGTTGCCCGAGCATTCGAGGAAGTGAATGCGCGAGACAGACGGAAAACGCGTCAGGTCTTCCATCGAGAAGCTCAACGCGCGCTCGACCATGCCGTGCACGAGCAGGCGATGCTCGTCCGGATCGACCGCCGGAACGCCGGCATGATGGCGCTCGAACACCAGGCCGCTGGGGGTGATGATGCCGTGCAGGTCTTGCAGCGGTGTAAAGCTCCACGACGACAGCGTGGTGGGCGTGCTTCCCACGCCGCGCCTGACGACATTTTTCTCGAACGGCGAAGGCTGGCCGTAGGCAGGGCTCAGGATCGGTTGTCCCGATTCCGTCGTCCAGGCCGGCACGCCGGAATCGCCACTGGCGGACGTGGCGATCGATCCGCCAATCGCTGCCGCCGAAAGGGCGCCGCTGCGCGCGAGGAAGCGCCGCCTGGCAAGAGGATCCTCGGTCTTTTTGTCGCGCGCCATGAATGACCCGAAAACGAGCAGGAGATGTCGGGAATATACGCCAGGGGATTGCCGCGGGCGCCGGAATTTTTCCCGGCGGCAAGTGCACGCGATCCATCATCGAAATCAAGGCCGGATCGCGCGGGCACGGCCGGAAAGCCGCGAACCTCCCGGTCGACGCCGGTCGTAAATCCCGTCCAGCAAAGGACGTATTCCCGAAAAATTCGGGACTTCCCCTGTTCAGACTCCACGCACTCCTTCCTATCCTGCATGAGCGGAGACAACCGCCCGCATTGGCGGAATTTCCGTGACGCTACACGGGCGTCGCAATGCCAAAAAACGACACACCATAACGCATGGAGGAGACCCGCATGAGAACAGCACTTCGCACGGGGCTGACCGGCCTCGGCGCGGCGTTTGCCGTGGTCGCGACTTCCGCATTCGCGGGCGTCACGACCATCGAGGACGCCAAGCCGGGCGACTGGCCGAGCTATCACCGCACCTACGATTCACAACGCTTCAGCCCGCTCACGCAGATCAACAGGAAGAACGTCGGCAAGATGAACGTCGCCTGGGTGCACCAGGCGGGCGAAATCACCCAGGGCTTGCAGGTGACGCCGATCGCGGTCGACGGGGTCATCTACTACAGCGGATCCTATAACCGCACGTTTGCCGTCGATGGCCGCAACGGCAACGAGTTGTGGCACTACTATCCGAAGATCCTGGACGGCGTGGACAAGCTGCCGGTAGGCCCGTACTCGCGCGGCGTCGCCGTCGCCAACGGCAAGGTATACATCGGCACCATCGACGGCCGCGCGATCGCGCTGGACCAGAAGACCGGCAAGGTCGCGTGGGAAACCCAGCTCGTGGACACGCTCAAGTGCGGCTGCATGTTCACCTCGCCCCCGCTGGCCGTGAAGGACAAGGTCATCTACGGCTCCACGCAGGGCGGCATTCCGGCGCGCGGAGGCGGCATTTTCGGCGTCGACCAGAACACCGGCAAGCAGGAATGGTATTTCGATCCGGTGAAGGAGGGCGACGAGCACTGGGGCGTCAACGACTTCGGCGAGCCGAGCTCGAAATACGCGGGCGTGGGCGCATGGCACGTCGGCAGCTACGACAAGGATCTCGACCTGATCTACTACGGCACGTCGAATCCCTCGCCGTGGTTCGACTGGGGCGCGCCGGGCGAGGGACGCAATGGCTTCATGCGCGAGAACGGCGTCGGCGCGCGACCGGGCGACAACCTGTACAGCTCGTCGGTGCTGGCGTTGCGTCCGGACACGGGCGAACTGGTGTGGTACCACCAGGAACATCCGCACGACGACTGGGATTTCGATTCCACGCTCGGCGAGTTCGTGCTGATCAACGACGGCAACAAGAAATTGATGATCCACCAGGCGAAGAGCGGCTACGTGTACATCTACGACCGCACCAACGGCAAAGTCCAGAACGCCTGGAGCATCAACAAGTACGTGACCTTCGTGAAATCGGTCGATCCGAAGACCGGCGAGCTCATCGGCCGCAATCCGCCCGTCACCGGCAAGGACAACATGTTCTGCCCGTCGATGCTGGGTGGCCGCAGCTGGAACCCGGGTTCGTACAACCCGGATATGAAGGTCTGGTTCAACTCGCGCCAGGAAATGTGCGAGATCGCCAAGACGCGTCCGGAAAAACCGCAGCTCGATCCGCTGCCCGCGTGGTACGCCGGCGCCGACCTGAAGTGGGTGCATCCGCCCGGAGAAAAGGCGTTCGGCGCGATCGATGCATGGGATCCGCTGACCGGCAAGAAGAAGTGGACGGTGACGGACAAGTACCCGCGCATCTCGGGCATTTTGTCCACGAAGGGCGGGCTGGTGTTCAGCGGCGACATGAAGGGCTACCTCTACGCCTATGACGCCGACAACGGCAAGCAACTCTGGAGCTTCAACATGGGCTCCGGCACCCGTGGCGGCATCATCAGCTATACGGCCGGCGGCGAGCAGTACATCCTGGCGCCGAGCGGCATCGGCTCGGCAGCGCAGGCGATCACCGCCTCGCTGTATCCGGAAGTCGGTGAGTTCCCGGCAGGTGCCAGCCTGTTCGCGTTCAAGGTTCCCAAGTAACGCACATTCGACGGAGAAAAGGCAAAGGGGGCGGGAGCCCCCTTTGTCGCATCTGAAAATGAAAAAAATACTGATGGCGGCGTCCCTCGCCGCGTTATCGATGGCATTCACGACGGCGATCGGTGCCGAGGAGGAAATTCCGCCTCCCGAGGCAACCGGAGGCGTGGACCTGCGCGATCCCCAGGTCATTGCCAAGGGGCTCGAGACGCTGGGCAGCACCTGTGGCGGCTACTGCCACGGTTCCATGGGGT
The DNA here is from genome assembly GCA_035548375.1 of Burkholderiales bacterium. Lineage (GTDB taxonomy): Bacteria > Pseudomonadota > Gammaproteobacteria > Burkholderiales > JACQAP01 > JACQAP01. Next base: position 3,082 of record DASZTG010000062.1, read on the forward strand.
CGGGCTACAAGGGGCCCGCGCTGCGCAACCGGCCGGACCTGACACCCAAGGGCATGTTCGCGACGATCAGCTATGGCCGCAAGCGCGCCGGCAAGCAGATGCCGGCATGGAAGGGCACGCTGAGCGACCAGGAAATCTGGACGGTGATCGCGGCGGTCGTCTCGTTGCGCCACGCCGATCCGGATGCCACGCAGGAAAAGGCCGGCGGACACTGACCGGTTCATCAGGCAGACCTGCACATCATGGATGCGCATGCCTTGGGCGAACTCGTCGCGGAGCTGTTCGTCGCGATCCACGCGCTTTCCGCCTATCCCGTTCCGCAGGCAGGGCCGGAAATCCACAGCGTGCCGCTCGAAGTCATGCAACAGAAGCTGTGCGGAAAGCCGTGCGCCGTGAAGGCGTTCTATCACCCGCAGTGGGGCGTGTACCTGGACGAGAAGCTCGACTTGCGCGACAACGCGTTCGATCGCTCCGTCCTGCTGCACGAGCTCGTGCACTTCATGCAAAAAACCACGGGGCGATTCGAGAAGGCGCCCGGCGCGTGCCAGCGAAATTATTTGTCCGAAGTCGAGGCGTACGAAATCCAGAACCTGTACCTGGCGAGCGTGAACTCGCCCACGCGCGCGTTGTACGCCGGATGGACGATGGCCTGCAAGGACGAAGCCGGAAAATCCTGACGCCGGCGCGCGACCGCATGAGCAAGCGGCGCAGTTCGGCCGGGAATTATTCCCGATTTGATTGCCGGGGCTGGAAATCGCTGCCGCTTGCGCAACAATGCAGGCGCTCGTTTCTTACAGCGCATGCCGCGTTTACGGTCGTGGCATCCGCACTCCGGGGAGCCCGACATGGATTTCGGCAGGAAGCTGGCTCGTGGCCATTGACGCCCGATTCCGCGCGCTCGACGCGCTCTACGCCGACAACTACGGTTGGTTGCGCCGCTGGCTGCAGCGCAAGCTCGGTTGCGCGCATCAGGCGGCCGATCTGACGCAGGACACCTTCCTGCGCCTGCTGGCCTCGCCGCAGGTCGAAGATATCGTCGAACCCCGGGCTTTCCTGACGACGATCGCCAAGCGCGTACTGGCGAACCACTATCGCCGGCGCGAAATCGAACGGGCTTATCTCGAGGCACTGGCACTCATGCCCGAGGCGCAGGCATCGTCGCCGGAAGCGCGCGCCATCGTGATCGAGACGCTGGTCGAGATCGACCTGATGCTCGACGGTTTGCCGGCACTCGCCAAGCAGGTATTCCTGCTCGCCCAGGTGGATGACCTGCCCTACGCCGCCATCGCCAGGGAACTCGATATTTCCATCAGCACGGTGAAGCGCTATCTGCTGAAGGCGGCACGCCACTGCTACTTCGGCATTGCCGAACTGAAGAAATGAGCCTGGACCGTTCCGCGGAAGTGCCGGTCGCGCCTGAGATTGCAGATCAGGCGGTGAGGTGGCTCGTCGAGTTGCAGGCGGGCGCGGACAGCGATTCGATGCGCCACGCCTGGGAGCGCTGGCGCCAGGAAAATCCGGAGCACGAACGCGCGTGGCAGCAGATCGAATCCGTCAATCGCCGCCTGAAGGACCTGCCGGGCGCGCTGTCGATCTCGGTGCTGGCCGGGGCTCGCAAGGGACGCCGTCGCTCGCTGAAGCTGCTGGTGGCGCTGGCCGTCGGCGGCGGTGCGGCATGGACGGCGAAAGACGCGAACCTGGTTCGCGAGTGGATGGCGGACTACGGCACGAAGGTCGGCGAACGCCGCACGATCGATCTCGCCGACGGGACCGAAGTCGTGATGAACACCGATACCGCCCTGGACGTGAAATTCGACGGTACTAACCGCGTGGTGCGCCTGATCCGCGGCGAAATCATGGTGACCACGGCGCCCGACCGGCAATCGCCGGCGCGGCCTTTCCTGGTCGACACCGAGCAGGGCAGGATGCGCGCGCTCGGCACGCGCTTCAGCGTGCGCCTGGGCGAAGCCGGCAGCGGGGTGGCCGTCTTCGAGGGCGCGGTCGAGCTCCGTCCCGCCGACAATCCCGCTGCGACCCTGGTCGTTCCCGCCGGGCGGCAGGCAACATTGATCCGCGACGGCTATCGCGACCTTGCCGCACTCGACGAAAGCTCGGACGCGTGGACGAAAGGCATGATCGTCGCATCGAACATGCCGCTCGGCGTATTTCTCGCGGAACTGTCCCGGCACCGCCCGGGCCGTGTCGTGTGTGCGCCGGAAGTCGCCCGGTTGCGTGTATCCGGGACCTATCCGCTGAGCGACACGGATCGCGTTTTCGCGGCGATCGAGCGCAATCTGCCAATCAAGGTCGAACGCTTCACCCGCTATTGGGTATCGGTGAAGCCACGCCAGCCGTCCTAGGCTGCGGCATGACAGCCAGGCAAGCGGATTGCCCTGGTTTTTTTGCGGAAACCTGAGCCGTTTTTCTTTCTCGCGTGACATAGCACAAAAGCACCCGCGACGGACGGGTGCACTCGGGGAGGAGCAACATGGGTCCGCCATACCGGCCGGAGGACAATTCTCCGGCTGGCGTCATGCAATTCGCTTCGCGTCGTGGCTGCGTCACCGCTTATCGCATCTGCTTCGTCTTGCTGGTACTCCTGTCGTCGCTGATGGCGCACGCGGCGGATACCGTTTCGCCCGCCGGCGGCGCACGCAAGTTTTATCGCATCGCCCCCGGTTCGCTCGATGCCGCGCTGAACAAGCTTGGGGTCGAGGCCGGCGTGCTGATCTCGTTCACTTCGGAATTGACTGCGGGGGTGCAGACCGCCGGCGTGGAAGGGAACCTGACCGCGTCGGAAGCGCTGAACGCCTTGCTGGCCGGCACCGGCCTGGAAGTCACGGGCGATGCGGCAAGCGGATTCAACGTCCAGCGAGCGAAGGCCGGGCGCCCGGCGCCGACTAAATCCGAGCCGGCCAAGCCTGAAACCAATACGGTTGCGCCGACGGCGGCTCGTGTCCCGCTGCCGGATTTGAACGCACCCGAGGTCGTCGTCGTCGGCATCAGGCCGACCGACGCCGGGCCATTGCCCGGACTGCTCATCACGAAGGACCAGATTCCCGGCAACATCCAGAGCGCGAGCAAGGCCGAGCTGAAGGAATCGCGAGCCATCAACCTGGGCGACTACATGAACTCCCAGATGCAGGGGGTCAGCATCAGCAATTATTCGGGCAATCCCTTCCAGATGGACGTGAACTATCGCGGCTTCACCGCGAGCCCGGAAATCGGCACGCCGCAAGGCCTCTCGGTATTTTTCGACGGCATTCGCGTCAACGAACCCTTCGGCGATATCGTCAACTGGGACCTGATCCCGCTGAACGCCATCGAGCGCTTCGATCTGTTTCCAGGCTCCAATCCGCTGTTCGGGTTGAACACCCTGGGCGGCGCGATTTCGCTGCGTACGAAAAGCGGCTTCTCCTCGCCAGGAGCGGACCTGACCGTTTCCGGCGGCTCCTGGGGCCGCAAGGAAGTGCAGTTCTCGGGCGGTGGCAACAACGGGACCATCGCCGGCTTCGGCGCATTGCACTACTTCGACGAAGACGGTTGGCGCGACAACTCGCCCTCCAAGATCGGCCAGTTTTTCGGCCGCGGAGACTGGCGTGGGCAATACGGTGAACTGACCGCCAGCGTGTTGCTGGCCGACAATAATCTCATCGGCAACGGGCTGATTCCCTACGAGCTCTACCAGGATCGCCCGGAATCCGTGTTCACTTCGCCGGACCAGACCAAGAACAGGCTGATCCAGTTCGCGCTGAGCGGCGCGCTCGATGTGACCGAGAAAATGAACATCACGGCGCAGGTGTATCGGCGCCGCAGCGATCGCTCCGGCGTGAACGGCGACATCTACGAAGGCTTCGACGACTTCAGTTCGGAAAGTGATCTGTCGCGCACCGGATTTCACAAGATCAATCCCGCATTGCCCTGGTGCCAGGTCGCGAATGTGAACGGCAGTGGCGTCTACAACGGCCCGGGCGGCAATCCCGTGCTGAACGGCACACCCGGCACAGACTGCAGCCTCGGTGCATACGATTCGCAAATCCCGCGCAACGGCGGCAGCGGCAATGTGGCCGGCGGCACGCCCGCACAAGGACTGGGTCCCGGCGTCGTCGATGGCACGCCCATCGGCCTGATCAGCAAGACCTCGCTCGGGCAGGTGACCGACGGCGGCGCGCTGCAGGCCAACTGGAACCTCGACCGGCACAAGTTCATGGTCGGCGCGTCGACCGACCGAAGCCGCGCGAGCTACGAGCTGGTGCAGCGCCTCGGCCTGATCGACGCCAGCCACAACGTCTACGAAGACCCGGCCAACATCGACCCGGTCTACCGCGCCGCGCAGGTGGACATCACCGGCAACCAGTTCGACGGCACCGAGCGCACCAACAGCCTCTACTTCAACGAAACCTGGTCGGCGCTTTCGAACCTGCATTTCACGTTCGCGAGCCGCTACAACGTCACCAACGTCAAGAGCAACATCCAGTCGCGTTCGGCCGAAGGCAGTGCGCGCCTCGACCAGATCCGCAACCGCAACGTGGTGGGATCGCAGATCGCCGTGATCTGTCCGACCACCGATCCGTCGTCCTGCCCCGCGGAACCGGCGCCGGTGCCCTTCGACTTCAATGGTAACGCGACGCGCAAGACGCCGACCAACGACAACTTCACCTATACGTCGCTGAATCCTCAGCTCGGCGTGAACTGGCTGCCGGTGCAGACGCTGAATCTCTACGGCAACGTCAGCCGCGGCGCGCGGGTGCCCTCGGTCGTGGAATTGGGCTGCGCGTTCGATTCCACGCAGGTTCTCATCGACCCCAACAATCCCCAGTTCGGCACCACCGCCCGGAGCCTGGCTGGCCCGACCTGCACCTTGCCGACGACTTTGTCGGGCGACCCTTTCCTGCCGCAAATCCGCGCGACGGCCGGCGAAGTCGGCGCGCGCGGCAAGATGTGGGGCAACTGGGAATGGAATGCCAGCCTCTATCGCACCGATCTCTCGAATGACATCTACTACGTGGGCGTGGCGGACGGCCGCAGCTATTTCGACACCATCGGCAAGACCCGGCGCCAGGGATTGGAACTCGGGCTCAACGGCAGCCTCGGCCGCTTCGACGTCAAGCTGGGCTATGCCTATGTCGATGCCACGTTCCAGTCGACGTTCTATACCGTCAGCCCGCACAACAGCAGCGCCGACTTTGACCAGAACTCGCAACCGGATGCCAACCTGAACGGGCAGAACACGGGTCTTCCCTCGTCGACGGCCAATGCCAATCGCGGCTTCGGCACCTACCACATGATCCGCATCGACCCGGGCGCGAAGCTGCCCGGCATTCCGGCGCACAGCCTGAATGCAACCGTCACCTGGCGCGCGACCAACGACTGGAAGCTGGGCATGACCATGATCGCGCGCTCGTACTCCTATCTGCGCGGCAACGAGAACAACCAGCACCAGCCGGGCGGCACCGACCAGGAGGTCGGGCGTTACGTCTGCGATCTGACCTGCTCGCAAGCGCAGGTGCGCGACGGGCGGTCTTTCACGCTCGGTGGCACGGCGCCCGGCTATGTCATCTTCAACCTCGACACCAGCTTGCAGGTGCAGAAGGGACTGACGGTCTTTGCCCAGATCACCAACCTGTTCAACACCCAGTATTTCACGGCCGGCCGGCTCGGCGTCGATCCGTTCTCGCCTTCGGTCAACGGGGCCATCGGCCCCAGCGGGTGGAACTACAACTCCACCGAGTGGACGAACACGACCTTCCTCGGTCCCGGCGCGCCGCGCGGGCTGTTTGCCGGCGTGACATACGAATTCGGCGGGAAATGATGATGCTTTTCACGCGAATGTCTTTTTCGTCATTGCAAGCACCGGGTTTCGCGAGATTCGTCGCCATGCTCTGCAGCGCGCTGTCGCTGGTATTGGTAGCCGCTTGTGGCGGCGGTGGTCCGCCCAGCCAGACGACCACACCTCGCCAGGAGTTGACTGGTGTCGCGACAGACGGAACCACGCCGCAATTAAGTGTTGTCGCTTCGGGTGTCGCGGGCCTGCAGAGGTCGGTCCTCGTGTTTTCGGGGCGCTATACCGCCAGCCTGACCCAGCTCACGGGGCCGTACTACCTGATCAATACGCCTTCGCCCGGCGGGGATCCCGGCTTCATCGTGATGACTTCCGTGGCCACCAGGCCGGGCACCGCGAATGTCACGCCATTGACGACCTTGCTTGCGGCGCAAGTGTTGGGCCTCGATTCCGCGAATGCATTTCGCAGCTTTGCCGAACCGTCCACGCCGAGCTATCTGATCACCGAAGCGAACATCCAGGCAGCGCAGGCCAAGCTCACGAAGTTTCTGCAGGCGTACGGCGTGCAGGTGAGTCCGGGAATCGGCAGCTTCACCGAGTCGCCGTTCAATCCGGTTGCCGGCGATCCCATGTACGACACCATCCTGGCGCTCACGGCCAAGATTGCGCAGAACGGGACCACCCTGGATGCGTTGACGACGCAAGTCGCGAATGCCGCCCGGTTCTGCATCGCGGAGTCGATCACCGTGACGGTCAATGGCGAGGTGGGGGATTTCTGCCCGCGAGTCAAGACCGCGCTGCCCGATGCCGGCGACAGCACCATCACCGACTATGTCTTCACGACCATAACGAACGATTCACTGACGGTGAAGGTTCGCGTCAACGACGTGCTGGGCATCGACTATGTCACCGCCGGCGGCGACACGTTCAGTTGCACGGCGTCGGCTTGCGGCAACATCCAGCTTGGCGCTCTGACGCCGGACCAGAAGCGATCCATCACATTCGGACGTTCGCAGGTAACCGGGAGTGCCGGCAGCGCAATATTCGACGGCACTTTGATCGGCGGCAATTTCCCGCCGCCGCTCAATTGCCTGGACAACCGCTTCTTCCTCACCTTGCCCGATACCAGCATCGTCGCGGATTGCGTTTCGACGGATACCGGTCCGGTAGCCATCAGCGGCACGCGCAGCGAAATGGCCGGCTTGACTCGCGACAAGTATCACTTTGCCAACGACGGCAGCACGCCCCAGCCGCCGCAGACGGCCTCGCCGGAAGTGAATGTCGTGCTCGACAGCAACTCAAGCATCGTGAGCATCGCATTCAAGCAGCGCGATCCGAATACCGGCGAGGTCGTCGACAACTTTGCCTGCCAGTTTGCAGCGTGCAACGGCGTGACCCTGGGCCCGATCACGGTGCAGACCAAGTTCGGCCTGGACTTCCTGGTGCGCAACATCACGATGAACGGCACGATATTGTCGGGCATCAATCCGGATAGCACCTTGACTGGCACGACTGCCACGCTGGATGCGTCGTTCACCCTGGTCTACTTCCGCGATCCAAACTTGCCGGCGCACTATCCCGTGCCGGTCAGTTGCAGCCCGGGATTCGTCTCGATAATGATGACGGCGGCGCCGGGCGCGACATTCAATGCCTGCTATCAACCGCCGTTGCTCATCCAGGACTTGGGGGGCGGCGATTCCCTGATTGCATTCCGAAACTTCAATGCGATAGATCAAGTGCAGATCGATCTCACGCTGCATAACGGCGTGCCGGCCAGCATCAGCGCCAATGTGCAGGGCACGGGCGAGACGTTCGCCTGCTCGACGGACTGCACCGGGGTTGTTCTGTCCGTGCCGGATTCCAACGGCGCGCTGACGGTGACGTTCAGCGGCACTGTTCTTCATCTGGTCCAGAGCTTCCCGCTGCCTGGGAATATCACCCTGACCTTGAACGGCGGACCGATTGCCGCCTCGCCGCCGCAGCCAGTCGTTTGCGATCCAACAATTGAAGACAGGATAGTCGCCGACCTGGATGGTGGATCGGTCAACATGTGCTTCACGCCGCCGGGAATCATCTACGACCTCGGGGGCGGTGACGGCGAGCCCAACTTCACCAGCTCGGCCGGCGACAATATCGACATGGTCGTGCACGCCAATGGCGACTTCGATTATGTTTTCGTAACGGTCGCGAGTTCTCCCTTCACCGCCGGCGGGACATTCATATGCTTCCCGCCGGACTGCGCGGGAGTCACCATCTCGCCGCCTGACGTCAACGGTGCGCGATCGGTGGCGTTTTCCGGCACCGTCCTGACGGATTTCAACGATCCGTCGAGCGGGCGTACGCTGACAATAACGGGGGGGCCGACCGTCGCGACCCCGTAATAGTTGTCGGACAGTTTCGCGCGGGAGCATGCAAAGCGGATGCTTCCCTCGCATGGATGCGAATCCACGCATCCATGTGGAAGATACGTTCAGTGCTGCGGGATGTTCATCAGGGAATCAAGGAGCAAGAATGAAACCGCATTCGCTTTGGCTGGTTGCGGCGATCATGTCGAGCGTTGGCATGGCTGCGATGGCGGCGGACAAGGAAAAGAACTTCTACGTCGGCCTCGGCGCGGGTTCCTCGAATGCCCGCCTGGACGCGGACAAGATCAATGGCGCGCTGATCGATGAGGGATTCGACACGACGACGTCCACCGAGCACGTCGATACGAGCGTCAAGCTTTACGGCGGGTACCGTTTCTCTCGCTTCCTGGCCGCGGAAATCGGCCTCACCGACCTCGGTCGGTTCCGCGCCTATTCAAAATCCCCCGCGACCGGCGACACGTTCAGCGGCAGCACCGAGGCCTACAGCCTCGACGTCTCGATACTGGGCATGCTGCCGCTGGGCGAATCCTTTTCCCTGTTCCTGCGCGGCGGCGCCAGCGCCTGGACTACCAGATTGAAAGCGGCAGCACGGACGGCCGCGGGCGTTACCTCGGACTCCGACAGCGAGACGGGTGTTTCGCCGCTCGCCGGAGCCGGCTTGGCCTATCGCTATTCTCCCGAGCTTTCCTTTCGTGTGGAATTCGAACGCCACTTCTCGGTGGGAAAAGATGTCGAGCTCGCCGGCGTGCCGCTGGACTACAAGGCGCCGGTGGACCTGATCTCCCTGGCTGTTCAATATTCTTTCTAGTTTTTCTCGCGGTCGGACGATGTCCGGCCGATCTAGCTGACGCAAGCCATCCGGCCGGGGGTCTTCCCGCCCCGGGATATCCGCACCATGCAATGCATCGAATCGGCGCACGCCCACAAATAAGACCGAATCGCTAAGTGGTCGTGGTAAGGGCAGGGGCGCTCACGGTTCTGCCCCCATCCGGGATTTCTTCCTGACTTGCATGCGGGCGGGTGGATTTTGCGCCGGCTTGGGCAACAATGGCCGCGCCGTCGCGATCGGTCGGGCAGTGCGCTCCCAAGCCGCGGCGGCGCTCCGGGGAGGGGACATGATTCCATGGAAAGTGCGGGAGGCGGGCGGTGGCCACTGACGCGCACGCTGACGCCATCGACGTCCTGTATAACGACCACTACGGCTGGTTGCGCCGCTGGCTGCATCGAAAGCTGGGCTGTTCGCACCAGGCGGCGGACCTGGCGCACGACACTTTCTTGCGCGTGCTGCTGCATCCTTCGCCCGAGCCGCTGCGTGAACCACGCGCCTACCTGAGCAAGATCGCCGGCGGCCTGGTGGTCAATCACTGGCGCCGTCTCGAGATCGAGCGCGCCTATCTTGCCGCCGTCGCCTTGCTGCCCCAGCCGGTGGCGCCGTCGCCCGAGACACGTGCGGAAACGATCGAGACTCTCGTTGCCGTGGACGCCATGCTGGCGATCCTGCCGGAGAAGGTGAAGCGCGCCTTCCTGCTCGCGCAACTCGACGGCAAGACATATGCGGAAATCGCGACGGAACTGCGCGTGTCCGAGCGCATGGTCAAGAAATACATGGCCAACGCCATGCTGAACTGCCTGATCGCCGCGCAGAACGGCGCCGCGTGAAAAGCGAACTCGAAATCGGCGCCGTTCCTGCGCAGGTTCTCGAGGAGGCCGCCGGGTGGTTCGCCAGCCTGGCCGATGCCGGCGCCGGCGATGCCGATCGCGCCCGCTGGCGGGACTGGATGGCGGCGCATCCGGATCATGCGCGCGCGTGGAAACAGGTGGAGCAAATCACCGGGCGCATGGGATCGCTGGTGGAGGCGGGGGACGCCGCGCGCAGCACACTGCGATCCCGCATTTCCGGGCGCCGGCGCGTGCTGAAAACCCTGTGCGTGCTTGCATTCGCCGGCGGCGGCGTTGCCGCCTGGCGCTTCCCGTGGAGCCAGTGGCGCTTCGATCTCGCCGTGAATCGCGCCGCGCATCGTACCGGCATCGGCGAGACGCTGGCTTTGACGCTGGATGACGGCAGCCGCGTCTGGCTGGGGCCGGCAAGCGCGATGGACGTGGCGTTCTCGGCAAAGGTGCGCGGACTCTCGTTGCGTACCGGCGACCTCATGATCGAGACGGCGCACGATTCGCTGTCGCCGCCGCGCCCGTTCGTGGTGGAAGCGTCCCACGGCCGGTTGCGCGCGCTCGGCACGCGCTTTGCGGTGCGGTCCGACATGGCGCAGACCCGCGCGGACGTGTTCGAGGGCGCGGTGGAAATCGCGCTCGAATCCACCGGCGACATCTTGGTCCTGCGTGCGGGCATGCATGCGATCTTCAACGACGCGCGCGTCCTGTCCACCGGCCAGGCAGATCTGTCGCGGGCCGCATGGTCGCGCGGCATCCTGCTTGCCGACGGCATGCGACTGGACGATCTCGCGGTGGAATTGCGGCGCTGGCACGGGCAACGGATCACGTGCGCGCCGGAAGTGTGTTCGCTGAAGGTGGTCGGAACCTATCCCGTGACCGATCTCGAGCGCATCCTCGTCGCGCTCCAGGACAGCCTGCCGGTCAGCATAGCCCGCGACGATGGCGGCGTGCGGATCGTCGCCAGGCCGCAGGCAGCAGCGGCTTCCAGTTCGCCGAAATAACGCCGCAAAAACCCGACGTTCCCTGCCGCGAGCGGGGACGTTCAAAATCTTTTCTCCTGGCGGTTCCCTTTTTCTTTCCTCGATTGGCAATACACCAGACGGCGCGATAACACACCAGACGCCGGCGAAGAAAAAGGGAGCACGCATGTCCGCCGGTATGTGGGAGTCGAGCCAGCCAGGCCTGGCCAATGGGTCGCCAAAGCGTTCAATCGACGTCCTGCGGCTCATTCGATGCCTTTTGATCGCCATCACCATGGCGGCATCGTCGGCGATGGCGCAGTCCACGGCTCGCAACTACGACATTCCGGCGGGGGCGCTGTCGAGCGCGCTGGTCCGCTTCGCCGCGGAGGCCGGCATCCTGTTGTCGGCCGATGCCAAGCTCACAGAGGGAAAGACCTCAGCCCGCCTGAACGGCCGGTACGACGTGAAGGAGGGCCTCGAGAAATTGCTGGAAGGATCGGGACTCGAGGCAACGGCAGACGCGCGCGGCGCCTACACCGTCCGGCGCAAGCCGCCGGCCGACGCGGGCCGACCGGCGGATTCGATCATGGCCACCGGCAAGCGCAATGCGTTGAAAGACGACCTGCCGGACCTTGCGGCCCCGACCGTCACGGTCAGCGCGAGGCGCGACTACGAGGTGGGGCCCATGCCGGGCCTCGCGCTCACGAAGGAACAGATTCCCGGCAACGTCCAGAGCGTCACCAGCGAAGACATCAAGAAATCGCATTCGCTCAACCTCGGGTCGGTGCTCAATTCCAACCTGCAGTCGGTGAACGTCAACGACTACCAGGGCAATCCCTTCCAGATGGACGTGACCTATCGCGGCTTCACCGCCTCGCCGCAGCTTGGCACGCCGCAGGGATTGTCGGTCTTCTTCGACGGCATCCGCGTCAACGAACCGTTCGGCGACGTCGTGAACTGGGATCTGATTCCCGTGAACGCCGTGTCGTCCGTGGACGTGTTCCCGGGATCGAATCCGATCTTCGGGCTCGGCACCTTGGGCGGAGCCTTGTCCATCCGCACCAAGAGCGGGTTCACGGATCCGGGCGGGTCGGTGGAAATTCTTGGTGGCTCCTTCGGACGCAAACAGGCGTTGCTTTCCGCTGGCGGCAACAACGGCGTCGTCGCGGGCTTCGTCGCCGCGAGCTTGTTCGATGAAGACGGTTGGCGCGATAACTCGCCGTCGAAAGTCAGCCAGATGTTCTCGAAGCTCGAATGGCGCGGCGGCCCGGCCACCATCGGCTTCAGCACCTTGCTGGCATCGACCGACCTCGTCGGCAACGGCCTGATACCGCTAGAGCTCTACAAGGAGCGCCCGGAATCGGTGTTCACCGCGCCCGACGAAACCAGGAACCAGCTCCTCCAGTTCCAGCTGTCCGGCGCGTTCGAAGTCACCGAGAAAATGAACATCACCAGCCAGATTTATCGGCGCAACAGCAAGCGACGCGCGGTCAACGGCGACGTGTACGGCGGGTTCGACGAGATGGGCAATGACAGCGACTACGCGCCCGCCGGGCACACGCCCGCCAACAACCTGCCGCTTTGCCAATACCAGGACGTGAACCACGACGGGTTGCCGGACTATTTCATCGACGTGAACGGGGACGGCATTCCCGCGCCGGGATCGATCAATGCCCCGATCACGGGAGCGTTTCCGGTGGTGCAGCTCGCGCCGCTGAACAATCCGACCAATGCGGGCGGCGTCTGCAATCCCGTGCCCGTGTATCAGGAGCCGATCATCACGCGCAACGGCAAGGCCTCGTTCAACTTCCTGCAAAACGGCACCGGCCTCGTCGAGGGCACGCCGATCGGCCAGATCAATACCACGACGATCGACCAGGTCACCAACGGCGGTGCCGTCCAGTTCAACTTCAACCTGGATCGCCACAAGTTCATGGTCGGCGGATCGATCGATTCGGCCTACGCGAACTACGGCAGCACGTCGCAGCTCGCGCTGATCGATCCGTCCCACAACGTCTATCTCGATCCGGCCGGCATCGATCCGGTTTACTACGCCGCTTCGCACCCCCTGATCAACAATTCCTTCGATGGGACCTCGCGGACCAACAGCCTGTACTTCAGCGAGACCTGGAGCGTGCTGGACAACCTGCATTTGTCAACGTCGGCGCGCTACAACCAGACGCAGATCAAGAACAACCTCAAGTTCCGCACCGATGCGGGACTCGTGGAACTTGCGGACATCAAGGATTTCGCGGCCGATCCCAACATCATCTTGTGCCCGACTCCCGATCCGGCTTCGTGCCCCAAGACGCCGAACGCGACGAACACCGTCACCCAGCTCGCGCGGGACAGCGGAACCAACGGCTATTACCGTCTCGACGGCTCGGGCGGCCAGTTCGCCCGTGGCGGGGATCCGGAGAAATTCAGCTACTACTCGCTGAATCCGTCTTTTGGCGTGAGCTATCTGCCCGTTCCGGATTTCAACATGTTCACCAACTGGAACCAGGGAACGCGCACGCCCTCGGTCATCGAGCTGGGTTGCGCGTTCGATCCCGATCCGCGCCACACCGGCAGCGGTTCCTGCACGCTGCCGTCGACCTTGTCCGGCGACCCCTATCTTCCGCAGATCAAGGCGACCACGACCGAGTTCGGCTTACGCGGCAAGCTGGCCGAGGGATGGAAATGGAATGCCAGCGTGTATCGCACCGACATCAAGGACGATCTTTATTTCGTCGGGTTCACGCCGACGCGAAACTACTTCGACACGATAGGCAAGACGCGGCGCCAGGGCCTCGAGCTCGGCTTGTCGGGCAGCGCGGGGCGCTTCGACTTCGGCGTCAACTACTCCTACACGCAGGCGACCTTCCAGTCGACTTTCTGGCAATCCAACATCAGCAACAGCAGCACGGATCGCGATCCGAACGGCGGCGTCGGTCCGGGCCTGTATCCCTACGACCTCGACAACGGGCAAACCATATTGCCCCCCGGCACCACCACCAACCGCGGCTTTCCGACCTGGCGGCTCTACAAGGTGGAGCCCGGCGATCGCATGCCCGGCATTCCCCTGCACAACCTGAACGTCACGATCGGCTACCGATTCACCGATTCGTGGAACGCGGCGCTCACCATGATCGCGCGCTCGAGTTCGTATTCGCGCGGCAACGAGAACAACGACCACAAGCCCGGGCCGGGCGTAGGCGACAAGGGCCAGTTGCTTTGCGATACGCCCGTGTTCGACAACGACGGAAACTTCACGGGCTACTTCCAGTGCGTGGACCAGCCCGACCGTCCCGCCGGCCAGCCTTATCTGTACGACGGCAAGACGCCCGGCTACGCGATCTTCAATTTCGACACGAGCTACCAGATCGACAAGAACCTCTCGATCGGCTTCCTGGTTTCCAATTTGTTCAACACCAAGTACTACACCGCAAGCCGCCTGGGCCAGGATCCGTTCTCGCCGTCCGTCAACGGCGCCATCGGACCGAGCGGATTCAATTACAACTCGGCGGACTGGCTGAACACCACTTTCGTGGCACCCGGACCGCCGCGCGGTTTCTTCCTGTCGCTGACTTATGAGTTCGGCGTGGGCGAGAAAGACAAGGACTGATCGTCATGGACGAAATCGGGTTCGCGCAATGAAACAGATTTTCCGGTTGATGGCGGCGATCGTTCTTCTGCTTGCCGTGTCGGCGACGGCAAGCGCCGACGAGAAAAAAGCGTACGTGGGATTTGCCGCCGGCCTGTCGAGAACCAACCTGAAGACCGCGGACGTCGATGCCCTGCTAGCGGGCACCGGCATGAACGGGATCACCTCGGTCGACGATAGCGACAGGGGCATCAAGTTCTACGCCGGCATCGCCCCGGCGCGATTCCTCGCCTTCGAGGCGGGCTATACCGATCTCGGGCGATTTCGCTTTTACTCGAACCGGACCACCGCCGGCGGCGGCGTTTTTTTCGGCGGCGACAGCACGGCCTCGAGCCTGGACTTCTCCATACTCGGCACGTTGCCGATCGGCGAATCCTTTGCGCTGTTCGCGCGCCCCGGATTCGGCGCATGGCAAGTCAAGGTCGACACCAACAGGACCGTGCCTGGCGGGGCCATCGCCACGTCGAGCGACGAATCGGGCGTCTCGCCGCTCCTTGGACTGGGCGCAACGTACCGCTTTGCCCCGCATGTTTCCATGCGCATCGAGTTGGAGCGCCATTTTGGAGTCGGCGGCGAGAAGACGCTCGGCAAGCAGGACATCGACCTGTTGTCGATCGCGGCCCAATTCCACTTCTGAATTTTTCCCGGCCACGGCGGGAATTCGCCGTGGCCGCCCTTTGGTATGTTCACCCGAGGCGGCTCGCTCGGGCTTGCTCATCAATCCAGGGGGAAAAGCATGCGTGCGGTAGTTAAATCCTGTTTGTCGCTTTGGCTGCTGATGCTCGCGTGGCCGTCGAGCGCCGAGACCCTTGCGCTGGAGCTGGTCGTTGAGGGCCTCACCGCGCCTTTGCACCTCGAACAACCCAACGACGGCAGCGGCCGGTCCTTCATCGTCCAGCAGGACGGCCTGGTGCGCGTGCTGTGCGCCGACAACACGCTCGCCCCGGAGGCCTTCCTGGACTTGCGGCCGAAGCTGCTGCCGCTCGAGCAGAATTTCGACGAGCGCGGCCTGCTCGGATTTGCATTGCATCCGGACTTCGCGCACAACGGCCGCGTATACGTATCGTATTCGGCGCCGCTGCGCGCGGCCGCGCCGCAAGGGTGGAATTACACGCGCCGCATTTCCGAATTCACCGCGAAGCCGGGCGACTTGTCGTGGATCGACGCGGGCTCCGAGCGCGTGCTGCTCGAGCTCGACTGGCCGAGTCGCAAGCATAACGGCGGCGGCCTGGCTTTCGGCCATGACGGGTATCTTTACATCGGCTTCGGCGACGGCGGCATTTCGCATGGCATCGGCAAGGAAATCATCTGGGAAGCCTTCAATGTCCCGGCCGAGGCGCTCACCTGGGACGGCCTGGCGCAGGACAAGGATTCGCTGTTCGGCAAGATCCTGCGCATCGATGTCGACCATGGCTTTCCGGGCTATGCCATCCCGCGCGACAATCCGTTCGCGAAAAGCGGGGGACGGCCGGAAATCTACGCCTGGGGCTTTCGCAATCCCTTTCGCATCGAGTTCGACCGGCAGGAGGACAGCTTCTTCGTGACCGCCGTGGCGGAAACCCTGTGGGAATCGGCCTACCGCGTGCGCGGCCCCGGCAATTTCGGCTGGCCACTGATGGAGGCGAGCCACTGCGTGGACCGGCTGCATCCGCGCCAGCCGCCGGCATCGTGCCCGGACCACGATCCATCCGGCGCGCCGATCGAGATGCCGGTGTTCGAATATCCGAACATGCAGGCCTCGCATCCCGACACAAAATTGGGCATCGCCGGTGTCGGCACGGCGATTACCGGGGCGCGCATGTATCGCGGTTCCAGGATCTCGAAGCTGGCGGGGCGCATGGTAGCAACCGACTGGAGCGAGCAGTTCAAGAAGGCGGGCGGACAGGTTTTCGTCGCCCAGCCCACCGACAACGGGGCGCTGTGGACTTACGAGCGCGCGCTGAAGCTCGACGGGCGCATCATCGGCCTCGAGGAGGATCTGGACGGCGAACTCCTGATCCTGACCAACGAGACCTTCGGTCCCTACGGCAGCACGGGCAAGGTATACCGCCTGGTCAGTCGTCCCTGAAAAATCCGGCGTCCCCGCCATCGCATCGCCTGTACGCCCGGTTCACGGAACCGGGCGTGTTTCCTGCGTGTCTTTGGGATAGAGTCCCGACAGGGATTCTCCGGCGCCATGCCGGGGCCTTCCCCATAACAATCGATTTTCGAAAGGAACAGAAAATGACCGCGCGCAAAAATCGTTCGACCGCACTGGCCCTGGCTGTGGCCCTGGCCGGCGTGCTGCCCATGGCGCTGCCTGCGATGGCGGCAAAGGACTCCGTCGCCGAAAAAATGAAGGCCTGGGATCCGGACAAGGACGGAACCCTGGACATGGCCGAGGCCAACACGGCCGCGGCGGCCCGGTTCGACAGCCTGGAGACGGACCATGACGGCACCCTGGACAAGAAGGAAATGTCCTCGACCAAGGTGGACAAGAAGACATTCAAGAAAGCCGATCCGGACAATGACGGCACCCTGACGAAGGAAGAGTTTCTGTCCATCGTGAAGACGCGTTTCGAAGCGGCCGATGCCGATCACGACGGTACGGTATCCGCGGACGAATTGAAGACCAAGGCAGGCAAGGCCCTCGTTCGGCTGTTGAAGTAAACGCGGCGGGATTCGTTCCGCCATGTTCCGGGGCCGCTGTCACGGTCCCGGAGATTGACCCCCCGCGCTCTTTCGCGGACCATGCCCGCGTCGGCGCCGGGGCTCCTTTCCCCGGAGCAGCGGCCGGCGTAACCACAAGGGGAAATCGTGAATTTCAGGCTCGTCCATACCATTGCATTCGTTCTGCTGGCGGCTTGCGCCGGCTTCGTTTCGGCGGCGGATACCGTCAGGCTGGCCTTCTTCGGCGGCTTGAGTGGCCCGCAGGGCCATGTGGGCGAGGAGCAGCTCAAGGCATTCAAGGCCGCGGCCGACAGGCTCAACGCGCGCGGCGGCCTGCCGAACGGCAAGAAAATCGAGATCGTCGCCTTCGACAACAAGAACACGCCGCAGGAAACGCTGGTCCTCCTCAAGCAGGCGACCGACCAGGACATTCGCTACGCGATGGCAACCGTGTCCAGTGTCGCCCACGCCATCAGCGACGCGCTGGTGAAGTACAACGAGCGCAATCCCGACAAGGTCGTGCTGTTTCTCGACTACAACGCGCTCGACCCGGCGCTGACGGAGGAGAAATGCAATTTCTGGCATTTCCGCTTCGAGTCCCACGCCAGCATGCAGGCCAACGCCATGACCGACTACATGGCGAAGCAGAAGGCCATCCGCAAGGTCTACCTGTTCAACCAGGATTACGCCTACGGTCAGGCGGTGGCGAGGGTCTCGCGCCAGATGCTCACCGCCAAGCGGCCGGACATCGAAATCGTCGGCGACGAACTGGTGCCCCTGTCGAAGGTGAAGGACTTCGCGCCATATGTCGCGAAGATCCGCGCCTCGGGAGCGGACGCCGTATTTACCGGCAACTGGGGTAATGACCTGTCGCTGCTGGTCAAGGCGAGTGCCGAAGCCGGATTGAAGGCGGACTATTACACGCTGCTCGGCAAGCTGCCCGGAACGTGGACCACCGCGGGATCGGTGGGGGCCGACAGGATCAAGACGGTGGATGCGTGGCACATCAATGCCGCCGACCCGACCTGGGAGAAGACGCTCGTAGACGCGCGCAAAACGTACGACGCTTCTTCCAACATGGATTACCTGACCGCCTTTCGCGTGGTCGAGATGCTGTCGGCGGCCATCGCCAAGGCTGGCTCGGACGATCCGCTGAAAGTGGCGTTTGCCCTCGAAGGCGCGCATTTCGCCGGCCCGACGGGCGACTCCTGGATGCGCCGCGAGGACCACCAGATCGTCGCACCGATGTACGTGCTGCGCCTGGCAAAACAGGGCGAGCCGGGTGTCAAGCACGACACCGACGGCACCGGCTACGGCTGGAAGACGGAGGCGGTAATCGCCGCCAAGGACAACATCCCCGAAGTGAAATGCAACATGGAAAGGCCGCAGCGCTGATTCGATGTCGATGGCAGGTGGGCGTGGCGCTTGCCGCCGTTCTTGCGGCGGCCTGCGCGACCTTGCCTGCGCAGAAACCGGCGGTCACGGCGTTCGGTTCGTTCACTTACTCGCTTGCCGGGAGCGGTTCGCCCGCGGTGGTGTTCGAATCCGGGCTGGGCGATGGACGCGAAGCGTGGCGCCCGGTCTTCAACGCGCTTTCGAAGACGACTGCGGTATTCGCATACGATCGCGGCGGCTACGGCGGCAGCAAGGCGCTGAGCGACGATCGCTCGGGCGAGCAAGTCGTCGCAGAACTTCGCGGCCTGCTGCGGGCGGCCGGCGTCGCTCCGCCTTATGTGCTCGTCGGGCACTCTTTGGGCGGCCTCTACGTTGAATTGTTCGCGCGCGAGCACGCGGACGAGGTCGCGGGCGTGGTGCTGGTGGATTCGCGTCCCGCGGATTTTTCCGGGCGTTGCAAGGCGGCGAAGGCGATGGTGTGCAAGCCGCCCGGCTGGCTGATGCTGTTCGTGGGCGGCGGATCCATGGCCGAGTACAAGGCCGCGCCGCGAACCATGCGCCAGGTGCTGCAGGCGCCGGCATTTCCGCCGGTTCCCCTGACGGTCGTGACCGGCACGGACAAGCCGTTCGAAGGCCCGACGTTCAATCGCCTGTGGCTGGAGACGCAGGCCGAGCTCTCGCGCCTTTCGCCCGACGGCCGCCACGTGGTCTGCGATCATTGCGGCCACTATGTCCACGAGGACGATCCGAAACTGGTCGTGGATGCGATCCGAGACGTGGTCAACCGCAGCCGTTCCACTATGCAGTGACGCCGGATGGCGGAAGCGGTATCGTGGGCGCCGGAGGTCAGGCATGAACGAAGAAAAGATCAAGGTGCGCGTCACCGAAACCGGGCAATTGCTCGACGTCGTGGTGCTGAACAAGCGGGCAGAGCGCATCCAGGTCGTGCTCGGCGAAGGCATCCACAATGTCAAATGCGACCTGTCCCCGACGCGCAACGGCATGAGCTATGCAGGCAGCGTCATGGGCCGCGAACTGATCTACGAGCGCAGCCGCGAGCAGGTCCAGGCGGACATCGACAAGCTGAATCCCGCGTTGCGCAAATCGCGCTGAAGCGCGCGAAGGCGCGCGTCGGGTAAAATTCCGCCGTCCCCACATTCCGGCGACCTCGGCCAGTGAGCCGGGGCGTCATAACGAGAGGCCCCCATGGCAAGCACATCCAAAAAAGACCCGACGAAGCTGCGTTCGCGCCAGTGGTTCAAGAATCCCGACAATCCCAACATGACCGCGCTCTACCTGGAGCGCTACATGAACTGGGGGCTGAAGCGCGAAGAACTGCAGGCAGGCAAGCCGATCATCGGCATCGCGCAATCCGGCTCCGACCTGTCGCCCTGTAACCGGCACCATCTCGAGCTCGCGCATCGCGTGCGCGAAGGCATTCGCGAGGCCGGCGGCATCGCCTTCGAGTTTCCCGTGCACCCGATCCAGGAAACCGGCAAGCGGCCCACGGCTTCGCTCGACCGCAATCTCTGCTACCTGGGACTGGTCGAGACGCTGTACGGCTACTTCATCGACGGCGTCGTGCTGACCACCGGCTGCGACAAGACCACCCCGGCGCAATTGATGGCCGCGGCCACGGTGGACATCCCGACGATCGTGCTCTCCGGCGGTCCCATGCTGAACGGCTGGTTCCACGGCGAGCGCACGGGCTCCGGCACCATCGTCTGGAAGGCGCGCGAGCTGCTCGCGGCTGGCGAGATCAACGATGAGGAATTCATCGACCTGATCGCCTCGTCCGCGCCGTCGCCGGGCCATTGCAACACCATGGGCACGGCCTCCACCATGAACTCCCTGGCAGAGGCGCTTGGCATGTCGTTGCCGGGCAGCGCGGCGATTCCGGCACCCCACAAGGATCGCGCAGTCAACGCCTACGAAACCGGCAAGCGCATCGTCGACATGGTGTGGGAAGACCTGCGGCCGTCGAAGATCATGACGCGCGAGGCTTTCGAGAACGTGATCGTGGTGAATTCCGCGATCGGCGGTTCCACCAACGCGCCGATCCACTTCAATGCGATCGCGAAGCACATCGGCGTCAAGCTCGACAACAACGACTGGGAGAAGATCGGCTACGACGTGCCGCTGATCGTGAACCTGCAGCCTGCCGGTGAATACCTCGGCGAGGAATACCATCGTGCGGGCGGCGTGCCGGCCGTCGTCAATGAACTGATCAAGGCGGGGAAGATCCGCAAGAATCCGATCACCGTCAACGGCAAGACGCTTTACGACAATTGCCGCAAGGCCGTGAACCTCGACGAGAAGGTGATCTGGCCCTACAAGCAGCCCATGAAAAAAGCCGCCGGCTTCCTGAACCTGAAGGGCAACCTGTTCGACAGCGCGATCATGAAGACCAGTGTGATCTCGGACGACTTCCGTAAGCGCTACCTTTCGAACCCGAAGGATCCGAATGCCTGGGAAGGGCGTGCCATCGTCTTCGACGGCCCGGAGGATTACCACCATCGCATCGACGATCCGAAGCTCAAGATCGACGACAACTGCATGCTGTTCGTGCGCGGCACCGGCCCGAAGGGTTATCCGGGCGCGGCGGAGGTCGTCAACATGCAACCGCCGGCCAAGCTGATCAAGCAGGGCGTGACCGCGCTACCGTGCATCGGCGACGGGCGCCAGTCCGGCACGTCGGGTTCGCCGTCCATACTGAACGCCTCGCCGGAAGCGGCGAGCATGGGCGGGCTTGCCATCCTGAGGACGAACGACAAGGTCCGCATCGACCTGAACAAGCGCACGGCAAACATCCTCATCAGCAAGACCGAGTATGCGCGTCGCATGAAGGCCCTCGAGAAAAGCGGCGGCTTCAAGAGCCCGCCCAGCCAGACGCCCTGGCAGGAAATCCAGCGCGGCATGGTCGACGAGCTGTCGAACGGCATGGTGCTCAAGCCCGCCGTGAAGTACCAGCGCATCGACAAGAGCAAGGGCTTGCCTCGCGATAATCACTGACGCCAGCGTCGATCGCGAGCAAGCGCAAAAGGCCCGGTCCGAAAGGACGCGGGCCTTTTTTCGTATGTCGGAACTGCCGCCTTGTAAAAATCCGCAAAGCGGTGCACAACAACCAAAGCCCGGTGCTAACATGGCTTAACGACTATTAAAGTCGAGGAACGGGCCATGCAAGAAGCCTGGGAAGTCTGCAAGAAGCAGCCATCGTCACGCCTTGGCATGCGTTGCCGGGCCGCAAGCTTGATTGGCGTTGGAAGCGGTCGGCCATGTTAAGCGCGGCACGGCGCAATCTCCACGAAATGATCGCCAGCGGAGCCGTGCTGAGCGATTGCCTGGACGAGATCGTCCACCTCGTGGAAGCCGACACGCCGCAATTGCTGTGCTCGATCCTCCTGATCGACGAAAGCGGCAAGAAATTTCTTCGTGGCGCTGCGTCTTCGCAGATCGGTGACTACACCGACGCGATTGTCGGCGAATCGATCGGCCCGCGCGCCGGTTCCTGCGGCACCGCGGCCTATCGCAAGCAGCTCGTGGTGGTGAAAGACATCGCCACGGACCCGTTGTGGGACGGATATCGTGACCTCGCGCTGTACCACAACCTGCGCGCGAGCTGGTCCCATCCCATCATCTCTCCGGACGAACAGCTATTGGGCACGCTCGCCTTGTACTATCGCGAGCCGCGGGAACCGGATTCGCGCGAACTCGAGGTCATCCGGTCGGCGGCGTCGCTCGCCGGCATCGCCATCGAGCTGACCCGGACCCGCAAGCAGTTTCTCGAAACCATCGAGCGCTTCCAGTTCGTCGCACGCGCGACCAACGACGTCATGTGGGATTGGGACCTGGGCTCGCAAACGATGTGGTGGAGCGAGGCCTACCAGAGCGTTTTCGGCTATTCCGGAAAAGACACCGGCGCTCGTCGCATCGAGTCGTGGACGGCGAGAATCCACGGCAGCGACCGCGGCAGGGTCACGATGGGCATCCAGGCGCTGATCGATTCGGGCAAGCAGGCCTGGTGCGACGAATACCGGTTCCGACGCCGCGACGGCAGCTACGCGTTCATTTTCGACCGTGGCTTCGTTTTGCGCGACGCTTCGCGCAAGCCCATCCGCATGGTCGGTGCCATGCAGGACATCACGGCGCGCAAGGCGGCGGACGAGGCGCTGCGCGAGACCGAGGACCGTTACCGCCGGCTGGTGGACCTGTCGCCCGAGGCGATCTACATCCATCAGGACATGAAATACGTCTATGCCAACCGCGCAGGGGTAAGGCTCATGGGCGCGACCTCGGCCGAGGAACTCCTGGGCCGGTCGGTGCTGGAATCTTCTCCCCCCGAATTGCACGACACCGTTCGCGAGCGCATCCGAACGCAACTGGAAGAGGGTGGGGCCGCTCCAGTCAAGGAACTCGTCGCCCTGCGCCTGGACGGCTCGAAGGTGGATATCGAGGTCTCGTCCGCGCCATTCCAGTATCACGGCCGCGCGGCGCTTCAGGTCATTGCGCGCGACATCAGCGACCGCAAGAAGGCGGAGCGCAACCTGGCGGAATTGCAGGCGCGCTATCGCCAGCTCGTCGAGCTTTCACCCGATGCGATCTATATCCACCAGGATGGTCGGCTGGTTTTCGTCAACAGCGCCTGCATGCGCTTGCTCGGCGCCGCCGGCGAGGAGGATTTGATCGGGCGGCCGGTCCTCGACATCGTGCGTCCCGAGCAGCGCGAGATGGTCCGGGAACGTGTGCGCCTGCTCTACGAGGGTAAACAAGACCTGCCGGGGCAGCTGCAGAGCCTGTTGCGCGTGGACGGCCGGACCGTCGAAGTGGACATCAAGTCCGCACCGTTCACGTTCGAAGGGCGGCCAGCGGTGCAGACGGTGGCGCGCGATGTCGGCGAGCGCATTCGCACCGAGGAAGCTTTGCGCCAGTTCCGCGCCGCCATGGACCTGTCGCCCGACCTCATCATGCTGATCGACCGCGCCAGCATGCGATTCGTCGACGTGAACGACACCGCTTGCCGCATGCTCGGCTACGCCCGCGAGGAACTGCTGGAAAGAGGCCCGCAGGACATGGGTTCCCTTTCACGCAGACAACTGGAATCGGCCTACGACAGGGTCATCCGCGGCGACATCGTCACCGCGACCTTTGAATCGCAATATCGTCGCAAGGACGGATCGCACCTGCCGGTCGAGGTGATCCGGCGTTCCGTGCCGGCCCGGGACGGACACATCGTCGTCGTCATCGCGCGCGACCTCACCGAACGAAAAATTGCCGAAGCGCAATCCCGCAAGGCGGAGGAGCACACGCGCAGGATTCTTTCCAGCATCACGGACGCGTTCTTTGCGGTGGACAGGGATTGGCGCGTGACCTACCTGAACGCGACCGCCGAGAAGCTGTTGCGTCGCCGCGCCGTCGAGTTGCTGGGCCGAAATCTATGGGACGAATTTCCCGAAGCCAGGGGAACGAAGTTCGAGGTGAGCCATCGCCAGGCAATGGAAGAGAACGTGCGGGTTAAATTCGAGGAGTATTACGCGCCGCTGGAAACCTGGTTCGAGGTGCATTCCTATCCGTACGAGGACGGCCTGTCGGTCTACTTCCGCGACATCACGGAGCGCAAGCGCACCGAGGAACGGCTTTCCTACCTGGCGCAGTACGACACGCTGACCGGCTTGCCCAATCGCGCGCTGTTTCGCGACAGGCTGGAACAGGCGGTATCGCGGGCGAGGCGCGACAACTCATTGCTCGCCGTGCTGTTCCTCGACCTCGACCGCTTCAAGGACATCAACGACAACCTCGGTCACTCGGTCGGCGACGAATTGCTGGTGCAAGTGGCGGCACGGCTCAGGAAAGCGTTGCGGGACATCGACACCATCGCGCGGCTGGCCGGCGACGAGTTCACCTTCATCGTCGAGGGCGCCACGCGGGCCGAGCAGGTCACTTCGGTCGCCGACAAGCTGCTGGCGGCCTTGCGCCAGCCCGCCAGGGTGGGCGGCCAGGAAGTCTACGTCTCCGGCAGCATCGGCATTGCGCTCACGTCGAGCGGAACGGAAACCGTGGAGGAGCTGCTCAAGTATGCGGACATCGCGATGTACCACGCCAAGAGCGAGGGGCGCAACAACTACCAGGTCTACTCCGAGGCGCTGCACGCGAAGTCGTCGGAGAAGCTCGGCCTGGAGGCCAGGCTCAGGCATGCCATCGAGCGCGAGGAATTCGTCCTCTTTTACCAGCCGCAGATCGACATCCGCACCGGCGTCATCGTCGGCGCCGAGGCGTTGATCCGCTGGCAAAGCCCCGAACTGGGCATGGTCGCGCCCAATCGCTTCATCCCGCTGGCGGAGGAAACCGGCCTGATCGTGCCGATCGGCGAATGGGTGATCCGAACCGCGTGCCGCCAAGGCAAGGCTTGGCGGGAGGGGGGACATTCCCGGATCTCGATGGCGGTGAACCTCTCGCCGCGCCAGTTCAGGCAGCGCGACCTGCTGGATACCATCGAGCGCATCATCGGCGAGCATCAAGTGGATGCCAGGCGGCTGGAGCTCGAAATCACCGAAACCACGATCATGCACCGGGCCGAGGAAGTCACCGCCATGCTGGTGCGCCTCGACCAGATCGGCGTGCGCCTGGCGATCGACGATTTCGGCACCGGCTATTCCAGCCTGAGCTACCTGAAGCGCTTTCCGGTCCACAAGCTGAAGATAGACCAGTCCTTCGTGCGCGACCTGACCGCGCACAGCGACGATGCGGCGATCGTCGCGGCAATCGTCGCCATGGCGCGCAGCCTGGGTCTGGCCGTGATCGCGGAAGGCGTGGAAACCCACGAGCAACTGGATTTCCTGCGGAAGATCGAGTGCGACGAATACCAGGGGTACTTGTTCAGCAAGCCGGTACCGGCCGCGGACTTCGCGAAACTCCTGGAGAAGAATGCGCGGCACGCGGGCCGTCCCGCCGGCGACGATGCCACCCCGCCCAGGAGGCGCAAGCCCACTCGGGAACGTCGATAGCGGCGGGCTTTCAGCCTGCCGCCGCCGTCCGGGCGGAAGTCGGGGTGTCGCGGCACGCACGCATGGCCGCCGCGAACGAGTCGAAAAAGTTTCCGCGTCCTATCTGGTCCAGGATGCCGGCCTTTTCGAGCTTGCCGCGCACGCGGGCGTTCGCGCCGGTCAGCATCACGCGCACGCCGACGTGCCGTAACTCGGCGATAACGCCCTCCAGCGATTGCAGGCCGGTGATGTCGATGAACGGCACCCAGCGCAACCGGATGATGACGATGCCGGAGCGGATTCGCGGCTCCTGGATCGCGCGTTCGAAGTTTTCCACGGCGCCGAAGAAAAACGGGCCGTCCACGGAAAAGACCGCGACGTCGTCGGGAAGCGCTGCGATGCCCTCGGATGCGAGTTCCTGGCGCAGCTCTTCGGCGCCCGCGCGGTGAACTTCGACGCTGGACGCCATGCGCCGCAGGAACTGCAGGATCGCCAGGATCACGCCGATGTTGACCGCGACCACCAGGTCGGCAAACACCGTCAGCAAAAACGTCACGAGCAGGATGACCACGTCGGCGGGCGGCGCGCGCCGGATCATGCGTCGCACGTGATCGACGCCGCTCATGTTCCAGGCCACGACGAACAGGATGGCGGACAGCGCTGCGAGCGGGACATGCACTGCGAGTGGTGCCAGCAGCAGGATGATGAGCACCAGCGTGAGCGCATGCACGACGCCGGATAGCGGGCTGGTGGCGCCGTTGCGGATGTTGGTCGCCGTGCGCGCCAGCGCGCCGGTGACCGCGAAGCCGCCGAATAGCGGGGCGGCCATGTTGGCGATGCCCTGTCCGATCAATTCCTGGTTGGAATCGTGCCGCGTGCCGGTGGCGCGGTCGGCGATGACGGCGGACAGCAGGGATTCGATGGCGCCGAGCATCGCGATCGCAAATGCCGGTCCGATCAGCTCGATGACGCGCGCGGCGGTGACGGCGGGCCAGTGCAATTCGGGCAGCCCCTGCGGGATGCCGCCGAAGGTGCTGCCGATCGTGGCGACACCTTCGAACCCGAAAATCGCCTGCAGGACGGTCGCGACGAGCAGCGCGATCAACGGACCCGGCACGCGCTCCAGGCCGCGAAGGCGCGGCGCGTAGAGCACCAGGAGCAACGACAGGAGCGATAGCGACGTCGTCGTCGCATGCAGCCGCGGCAGCGACAGCAGAAGGGCCCAGAGCTTTTCGTGGAAGTGGCCGCTGGCCGTCGCCGGCAGGCCGAAGAAATCCTTCCACTGGCCGACCCAGATGATCACGCCGATGCCGGCGGTGAACCCCGTGATGACGGGATCGGGAATGAACTTGATGATGGTGCCCAGTCGTGCCACGCCGAGCAGCAGAAGCATCAATCCCGCCATCATCGTGGCGATCTGCAGGCCGTCGATGCCGTACCGCGCCGTGATGCCCGAGAGGATGACGATGAACGCGCCGGTCGGCCCGGCGATCTGGAGGCGGGTGCCGCCCAGCAGCGAAACCAGCAGGCCGCCGACGATGGCGGCGTAGAGTCCCTGCTCCGGCTTCGCACCCGAAGCGATGGCGAAGGCCATAGCCAGCGGCAGGGCGACCACGCCGACCACGACGCCGGAAACGACGTTCGCCGCCCAATGCCGCCGTTGCAGGAGGCCGGCACGGCTTGCTTCGAGGATGGCGATCATGGCGCTTGCGGGACTTTCGTCGGGGGCTCGAATGCATTGTACCGATGCCGCCGGGGGCGACGCACGCCCGGCGGATTCCGATTAAACTTTGCCCATGCGCCTTCCCGTCAGGTTTCCGACCATGAAAAAACTCATTCTCGCCGCAGTGCTCGCCTTCGCATCGAGCGCCGGCATCGCCGACGACGATTCCGACATCATCAGCGGCTGCGCCCTGTCGAATGCCGAATTCGGCACCGAGATGATCCAGGTCTGCATCAACGAGAACAACAAGGCGCGGGCCGAGCTGAAGGACTACCCGGAGCAGTACAAGGGGCTGGTGGAGCGCTGCACGCGGCGCAAGGAGATGGGCTGGGGCATCGTCAAGAAATGCGTGGACGACGACATCGCGGCGATCCCCGTGCTGGAGAATTACGCGCGGGACCACGGCACGCTGGTCGCGCAATGCCGCGAAGAGTTCTGGGGTCGCGAAATTTCGCGCGTGAGGTTGTGCGTCGAGACGGCGCTCAAAGACAAGGGCGGATCGCAGCAATAGCGTCGAAGGGGCGATCGTCGACGCCCGATGACTGAATTGTCTCGAAAAAAAAGCCGGCTGACGCCGGCTTTTTCACGTGCGCGCGGGATTCAGCCGCGAAAGACCTGGAACGGCGAGAACGACTGGTTGACCGGCATCAGCTCGATGCGGTTGATGTTCATGTGGGGCGGCAGGCTGGCGATCCAGAACAGCGTGTCGGCTATGTTCTCGGCCGTCATCGGATTCGCGCCCTGGTAGAGCTTGTCGGAGGCTTCCTGGTTGCCGCTGGTTCGCACCAGGGTGAATTCCGTTTCCGCCATGCCGGGCTCGACCGAAGTGACGCGCACGCCCGTGCCGTGCAAATCCGAGCGCAGTCCGAGCGTGAATTGCGTCACGAATGCCTTGGTGCCGCCGTACACGTTGCCGCCCGGGTAGGGATAGCTCGCCGCGACGGAACTGACGTTGATGATGGCGCCCTTGCGCTCGATGAGCTTGCCCACGAGCTTGTGCGTCATGGTGGCCAGGCCGGTGATGTTGGTCTCGATCATCTGGTTCCACTGGTCGAGGCTCGCCCCCTGCGCGGGCGCGGTGCCGAGCGCCAGGCCGGCGTTGTTGATCAGCAGGTCGATGTCGCGGAACGCCGCGGGAAGCGCAGCCAATGCGGCTTCGATGGCGTCCGGTTTCCTCATGTCGAAGGCGGCGGCATGGACCTTGTCCGCGCCGAGCTCGTCGACCATTTTTTTCAGGCGATCGGCGCGGCGCCCGGTCGCTACCACGCGCCATCCGGCCTTGGCGAAACGTCGCACGGATGCCGCGCCAAAGCCCGAGGTCGCGCCCGTGATCAATGCAGTCTTGGTCATGTCAGCCTTTCTTCCAGCAGGTTGATCCAGTGCTTTACGCGCAACGTCGTGCCGCCCTGAATATGGGTCAGGCAGCCGATGTTCGCGGTTGCCAGGATTTCGGGTTGGCCGGATTCGAGCGCGGTCACCTTGTTCTTCAGCAGGCGCTGCGACAGCTCCGGTTCCAGGATGGAGTAGGTGCCGGCCGAACCGCAGCATAAGTGTGAATCGGGCACCATGGTCAGGTGGAATCCCGCCAGGGTCAGGATCGCCTCCACCTTGCCGCGGACTTGCAGGCCATGCTGCAGCGAGCAGGGGGAATGGAAGGCTACGCGTCGCTGCGCCGCGCTCGCAGGCGAGGAGTGAGGAGGAGGGGAGCGCAAAATCTTCTCCATTGCTTCACGCTCGGCGAAGACCACTTCGCTGATATCTTTCGACAGCGCGCTGATTTTTTCCGCCTTGCCGGCGTACTGCGGATCGTGCGCGAGATGATGGCCATATTCCTTGACCAGCGTGCCGCATCCGCTGGCGGTGATGACGATGGCTTCCGCGCCGGCCTCGACATGCGGCCACCATGCGTCGATGTTCCTGCGCATGAAGTCGCGGCCGTCGTCCTGCCGGTTCAGGTGGAACGTGACGGCACCGCAGCACCCCGCGGCTTCGTCCTTGATGAGGGAAATGCCCAGCCTGTCCAGCACGCGCGCGGCGGCGGGGTTGATGTCGGGCGCGAGCGAGGGCTGCACGCAACCGTCCAGCACGAGCACCCTGCGCGCGTGCCGTGCCGCGGGCCACGTCGTATCGAACGCGGCGGATTGCGGGATCTTTTTCTTCAGCGCGGCGGGCAGCAACGGCCGCATGACTTGACCGACCTTAAGCAGCGGCTTGAAAATCATCGGACGCGGCAGCACGGTACGCAGCGCCGCGCGTACCACGGCCTGCTGCATACCGCGACCGACGTGGCGTTCGACGATGTCGCGGCCGATATCCACGAGCCTGCCGTATTGCACGCCGGAAGGACAGGTGGTTTCGCAGGCGCGGCAGGTCAGGCAGCGATCGAGGTGGGTCTGGGTTTTCGCCGTGACCTGGTTGCCCTCGAGCACCTCCTTCATCAGGTAGATGCGCCCGCGCGGGCTGTCGAGCTCGTCGCCCAGCAGCTGATAGGTCGGGCAGGTCGCCGTGCAGAACCCGCAATGCACGCAGGAACGCAGGATGGCATCCGCCTCTTTGCCTTCCGGCGTGCTTTTGATGAATTCGGCCAGGTTGGTTTTCATCTTAGGCTACATCTCAACGCAAAGGCGCGAAGGACGCAAAGAAAGGCTGCAAACAACATTGGGTGTCCAAGCAATAGCAAACCCTCATCGTGACGCGAAATCGCATTCGTAAATTGTCCTGTACTTGTATTTCCTTTGCGCCCTTTGCGTTCTTTGCGCCTTTGCGTTGAGGTATAAGCATTAGAAGTCGGCGTGGATGCGGCCTGGCCCGAGGATCCCGTGCGGATCCAGCGCGCGCTTGAGTTTCTTGTGCAGGGAAAGCATGCCGACTGAAAATTGCTGGATGCCGTGTTTCCTGTTGCCGCCGCGGAACAGCGTGGCATGGCCGCCCGCCTTGCGGGCCGCTTCGAATGCTTTCGCGGGGTCGAGGTCGGCCGCGATCCAGCGCAGGCCGCCATTCCATTCGATCATCTGCCTGCCTAGCTCGAGCGGTGTTGCCGTTGGGCGGATGGAGAACCGCCAGAGCGCCTCGACACCCTGGAAAAATGCATTCGATTGCTCGCGGACCGATTGCCAGAAGTCCTCGCCGTTCCGGACAATTTCCCCGCCAAGCTTTTTCTGCGTGGCCGCCACGGCTGCGGAAGCGCCCGACAACCGCACGTGCAGGATGCCATCGACGTGGCAGGTGGCGGAGATGGACATGGGCTTAGCGGCCCACTTGTTCATGGCCGCTATCGCCTCCGCCTCCGCGAGTTCGAATCGCAAGCTGCGTTCTTCCTCCGGAAGGGGCAGCACCTTCAGCGAGACCTCGGTCAGCAACCCGAGCGTGCCGAACGAGCCCGCCATCAACCGGGACAAATCGTAGCCGGCGACGTTCTTCATGACCTGGCCGCCGAAGCGAAGGTCTTCGCCTTCCGTATTGACGACGCGCACGCCGAGCAGGAAATCCCGCGCCGATCCCGTCGATGCGCGACGCGGCCCGGAAAAGCCGGAGGCGATGCAGCCGCCGAGCGTGGCGTCCGGCCCGAAATGCGGCGGTTCGAAGGCGAGCATTTGTCCGCGATCGGCGAGGGCCTGCTCGATCGCACGCAGGGGCGTGCCGGCGCGCGCCGTGATGACGAGCTCGGTAGGCTCGTAATCGACGATGCCCGCGAGCGAGCGAGTGTCCAGAACGTCCCCGATCAGCGCGAGGCCGTAGAAATCCTTGCTGCCGCCGCCGCGAATGCGCAGCTGCCGGCGCTCCGCGGCGGCGGCGCGGATGGTTTCGGAAAGCTGCTGGATGACGTCCTGCACTGAAATACCTCAACGCAAAGGCGCAAACGGACGCAAAGGGAAAAACCGGAAATGGATTGTTTGCCAATTCACGAGTGACACCTCACCGGGGCCTCAAGTTGTCGATCGACGACCGCGTCGCACGAATTGCTTCCATACATGCCGTTCTTTGCGACCTTTGCGCACTTTGCGCCTTTGCGTTGGGTGTGGATGGAGAAATTGCTAGAAACGCGGCAGCTCGGGAAACTTCTCCTCGCCGCGATGGACATGCATGGCGCCGAATTCGGCGCAGCGCTGCAGGGTGGGAACGGCCTTGCCCGGATTCAGCAGGCCGTGCTCGTCGAAAATCTTCTTGACGGCGTGGAAGCTCTTCAGTTCTGCGGTCCTGAACTGGACGCACATCTGGTTGATCTTCTCTATGCCCACGCCATGCTCGCCGGTGATGGTGCCGCCGACTTCGACGCACAACTCCAGGATGGCGGCGCCATACGCCTCCGCGCGCTCGTTCTGGTCGCCGGCGCTGGCATCGAACATGATCAGCGGATGCAGGTTGCCGTCGCCGGCGTGGAAGACGTTGGCGCACTGCAGGCCGAATTTCTCGGACAGCTCGTCGATGCGCTTGAGGACGTAGGGGAGCTGCTTTTTCGGGATGGTGCCGTCCATGCAGTAATAATCCGGCAGGATGCGACCCACCGCCGGGAATGCTGCCTTGCGCCCGGCCCAGTACTTCAGGCGCTCGGCTTCGTCGCGCGAGACGCGGATTTCCGTGGCGCCGGCTTTTTCCATCACGGCTTTCACGCGGGCGATCTCATCGGCGACTTCCTCGCTGGTGCCGTCCGCCTCGCACAGCAGGATCGCGGCGGCATCCAGCGGGTAGCCGGCGCGCACGAATTGCTCGACCGCGGCGGTGGCCTTCTTGTCCATCATTTCCAGCCCTGCCGGCACGATGCCCGCGCCGATGACGTCCGCCACCGCCTGGCCCGCCTTGAGAACGTCATCGAATGCCGCCAGCACGACTTGCGCCTTCTCGGGCTTGGGCAGCAGCTTGACGGTGATCTCGGTCACCACGCCGAGCATGCCTTCCGAACCCGTGGCCAAGGCCATGAAATCGTACCCCGGCGCGTCCAGCCCTTCCGAGCCGAACTCGAGCAATTCGCCCTCGATCGTCACGAAGCGCAGCTTGAGGATGTTGTGCACGGTCAGGCCGTACTTGAGGCAATGCACGCCGCCGGAATTTTCCGCCACGTTGCCGCCGATCGAGCAGGCAATCTGGCTCGAGGGATCCGGCGCGTAATACAGCCCGTGCAGGGCGGTCGCTTCCGAAATCGCCGCATTGCGCACGCCTGGTTGCACGCGTGCCGTGCGCGCCACGGGATCGATGGCCAGGATCTGCTTCATCTTGGCCATGACCAGCAACAGGCCATGCGCGTAAGGCAACGCGCCACCAGAGAGGCCGGTGCCCGCACCCCTGAACACGACAGGCACGCGTCCGCGATGGCAGATGCGCAGGACGGCGCGCACCTGGTCCTCGTTTTCCGGCAATGCGACCATCAACGGCACGCGCTGGTAGGCGGTCATGCCGTCGCATTCGAAAGGCTTCAGGTCCTCGCGCTCATGCAGCAGCGACGCAGGAGGAAGCACGGCACTCAGCTGGGCCACCAGGTCGGCATGCGCGACCTGCGGTTCGACCAGTTCGGATGACAATACTTCCGGCATGCCCATGATCAGGTAACCAGGATCGCGCGGAAATCGTTTACGTTGGTCATCGTGGGACCGGTCACGACGAGGTCGCCGATCGCGGAAAAAAAACTGTAGCCGTCATTATCGGCGAGCATTTTTTTCGCGTCCACATTGCGCGCCGCAGCCCGCGCGATGGCGTCAGGCGTCAGGATGGCGCCGGCGTTGTCTTGCGTGCCATCGACCCCGTCGGTGTCCCCGGCAAGCGCATGGATATCGGGCTCGCCGCCGAATGCGACCGCGAGCGCGAGCAGGAACTCCGCGTTGCGCCCGCCGCGGCCCTTGCCGCGAACGGTGACGGTAGTCTCGCCGCCCGAGAGCAGTACGCACGGCTTTCCCGCCGGCTGCCCGTGGCGCTTGACCTGGCGCGCGATTCCGGCATGGACGATGGCGACTTCGCGCGCTTCGCCTTCGATGGCGTCGCCGAGGATGAGCGGCGTCACGCCGGACTTTCGCGCGATTTCCGCGGCGGCCTCGAGCGACATCTGCGGCGTGGCGACCATGTGCAATTCGGTTTTCGCCAGCCGCGGATCGCCCGGCTTGGGGGTTTCCTCTTTCGCCGCGCGCAGGTGGTCCACGACCGCCTTCGGTTCGGCGATGCCGTATTTCTGCAGGATGGCCAGCGCATCGGCGAAGGTCGTCGGATCGGCCACCGTAGGCCCTGACGCGATCACCGCGGGATCGTCTCCGGGAATGTCCGAAATCGCCAGCGTAACCACGCGGGCCGGCGAACAGGCCGCGGCCAGGCGGCCGCCCTTGATCGCCGACAAGTGCTTGCGCACGCAATTCATCTCGGTGATGTTGGCGCCGCTCTTGAGCAGCGCCTTGTTAATGGCCTGCTTGTCGGCCAGCGTCAGTCCCGGTGCCGGCAACGACAGCAGTGCCGATCCTCCACCGGAAACCAGGAAGAGCACGAGGTCGTCCGCCGACAGAGCTCGCACCATTCCCAACATACGCTCGGCGCCCCGGCGGCCGGCCTCATCCGGAACCGGATGCGAGGCTTCGATGACCTCGATGCGCCTGGTCGGCACGTTGTAGCCGTAACGCGTGACGACCATGCCGGAAAGCGGGCCGGGCCAATGGTCCTCGACAGCCTTCGCCATACTGGCCGCGGCCTTGCCGCAACCGATGACGAGGGTGCGACCCTTCGGCGGCTTCGGCAAATAGGCCGGCAGCGTCTTGTCGGGCTGTGCGGCGGCTATTGCCGCTTCGAACATCGAACGCAGGAGGTCGCGGGGATCTTGGTTCATGAGCCGTGACTGTCGTGACGAACGTGACGATCGTGACTTTCGTAAAAGCGCGAGAATCGATCTAGAGCCCTTGCGGCAGTTACGATCGTCACGACAGTCACGATAGTCACGGAATTACTTTGCGACCGCATGGTTGGCGAGGGCTTCGAGCGCCTTGACCATCGCCGAGTGATCCCACTTGCCCCCGCCCTGGGCCTGGCAGGCGCTGAATAATTCCTGCGCGGTGGCGGTATTGGGCAGGCTCATCTTAAGCGCGCGCGCCGAAGACAGCGCGAGATTCAGGTCCTTCTGATGCAGTTCGATGCGGAATCCCGGATCGAACGTGCGCTTTACCATGCGCTCGCCGTGCACTTCGAGCACGCGCGACGCGGCGAAGCCTCCCATCAGCGCGGTGCGCACTTTCGCGGGATCAACGCCGGCCTTGGACGCGAGCAGCAGCGCCTCGCCGACGGCTTCGATGTTCAACGCAACGATGATCTGGTTGCAGACCTTGGTGATCTGGCCGGCGCCGACCTCGCCGACCAGCGTGATGTTCTTGCCCATGAGTTCGAACAGCGGCTTCACCTTCGCGAACGCTGCTTCCGAACCTCCGACCATGATCGTGAGCGCCGCGTTTTTCGCGCCGACTTCGCCGCCGGAAACCGGCGCGTCGACGTAGTCCGCTCCGGCCTTCTTGATCCTTTCCGCGAAGGCCTTGGTCTCGATCGGCGAGATCGAGCTCATGTCCACGACGATCTTGCCCGCCGACAGCCCTTCGGCGACGCCGTCCTTGCCGAACAGGACTTTTTCGACGTCCGGCGTGTCGGGGACCATCGTGATGATGATGTCCGATTTCTGCGCGACTTCCTTCGCCGATGCGCAAGCCTTGCCGCCGGCCGCGGTCAGCTCCTGCGGCACGCCGCTGCGGCTCCCGAGATACAGCGTGTGGCCGCCCTTGATGAGGTTGGCGACCATGGGCTTGCCCATGATGCCCAGACCGATGAAGCCTACGTTCATTGATGTCTCCTGAATCTAGATCAAGTTCAAAGTCTCGACGCAGAGGCGCAGAGAAAATAAAGAGAACGCGGAGGAATCGAAAATTCCGAGTGGCAATACGCCCGCAGCGGCCACGCGTGAGTTAGAACCTCTCCTTGTGGTTTTCTCTGTGTTCTCCGCGTCCTCTGCGCCTCAGCGTTGGGTGTAGGTATCAAAGATAAGGCTTGAGCCAGCCGAGCCCGGCTTCCGTGTTGCCCGCAGGCCGATATTCGCAGCCGATCCAGCCCTTGTAGCCGATCTTGTCGAAATGGCCGAACAGGAATGGGTAGTTGATTTCTCCGGTCCCGGGCTCATGCCGCCCTGGCGTATCGGCGAGCTGCATGTGCGCGATTTTCGCCAGGTTCTTTTCCACCGTCGGGGCGAGGTCGCCTTCCATGATCTGCATGTGATAGATGTCGTACTGGAAGTACAGGTTCGGCACGTTCGCGTAGTGCATGACGTCGAAGGCCTGCCGCGAATGATTGAGATAGAAGCCGGGAATGTCGCGCGTGTTGATGGCCTCGATCAGCAGCTTGATGTTGTGCTTCGCCAGCTCCGCGCCCGCAAACTGCAGGTTGGCGATGTAGGTCTCGCGCATTTTCTCTTCCGCCACACCCTGCGGCTTGAGGCCGGCCATGCAATGGATTTGCGTCGCGCCGAGCGCTTTCGCGTATTCCAGCGTCTTGCCGACGTTTTCCTGGAATTGCGCGGTCTTCGCGGGATGGCAGGCCATGCCGCGGTCGCCGGCGGCAAAATCTCCCGGTGGCATGTTGAACAGCACCATTTCGAGGCGATTACGATCGAGCTGCTCGCGTATTTGCGCGGCGGGAAAATCGTAGGGGAACAGGAATTCGACGCCTTTGAAGCCGGCTTTCGCGGCGGCCCCGAAGCGCTCGAGGAAGCCGACCTCGTTGAACATCATGGAGAGGTTGGCATTGAATTTCGGCATGGATCCTCCCGGAAATTATTCGGTTCTGGATGGCGGGAAGCGCGATTATAGCCGCCCGCGCCGTTATAATCGGCGTCGCAAATTCGGCTGCCGGCGGGGTATCGATGAAATTCAGGGGAACCGAGTCTTACGTCGCAACAGAGGACCTGATGATGGCGGTCAATGCCGCCGTCACCCTCGAGCGGCCGCTGCTGCAATGGCACGTGAAATCCACCTCGAAGGCCCAGCAGGGCCTCTACGAATACGACGCCGTTTCGCGACTGCGCGATTCGCAACTGGGCGACGGCCGGGTGCATGACATCGCCAACTACATCGTGCGCGGCCCGCTGTGGGATGCGTTCGATTCCGACCGTCCCGCGGTATTGCTGATAGACGAGGTCGACAAGGCCGACATCGAGTTCCCGAACGACTTGTTGCGCGAGCTCGACCGCATGGAGTTCTTCGTCTACGAGACGCAGGAACTGGTGAAGGCCAGGCACCGGCCGGCCATCATCATCACCAGCAACAACGAAAAAGAATTGCCGGACGCCTTCCTGCGCCGCTGCTTCTTCCACTACATCAAGTTTCCCGACAAGGAGACCATGCAGCGCATCGTCGACGTGCATTTCCCGAACCTGAAGAAATCGCTGCTGCGCGAGGCGCTCGAGGTTTTTTTCGAAATCCGCGACGTGCCCGGCATCAAGAAGAAGCCCTCGACGTCCGAATTGCTCGACTGGCTCAAGCTGCTCATGGCCGAGGACATTTCGCCGGAGACGCTGCGCGGCAGGGACCAGGCCAAGATCATGCCGCCGCTGGCCGGGGCGTTGCTGAAGAACGAGCAGGACGTGCACCTGTTCGAACGCCTCGTGTTCATGTCCAGGCATTCCCGCTAGGCCGTTCGCATGCGCGCTGCGCTCGTCCGGATCGTCCTGGCGGCATGGCTGGCTTGTGCCGCGGCGGCGTATGCCGCCCCGGCATTGCAGCCGGTGACGCTGCAGCTCAACTGGAAGCACCAGTTCCAGTTCGCCGGCTACTACGCGGCCATGGAGCAGGGTTACTACCGCGAAGCCGGCTTCGAGGTGAGGGTGCAGGAAGCACAGGAGGGGCACGATCCCATCGACGCCGTGCTCTCCGGCGTAGCGGACTACGGCGTGGGCGCGTCCGAACTCGCGCTGCGGCGCGGGCAGGGGCAGCCCGTGGTCGTGCTCGCGACGATCCTGCAGCATTCCCCGCTGGTATTGATCGCGGCGGCGAGCAGCGCATCGTCCGTGCATGAGCTCGACGGCAAGAAGGTCATGCTGCTGCCGCACGAGACCGAGCTGTTCGCCTACCTGCAGCAGGAGCACATGTCGCCGGATCGCCTGGTCGTGGTCCCGCACACCTTCGACGCCAACGACCTGCTCGCCGGCAAGGTCAGTGCCCTGTCCGGCTACTCGACCGACGAGCCTTACTTGCTCAAGAAGGCCGGCTTCGCGTTCAACATGTTTTCGCCGCGAGCCAGCGGAATCGATTTCTACGGCGATTCGCTCTTTACCACGGAGCGGCTCGCCAAAACCCATCCGGAGCGCGTGGCGGCGTTCCTCGCCGCGAGCCTGAAAGGGTGGCAATACGCGATGGCGCACGAGAGCGAAATCGCCGACCTGATCGTCAGCCGCTACGGCAAGCGCAAGAGTCGCGAGCACCTGCTGTTCGAAGCGCAAGAATTGCGCCGGCTGATGCAGCCGCAGCTCGTGGAGATCGGGTACATGAATCCCGGGCGCTGGGAGCACGTCGCCGCGACCTATGCCGAGCTGGGAATGCTTCCGCCCAGGTATTCCCTCGACGGCTTCCTGTTCCAGGGTGGCCGTAGCCCCGACTGGACGCCGCTGTACAAGGTCGGCGCGGCCATCGTTGCGGCGCTGCTGGTCGCCTGCGTCGTGGTGATCGCGCTGTTGCGCCTCAACCTGTTGCTGACGCGGGAGATCGCCGATCGCCGGCAGATCCAGGACGAATTGCGCCGCAGCGAGCAGCGCTTTCGCACGCTGATCGAAAGCGCGCCGCTGGCGATGGTGACCTGGGACAGGAAGCGCAGGATCACCGGATGGAATCGCCAGGCGCAGGAGTTGTTCGGCTGGGCCGAAAGCGAAGTCCTCGGCCGGGATTTCCTGAGCTTCATGGTCCCGGAGAGCGCGAACGTAGAGGTCGGCATGATCGTCGAGGACGCGATCGAGCGCGGCATCGAAAGCCACTCGGTGAATTCCAATCTCACGAGGGACAATCGCACGATCGAGGTCGAGTGGCACAACACGGTCGTTCCCGGCGCCGACGGCCGGCCGGACTCCGTGCTGTCGCTGGCGCAGGACGTGACCGAGCGCGTGCGCGCCCAGGTGGCGCTGCAGGAAGTCAACCTGAAGCTCAAACACCGGATCGACGAGATCCACGAATTGCAGGACCGGTTGCGCGAGCAGGTCATGCGCGATCCGCTGACGGGAATGTACAACCGTCGTTTCCTGGATGATGCATTGCCCGGCGAGATCGCACGCGCGATCCGCGAGCGCACGTCGCTTTGCCTGATGATGGTGGACATCGACCATTTCAAGCAGGTCAACGACACG
Organism: Burkholderiales bacterium; assembly: GCA_035548375.1. Lineage (GTDB taxonomy): Bacteria > Pseudomonadota > Gammaproteobacteria > Burkholderiales > JACQAP01 > JACQAP01. The sequence goes on from DASZTG010000062.1 coordinate 41,591, forward strand.
TATGGCCACCAGGCGGGCGACGAAGTGCTGAAAACGCTCGCCGAGATCCTGCGTGGCGAAGCGCGGCGCACCGACGTCGCCTGCCGCTATGGCGGCGAGGAGTTCGTGCTGCTGCTGCCGAAGATGAACCTCGAATCCGCCTGCCAGCGAGCCGAGCACTGGCGCCAGACGTTCGCGGAAGCGAAGGTTTCCATTGACGGCAACCTGGTACGGTGCACGCTTTCGGTCGGCATCGCGATGTTTCCCGAGCACGGCAACTCGGCGGAGGACCTGTTGCGCAACGGCGACCGCGCGCTCTATCTCGCGAAGGCTTTGGGGCGAAATCGCGTCGTGGTCTACAACATGGCCAGCAACGAAGGTCGCGTCGAGGGCGCGGCCGGCTGACATGCTCACCGATTTTTTCATGAAGCTGCGCGAGGGCGGTGTGCCGGCGTCGGTAAAGGAATACCTCACGCTCATGGAGGCACTGCAGAAGCACGTCACTTCGGGCAGCCTCGACGAGTTCTACTACCTTTCGCGCGCCTGCCTGGTCAAGGACGAATCGAATTACGACAAGTTCGATCGCGTGTTCGGTGCCTATTTCAAGGGCATCGTGTCGTTGCCCGACAACCTGCAGGCCGACATCCCGGAGGAGTGGCTGCGCAAGCAGGCGGAACTGCTGCTGACGGAGGAAGAGAAAAAGCTCGTGGAATCCCTCGGCGGCTGGGACAAGCTCATGGAGACCCTGCGCAAGCGCCTGGAGGAGCAGAAGGGCAGGCACCAGGGCGGGTCGAAATGGATAGGCACGGGCGGGACCTCGCCCTTCGGCGCCTACGGCTACAACCCCGAAGGCGTACGCATCGGCCAGGACGGCTCGCGCAACCGCAGCGCCGTCAAGGTCTGGGACAAGCGCGAATATCGCAATCTGGACGATTCGCTCGAGCTCGGCGTGCGCAACATCAAGGTCGCCCTCAGGCGCCTGCGCAAGTTCGCCCGCGAGGGCGCTGCCGACGAGCTGGACCTCGACGACACCATCCGCTCGACCGCGAAAAACGCGGGCTACCTCGACATCAAGATGGTGCCGGAGCGGCACAACGCGGTGAAGGTGCTGCTGTTCCTCGACGTCGGCGGTTCGATGGAAGGCTACGTGAAAATCTGCGAGGAGCTGTTTTCCGCGGCACGCGCGGAGTTCAAGCACCTCGAGTATTTCTACTTCCACAACTTCATCTACGAATCGGTCTGGCGCGACAACCGGCGGCGCAATTCGGAGCGCACGCCGACCCTCCAGGTGCTGCACAAGTACGCGCAGGACTACAAGCTGATATTCGTGGGCGACGCCTCGATGAGTCCCTACGAGATCGGCTATCCGGGAGGTAGCGTCGAGCACCACAACGAAGAGGCGGGCGCGGTCTGGATGCAGCGCATGCTGGACGTCTATCCGCATGCCGCGTGGCTGAATCCGACGCCGCCGGACCGCTGGGGCTACTACGAATCCATCGATCTCGTGCGCAAGTTGATGGGTGGGCGCATGTATTCGCTTACGCTCGACGGCCTCGAAAGCGCCATGCGCGGACTCGCGCGCTAGCTTCGACCGGAGCGCCGGTGGAATCGCTCAACCGGCCAGGAATCTGGCGGTGAATTCCTCCGCGGGAAGCGGCTTGGAAACCAGGTAGCCCTGGAATTCGTCGCAGGCCTGCGCCTGCAGGTAGGTCCGCTGCAATTCCGTTTCCACGCCTTCGGCGACCACGCTGAGCTCCAGGCTGTGCGCCATTGCGATGATCGCGGCGATGATCGCGGCGCGGTCGTCCGGGCCCTTGATCTCGATCACGAACGAGCGGTCGATCTTGAGCTCGTCCAGCGGAAAGCGGTTCAGGTAGCTCAGGCTGGAATAGCCCGTGCCGAAGTCGTCGATGGATAGCTTCAGCCCCATGTTCTTCAGCTGGTGCAGCGCCTCGACGTTGGCCTTGGCGTTTTCCATGATCACGCCTTCCGTCAGCTCGATGCTGATGTCGCCGACCAGCGCGCCCGTGTCCTTGAGCGCGGCGGCGACGGTTTCCGGCAGCCGGCGCTGGCGAAACTGGTGGCTGGAAACATTGATCGCGATGCGTGGAACGTCGCGACCTTCTGTGCGCCACGTCCTGGTCTGCTTGCAGGCGGCCCGCAGCACCCATTCCCCCAGCGGCACGATGAGGCCGTTTTCCTCGGCGAGCGGAATGAAGTCGTTCGGCGGTATGAGGCCGCGCTCGGGGTGGATCCAGCGCACCAGCGCCTCGGCACCTTTCAGCGCCTTGGTGGCAACGTCCACCTTCGGCTGGTAGAACAGGCGCAGCTCGTCGCGCTCGAGGGCCTTGCGCAATTCATTGCCGAGGCTCAGCTTCTGCAGCGCGCGCGCATTCAGCTCGGAAGAATAGAATTCGTAGGCGTTCTTCTTCTGCTTCGCGTGGTGCATGGCCACGCCGGCGTTCTTGACGACGTTGTCGATTTCCGCGCCGTC
>DASZTG010000063.1:0-180806 GCA_035548375.1 Burkholderiales bacterium
CGCCCCGCGGGGCGCAGCCTCGGCCGCGATGTAGCCGGGTCCCGTGGCGATGTCGAGCAATTTGTCGCCGGCCTTCAGGGCCACGCCGTCCAGCAGCGGGCCGATGCTCTGCACGGTCAGCGCGCTGAAATAGTCTTCGTAGAGCTTGACCACGCGCTGCCAGGCGCCATGTTCAAAATCCCGGAATGTATCCGGCGCGGAATCGGAGGGAGTCATGTTCTCGTTCTGGGAAGCGGTTGGGAGGGCGCAATTATCCCTGAGAACGCCGGTACGACGCCAAATCCGATCGTCAGGCGGCGTGGCGTGCGTCCGCCGCCGCCATGAAATTCTTCCTCAAGGCGAGCGGATCGGAAATGTTCCTGAATGGCGCGCTATGAACGCCGGTGCCGGAAATGACGACCGAGCCGAAGTTGAACATGCGGCCGAGCACGCCTTGCTCGACCTGGATGCTTTCGATTTTCTCCAGGAACATCTCTATTGTGCTGCGGCTGACCAGCCCGGATTTGGCGATCACGCGCTTGTTCGTGATCGCCAGTTCCGTGGTCGCATAGACGATCCAGGCCCAGAGCCAGAACACCAGGCCGAGGCCGAACAGCGGCAGGGTCGCCAGGCCGACGAGTATCGGCAACCACAGCGACCACAGGCTGATGCGGGCGCGATACATCACGCTTTCGCCGTTGATCAACACGCCATCGACATAGGAGCTCATGGGTTCGCGTTGCGCCATCCGCGCGGGAGTTGCAGGTGGCGTTCAGTTTAGACGCTTGCCGGATTGCGTGGACTGGGCGCCCTTGTCGCGATTGGTTTCGACCTTGCTGCCGGACGCCGCCTTGCGAGCCGAGTCGACGTCGGGACGATCGGTCCTGGTCGTGTCGGGCGTGACGCCGGCGCCGGTATGGCCGCCGGGATCCGGGCCCATCGCGATGAGTTGTTCGGCAGCCTGGGCGCCCGCCAGCAATGCGGCGAAGGCGACGATGACGATGAAAAGGCGTGGCAGCATGAGATCCTCCTCGTGGAATGTCGAATGAAGGTCCCCCCGGTGGCGCCTTGCTTGCGGCTCGAGCGAGGCTGCTGCAGTTTGGAGCCGATCGCGGCGGTTAAGTTCGGGAGTCGCGTTCGCGGCGGACATGCCCGTGGCTCGCCTTGCCGTTCGAGCGTTGCGCCGCAGGCCTGGCATGCTGGACGAGGTTCATCGCGGTGTTGATCAGGGCGACGTGAGAATAGGCTTGCGGAAAATTGCCGAGGTGGCGGCGCGCCGCCGGATCGTATTCTTCCGACATCAGGCCCACGTCGTTTGCCAGCGCGAGCAGGCGCTCGAACAGCGCCTGCGCTTCCGCGCGCCGTCCCTGCATGCACAATGCATCGGCCAGCCAGAAGCTGCAGGCGAGGAACACGCCCTCGCCAGGCGGCAACGCATCTACGCGCGGATCGGTGCGATAGCGCAGCACCAGGCCATCGACGGTAAGGTGGCGCCCGATGGCCTCTACGGTGGACAGGATTCGCGGGTCGTCCCAGGGCAGGAAGCCGGTTCCCGCGATCAGCAGCAGGCTGGCGTCGAGGTCGGTGGAATCGTAGCTTTGCACGAAGGACCGCACAGCTTCGCTGTAGCCGCGACGGCAGACATCCGCGTGGATGGCGTCGCGCACGCGCCGCCAGCGCTCCACCGGGCCGTCGAGGCCGAAATCCTCCACTGCCTTCACGCCGCGATCGAACGCGACCCAGCACAAGACCTTCGAATAAGTGAAGTGCCGGCGCGGGCCGCGCACTTCCCACAGACCTTCGTCGGGCTCCCGCCACGCCGATTCGAGATGGTCGAGCAGCGCACGCTGCACATCCCATTCCGCGTCCACGGAGGCGATGCCGACCTTGCGAGCCTGGTGCAGCGCATCCATGACCTCGCCGTAAACGTCGAGCTGCAATTGCTGGAAGGCCGCGTTACCCACGCGCACGGGAGCGGATCCGGCGAAGCCCGGCAGCCAGTCGAGCGTATCCTCGCGCAGCCGGCGTTCGCCCGACAGTCCGTACATGATCTGCATCTGTGCCGGGCTGCCCGCGACCGCGCGCACCAGCCAGTTGCGCCAGCTCGCCGCTTCGTCGCGATAGCCGCCGTTCATGAGCGCCAGCAACGTCAGGGTCGCGTCGCGCAGCCAGCAGAATCGATAGTCCCAGTTGCGCACGCCGCCGATCTGCTCGGGCAGGGAAGTCGTCGGCGAAGCGACGATGCCGCCGGTGGGGGCATAGGTCAGCGCCTTCAGGGTCAGCAGGGAGCGCCGCACTTGCGCGGCCCATTCGCTTTCGACCGTGCAGCGGCCGCACCACTGGCGCCAGAAGTCTTCGGTTTCGGCCAGCGCCGCGAGCGGATCGATGGCGGCCGGCCTTTCCAGGTGGGAGGGCGAGTAGGTCAGGACGAAGGGCAGGCTGTCGCCTTCGCGCACGTCGAAGCGCGCGGCGTGCGCGAAGTCGCGGCCTTCGAAGGCCACCGGCGAGAGCAGCACGGCCATGTCCGGCCCGGCGATGGCGCAGATGCCGTTCGCGTCCGGCAGGCGCACGATCCACGGAACCGATGCGCCGTAGTCGAAGCGCAACAGGAACTCCATGTCCATCGCCACCGTGCCGCGCATTCCCTTCACCAGGCGCACGAGGTTGGACTCGCCGTCGCCAACCGGCATGAAGTCGATGACGGTCACTGCGCCGGTGGGCGTTTCCCAGGTCGTCTCCAGGATCAGCGTGTCCTCCCGATAGGCGCGGGTGGCCCTGGCCGCGGGATCGGCGGCGGTGACCAGCCAGCGTCCGTGGTCGCGGGTGCCCAGCATCGCGGCAAAGCAGGCCCCGGAATCGAAGCGCGGCCAGCACAACCAGTCGACCGACCCGTTGCGGCCGACCAGCGCCGCGGTCTCGCAGTCGCCGACCAGGGCGTAGTCCGCGATGTCCGGCGTGGTGTTCTGCGCGGCCTCCTGCTGCACGGGATGGGATTGCGACGGTGCGTTCATGGTGGCATAGCAATGACTGCGGCGACCGACGCTAAGTTCTGGGCCGCTGCCCCGGAACTATCGGGCACGCAGGCGTGTCCGCAGCATTGCGTGCGGGCTTTGCATTACATTCGCTGCGTCGAAAGGAATGCCATGGAACACCAGACCCGGTCTTTCAAGGACGTCTACACCCGCAAGGTGGGCGGGGAGCGCTATGACTACGAGGCCGTCTATTCGCTGGGCGAGCGCGTGCAATGGAGCGCGCGCGTTTTCCGCGACGGCGTGCTCAAGGGCACGACCGGCGGCGTCGAATCGGGCAACAGGCTGGAGGGAGAAGCGTTGCGCGAAAGCATCGTTGCGCTGGTCGAGGTTGCCATCGAAGGCATGCAGGGCATCCGCGAATAGTTCGCGTCGCTTGCGAGGTCAGCGGTCCGGGCGATTATTTTTCGCCCGAAGGCCGGTTGCGTTGCATGGCGTCGCCGAACGCCGCGGCGAGAATGCCGGTCGGCAGCGCGATCAGGCCGATGCCGAACACCGCCGTGATGCCCGCGACCACCCTGCCCAGCGCGGTAATCGGGAACACGTCGCCGTAGCCGACGGTCGTAAGGGTGGCGATCGCCCACCACATCGCACGAGGAATGCTGCCGAATTCCTTCGGCTGCACGCTGCCCTCGATGAGATAGAGCAGGACGGACGAGACGATCAGCAGCAGCAGCGCCATGCATCCGCTCAGCATCAGTTCGTGCCGCCGTGAGTTGACCGCCGCCCCGATGTGCTTCATGGCCTGCGAAAAATGCCCCAGGCGCGCGAGCCGCAGTATGCGCACGAGGCGGAACAGGCGCAGCACGAAGGTCCCGCTTCCCGCGATCGAAAGCAGCGCGGGCGTCAGCGCGATCAGGTCGATGATGGCGATCGGAGAATACGCATAGCGCAAGCGTCCCCAGCCTCCAGCGTACAAGGGGTTCTCGACGCAGATCCACAGGCGCGCGACGTATTCGACGATGAACGCCGCGGTGAGCATCCGTTCGAAAACGGAAAACAGGTCGTCGTAACTGTCAGTCAGCGTCGGTTCCGTTTCCAGGATGGCGAATGCGATGGAGGCGATGATCAGTCCGCAGATGAATCGGTTCAGCAGCGACAGGCCCTGACTGGAGCGCGCGGACGGATCGAGTTGAAGGTACAAGCCATGTCGGAGGGAAGAAACGGAAATTCTCATATCTCATTTCAAAATGCTGAGAATTATCAATTGTGCAAGTTCGACTACCGATCGACGTTTTGATCCGTTGTGACTGGCGGTACGACCGTTTTTTCGGTTCGATCATTTGTCGACTTGGCTTGATCTAATCGCTGACTTTTGGCCGTTAACCGCGCTATCTTCTTCTTTGCCTCCGCGGCCTTGTCGCCTTCGGTAACCTCGCGTTTGATCACTTGATTATTCAGCACATCGCGGATTTGTTCATTATCGATTCGTACTTCTGGGGAAAGTCGACGAAGAGCTCGCCGCACGACATCGAGTACGGGATCCGAGAGTATGAGGGCACCGAGAAAAAACCTGCTGAGCGCTTGTTGTTGAATGTGATAGTCACTGAGTGCAGATCGCTGCCATCCTTCCTTGCACCATAAAAACAATCCTTCTAGATCCTTCTCGTTTCTCGGATTGAGCAAACTAAAATCAATATTGACCACAAGTTCGTGATCAATAGGTTTCGAAAAAAGCACGTTGTAAACTTGCCAACACAGGCCATTTGTCAGAAGAACCCATTCGACACCTTGATTACTTGCGTAGTCGATGGCTTGTTTTACATGCGAGTCCTTTAGTTCGTTACCTATGGCCTTCACTTCAATCAGAGTTGCCAGCGCGCCATCCAGCTTGATCGCCAGATCGCAATAAGTGCCTCGTATGGAATGCTCCGCCGTAATTTCACTGAATTTGTCGTATCCAAAAACGTCCGCGAGCATGTCCTTAATGATTGTGGAAGTGTCGGCTTCCCCTATATCACGGGCTTTGGCTGCACTAAGAATTGGTTGAAATCGCTTGATACCGGTGGCGAGTCTTTCAGCAACTTTTTTTGGAACGGATGCCATTGCGTCCCCCCTAAAATAATTGGAATTCCAATTCGATTTGTGGCGTCGAATTTATGCGAGCTATTGCAGTGGATATCGGGAATTTGGCTCGTCTTTGCCCTTGAGATTAATCGGCCTTCTTGCTGTTGTCATTCCTGCGTTGCGGCGGCGCGGGCCGGACCGTCGCGGCGTTGACCCTGCGCGTAACGCCATGATATAAAGCGCTTCACTATTAAACACTTACATGCGGCGCGCCGTCCGGCGCAGCACGCTGTCGATTCACGAGGAGCGCAGTCCATGCCCGCCATTTCCCGCCGCGCGAACGAGCTCGGCACCGAGAATGCTTTCGTCGTCCTTGCGGAAGTCAGCGCGCTGCAACGCCAGGGCAAGGACATCATCTCTTTCTGCATCGGCCAGCCCGATTTCCCTACACCAAAGAACATCCGCGAAGCGGGCATCAAGGCCATCAATGAGGGCAAGCATGGCTACACGCCTTCCGCCGGTATTCTCGAGTTGCGCGAGGCCGCGGCGAAATATCTGAATCGCACACGCCACATCGAAGTGCACGCGGACGACGTCGTGGTGGGGGCCGGGGCGAAACCCTTCATCGCCTACGCGATCGTGTCCACCACCGACCATGGCGTCGGCGACGAAGTGATCTACCCGGTGCCGGGTTTTCCGATCTACGAATCGCAGATCAGGGCAATGGGTGCGGTGCCGGTTCCGATCTACCTGCGCGAGTCGCGCAACTTCAGCTTCGACCCAGCAGAGCTCGAGGCGAAGATCACGCCGAAGACGAAGCTGCTGATCCTGAATTCGCCGCAAAACCCGACCGGCGGCATCATCCCCAAGAAGGACATGGAGGCGATCGCCGCGATCCTGCGCAAGCATCCGCAGGTCTGGGTGTTCGCCGACGAAATCTATTCGCAGCTCTGCTATGACGGCGAGTTCTGCTCGCTCACGCAGCTTCCGGGGATGATGGAACGCACCATTATTTGCGACGGCGCCTCGAAGACCTGGGCCATGACGGGCTGGCGGCTGGGCTTCGCGGCGAACAAGGCGCTGGCGCCGGTGTTCACGCGCTGGGTTACGAACACCGATTCCTGCGCTTCGCAGATCACGCAGTGGGCCGCGGTGGAGGCGTTGAACGGCCCGCAGGATGACGCGAAAAAAATGCGCGACAGCTTTTTCGCGCGGCGCAACCTCATCGTCGGCCTGCTGAACAAGGTGCCGGGCGTGGCCTGCCAGAATCCGGGCGGCGCGTTCTATGCATGGCCGAACGTGACGGAAGCCTGCCGGCTGATCGGTGCCGCCGATTCCGAGGAATTCCGCAAACGCCTGCTGAACGAAGCCGGCGTCGCGGTGCTGGCGGACATCCATTTCGGATCGCGCGTGCCCAACGAGGGACAGCACATCCGCTTCAGCTATGCGGCGTCGAACGAAGCGATCGAAAAGGGCATCGCGCGCATAGCGGATTTCATCAAGAAGAACACGCGCAAGGCGGCGTGAGGGGAGGAAGAAATGCCATACGCAATCGTGACGAAGGACAAGGCCGGCAGCGCGAACATCCGCGCGGAGCATCGTCCCGCCCATGTCGACTACCTGAAGGCGAACCAGCACCTGCTGCTGGCGGCCGGTGCCTTGATCGACGACGACGGGACGGGCGGCAACGGCGGCATCCTCATCGTCGATACCGATGATCGCAAGGCGGCGCAACGCTTCATCGACGACGATCCGTTCGCGAAAGCGGGGCTGTTCGAGAAAGTCACCGTCACTCGCTGGCGCAAGGCGTTCTTCGACAAGAAATGCCTGATTTGAAAGCCTGACGCGCAGTCTGGGCTGCGGGAATGCCGACCGTTTCAGGTCGGCATTTTCTTGTGTGCCCGCGTTCTTCAGCTTGTTGACGCCTTCTCGGACAAATGAGTATCATTCTCAAATAGAGAGTTGAGCGGCCGCTTATAACCCAGGCGCCTGCCATCTCGACAACAGGCAGCCAGCACAACGCGTCGATTGCGCCGCGGCGTCAGCCAGCCAGCGTCCGTCCAGGACGGACGCGGATCCCCAGCGGAGAAAATCGATGTCGCGATTTACCGGAGCAAGACTCAAGGTCATGCGTGCGCTCGGCATGGAATTGCCGGGGCTGTCGCGCAAATCCATCGAAAGCCGCCCGCATCGGCCGGGCCAGCATGGCGCGAGGCAGTTGCGCGCATCGGATTTTCGCGTCCAGCTCGTCGAAAAGCAGAAGCTGCGCTTCAACTACGGCCTGACCGAGCGCCAGTTGCGCAACGTCTTCGCCGAGGCCCGCAAGTCGACAACACATACCGGCGACAAGCTGGTCGAGCTGCTCGAGCGCCGCCTCGATAATTTCGTGTTTCGTGCCGGCTTTGCGCCGACCGTGCCGGCAGCGCGCCAGCTGGTGTCGCACGGCCACTTCCGCGTCAATGGACGCAAGGTCAACATGCCGGGTTTCCGTGTTCGCATCGGCGACGTGGTCACGCCGCGCGAACGAAGCCGCAATCACCAGCTGCTGCTGGACGCGCTGAAAACGCCGTCCCTGGAGCGTCCCGAATGGATCGCGTTCGACGAGGCCAGGCTCGAGGCGAAGCTTGCCCATTTGCCGGCCGGAGATTCCGCGCCATTCCCGCTGGTCGTGGCGCACGTGGTCGAGTACTACGCCACACGCATCTGACGATCGGAGACCGCCGATGTCTTCCGTCAACGCCAGTCCGCGCTCGCGATCCGCGCCCTCGAGCTTCGAAGGCCGCTGGAAATTGTCCAGGATGCGGGCCAATGAGGCCGCCGCTTCCGGAAGGCACGAACTGGCGGAATCCCATTACCTCGAGACGCTGAGGCTGGCGCGCATGGCGATCGGCCGCGCCCGCCATGACGGGGCGACACAGGCCGATGCGACTGTCGACGGCTGGCTCGCCATCTGGGTCGACTCGCATCTCGAGTACGCCGATTTTCTGGCCGACGGGGGCGAGTTCGAAACCGCCTTGTCGCTGGGTTTCGAAGCTTACGAGCAGATCGTGACGGCCCTGCACGATACGCAGTTGAATGCCCGCGTGCACGGCGCCTGCCTTCGGCGCCTGAAGCCGCTGATGGACGGCCTGCGCACGCTCATGGATCGTGCGGGAATGCCGGAATGCCACAAGGCCCGCGTAATCGAAAAAGCGCAGGCGCTGGCACTCGGGTACTGGAATGTCTGGACCTGAGCGAACGATCCCGATGCACCGGTTCGCACAAGGAGAAGCAAACACATGACGACGCGTCGCGCGAAATTGCCTCCGCCCGAAACGCTGGTCGCGGCCACGTTCTTCCTGATGACCAGGCACGCCACCATCCGCTGTCCCCTGGTCGGCCGCGTGATCGCACGCCAGCTGCAGTTCCTGGCGGATCATCCCAGCGAAACGCTGACGCCGCAGCTGCGTGACGTTTGCGCAAAGCTTTCCGTGCAATGGACGCGCGAAGCGGAAGAGTCGGAACGCAATCGCCTGCTGGCCGACGCCTCGCTGGCGCCGCACCGGATTCATTGAGGTTGGGCGGCGCAAGATGGACCTGGGTTCTGGTGCCGGCCCTGGCGCGATCGCAGCGCCGGCGGCGATCTAGCATCGTGATATAAAACGCATCCTCCGGCGGGCGCAACCGCCTTCGTTGGATTCCAGGGAGTGCTGCATGAGCGCCTTGTCGCTGCCGTCGGGATCATCGGGATTTCCATTTCCCGCGCTGGAATCCCGGCCGGCATTTGCGCTCGTCGTCGCGCTGCACGTCATTGCCATGATCTTCGTCGCGCATCTCGTGGATTCGCGGCGCGTAACGCTGCGGCCTCCCTTGATCGTGGAAATGCTCAAGGAGCCCGAGCCGGAAGTGAAGAAGCCCCCGGCCGTTCCGCCGCCGAAAAAGAAGGAAGTGCTGCCCGAGCCGCCGGTCATCGAGCCGCCGCCGAAACAAGTGCAAACGCCGCTCCCGCCGGTGAATCCGCCGCCGAAGCAGATCGCGCAGCCGCCGGAACCCGTGCCGGTTCAACCTCCCGAGCCGCCGAAGCCCGACACGTTGCCCGAGCCCTTGCCGATGGCGGAATTGCCGCCGCCGCCCAAGGCGGTCTCGCCGGCACCAATTGCGCAGGCGCCGACGCCTCCGAGGCCGGTCGAGCCATTGCCGGTTCCGCAAAAAGTCGTCGCGCCCGTGGAGGCGCCGCCGCGTCCGGTTGCGCCGCCAGAGATGCGCGCGAGGCCGCAGCCGCCCGTGAGGGTCGCTGCATCGTCACCGGTTCCCGTGGAAGCGCCTCGGCTGCCGGACCCCACGCTGAGAGTCGAGCGCGACGTGCCCGAGGCGCGACCGGTTGCGCTGGCCCCGCGCGAGCCTTCGCAACGGCCGACGATCGAGCGGCCTGTCGTCTCCGCGCCGATCAGTGCGCCGGCCCAGGTTGCCGTGGCGGAGCCGCAGCCGCAGATCACCGTGTTGCCCGAGCCACCGGCCGGCGCCAGCGCCGAGGTCGTCGGCGAGATCACGCTGGGCGCCGAGCTCTTGCGCGCGACATACTTGCGCAATCCCAAGCCGCTCTATCCGGCGGCGTCGCGCAGGCTGAAGGAGCAGGGCACGGTGTTGCTGCGAATTTTCGTGACGGCAGCCGGGCATCCCACGCAGATCTCGCTGAAGCAGTCGTCGGGCTACGAGCGCCTGGATCATGCCGCGCTGCAGGCCGTTCCCAACTGGAAATTCGCGCCGGCGACGCGCGAGGAGAATCCGGTCGACGCCTGGGTCATCGTGCCGATCAAGTTTTCGCTGAAAAATTGACGCGCGTGCCATCGATCGAGCTGTCCGGCAATGAGCGTGCCGCGGACTGACCGGGCCACGATGCTCATCGACCCGGCCCGAGCGGGTGAATGAAGTTGACAGGCGGACGCCCGATTCAGAACAATAGGCGCCCGCCAGCCAGCCGTGCATTCCTCGCGCGGCAAGCCAGCTCTTCGCAATTCAAAATTTCCGCCGATCGCTGTTACGTTCGGCAACGTTTCGCGTAATCCATGGCAAGCGCTTCCCTCGCCACCCGCACGATCGTTTCCCGAATCGCCGCAAGCATGCTCGGTGGCTACGCGTTCGTCTGGGGTTTTGTCACGCTGGGCGTGGCCCTGCTGCTCGCCGCGGGCATGTCTTTCGAGGACGCACACCATCTCATGTACGTGCTCGCGTTCGTCGTCTTCCTGGTGGTGTTCTGCTGGGCGTTCGCGGCGGCCAGCCTGGCGCGCGTCTGGCTGGTGCTGGCCGGGGGCGGGGCGGTGATGTCGATCGCGGCGTGGTTCGTTTCGCGCGCGCTGCTATGACTGCCTCAAGTGCACAGCGAAACGTTTTTCCCTCATCCCCAGCCCTTCTCCCGAGGGGAGAAGGGAGCGCATGCCCTCTCCATCCAGCTCTTCTGCCTAAAGGAGATGGGAGCGCATACCCTCCCCCTCCGGGAGAAGGCAGGGTGAGGGAAGAATTGAAGGTCTTGGAGATGACTGCATGAATTCGCTCGCGGAGTTTCGCTGACCATGTTCCAGTCCTTCCGGCTTTCGATGACCTGGCTCCACACCTGGTTCGGCCTCGTGATGGGCTTCGTCCTCATGGCCGCGTTCTTCTTCGGCTCGCTTTCGGTGTTCGACCGCGAGATCGACCGCTGGGCGATCCCGGAGACGCGTTTCGCGCCGCAGGTCATGCCGTCCTACGACAAGATGCTGGCGCCACTCTTTGCGCAGATGCAGCCGCGGGAGGAAGAACTCAAGCTCGCGGAAGCCCGCGTCGGCGGGCCGCTACCGGCCGAAAAGCCGGTAATGAACTGGGGCGCGTACACCACGCATCGCGACCCGGTGCTGCAGATGTTCGCCGAGTTCAGGATCGCAAACAATCCCAGGGATCCCGACGACCATGTCCACGGCTGGTTCCAGATCGACCCGCGCTCGGGAAAAATCATCCCGGACGACAAGCTCAACATCGGCCGCGACTTCTTCTATCCGATGCATTTCAGCCTGCACCTGGAATGGATGGAGCTGGGCTACTGGATCGTCGGCTTCGCGGCGCTGGTGATGCTGGCGGCGCTGGTGAGCGGCGTGGTGATGCACCGCCGGATTTTCCGCGAGTTCTTTACGTTCCGGCCGTGGAAGCAGGCGCAGCGCAGCGCGCTGGACCTGCACAACCTGACCGGCATCGCGGCACTGCCCTTCCACTTCACCTTCGCGTTGTCGGGCCTCATCATTTTCGCGGGCATCTATTTCCCGATCGAGGAGACCATTTACAAGCCGCACGCCGAAGCCCAGGCCATCGCGGATGCCAGGGCCAAGGGCCTGGCGTTCAAGCCGGCCGGCGTGCCGGCGAAGTTGTCGTCGGTCGATGCGATGGTCGCGGAAGCGAAGCGCCGCTGGGCGGCGCGCGGCATGCCGGGCGAAGTGGGCTTCCTGACGGTGAACCACATCGGCGATGCGAACAGCTACGTGAGCATCTTCCGCGCGGGCAGCGATCGGGTCACGCTGGTGGGGCAGGGCATCCACTTCGAGGGACCGACCGGCCGCGTGATCCGCGAGGATCCGCCGCCGTCTGCCGTCGGCAGCATCAACGATTTCCTTACCGGCCTGCACCTGCAGCACTTTCGCCACTGGTTGCTGCGCTGGTTCTACGTGCTGGGCGGCCTTGCGGGATGCGCGTGCATTGCCACGGGATTTATCTTCTTCGTCGAGAAGCGCAAGCGCCAGCACGCCGCGCAGGGCATCAGCGGCGCGCGCTGGGTCGATGCGATGGCCGTGACCACGGTCACCGGCATGCTCATCGCGACGCTCGCCATCCTGGCGGCCAACCGCCTGCTGCCGGAAGCGCTCGCACATCGCGGCGAATGGGAGAAAGCGGCGTTCTGGGGCGTATGGGTGCTCGCTTGCGCACATGCCTTCTGGCGCACCGCGCCCGTGCGCCAGGCGAAGCTCGCCCTCGCCTGGGCGGAGCAGTGCCGGGCGATCGCGGTGCTGGGCGTCGCTGCCGTGCTGTTGAACTGGATCACCACGGGCGATCACCTGTTGCGCACGATCGGCAATCGCTACTGGCCGGTGGCCGGCGTGGACCTGTTCATCCTCTCGAGCGCGGCACTCGCGGCCATCGCGGCGAATCGGCTGGGACGCCGGGGTCGCGATGCTTGCGTCGCGACCGGGAGCGACATGGAAGACGAAGACGAACCGGCGGCGCGGCAGGCCGCGCGGGCGGCAACGTGACCTTGTTCGCGGCGCTTGCGTGCAACGCCATCGGTCTCGCATGGCTCGCACTTGCGATGGCGGTTCACTGGCAGCAGGTCCGAGGAACGCCGTCGCCGACTTCGGGCACCGCCATCCTGCTCCGCGTGTTCGGCGCGCTGGCGTTGCTGCTCTCGCTGACACTGTGCTTCCTCGCGGACCATGCATCGATGGCGCCATTGGTCTGGGTCTTGTCGCTCGCCGGCGGCGCCTTGCTCGTCGCCTTCACGCTTGCGTGGCGGCCGCGGCTGCTGGCCGTGCTGGTGGCGTGGATCCCGGCGCAATAGTCGCGGCCGATTAACAGCAAGCGCCTCGATTCATAACAATAGCCTTCGTCCAGCCAGCGATTTCGTTCACGGGAAAGCCAGTCATCGATCACGCGGAGATGGCGCATGGCGGCCGGCAAGCTCACCCAAACCGAAGTCATCGGCTCGCTCTACAACAAGCATCACGGCTGGCTGATCGCGTGGCTGACCCTCGCCTGACTACAGCAAACACGCACGAGCGAACCGGATCGCACCGGCCAGGCATACGGCACAAGAACGGCAAGCAGGCACGCGCGCGACACGTCGGTCTCCAGGTTGGGAAGTGGCGCGATCGAGGGCGTGGGCGTAAGGCTGGGCATGCGGCGGAGTGCCGTACCCGTATGTGAATTTACGTTCGGTCACAAATTATTCCGTCCGATTCAGGAATATATTGACACCCAACTCTCAAATGATAACAATTCGCATTGCGATCTCAACTGATTGGGGCAGCTGCATTTCCGCAAGGGCCGCATGGGCCGGAGGTGCAGGAATCCGGGGTCGCGGAAGCTGACACAGGACGCCGACGGGAGGCCCCAGGGCCATCCCGCGCTTGACTGCATTGAACGATATCGTGCTGCGATCCAGGCTGGATGCGAGTCCCACCGCCCTTGCGACGGTGGTGATCGCGCACGTTGCCGCGGCGCTGCTGATCGTGCAGTTGTTCGAGGCCAGGCGCTATATCGAAGCGCCGCCGCTGATGGTGAACCTGCTGCCGGCGCCGCAGGAGCCCGCACCCGACGTGGCGCCGAAGCCGTTGCCGCAGGCGCCTGTGCCGGTGCGGGAGATCAAGCGCGAGCCCGTCACTGAGCCGGTCAAGCCGGTTCCGGTGCAGGAAGTCAGGCACGAGCCGAAGCCTGTCGAGCGTGTCGTGTTGCCGGAACCCGCTCCCGAGCGCGCAGTGGAACCGCCACCGCCGCCGCCGCAGTCGATCACGGAAGTTCCGGTGGCGCCGCCGCCCGCGCCCGTGGTCGTCGCCGCGCCGGTGCCCCAGCCGATCACGCCGGCGCCGGTCGCCCAGCTCGCTCAGGAGCCCGACGAAGTCACGCTGACGTCGCAGATGCTCGCGGCGATTTACCTGCGCAATCCCAAGCCGAGCTATCCGAACCTGTCCCGGAGGCTGAGCGAGCAGGGAACGGTGCTGGTGCGCGTGTTCGTCAACGTCGAGGGCGATGCCACGAAAATCGAGCTCAAGGAAAGCTCGGGCTTTCCGCGGCTGGACCACGCCGCGCTGGACGCGGTGCAGGGCTGGAAGTTCGTGCCGGCCAAAAAGGGCGAGCAGGCGGTCGCCGCCTGGGTCATCGTCCCGATCAAGTTTTCACTCAAAGGATAGTTCGTAATGGAGCACAGCAACTCGTACGGCGTGTCGTCGTTCCTCGCGCAAAGCGATGCCGTCGGCATCACCGTCCTGGCGATCCTGCTGGTCATGTCGATCGCCAGCTGGTACCTGATCGTGTTGAAGACGGTGCGGGGGCGCCAGCTGCGCAACCAGGTGCGCGACTTCCTCGACGGCTTCTGGAGCGCGCCGTCGATCGACATGGTCGCCTCTCAGCTTTCCCAGCATGCGCGCCAGGATCCGTTCGCGCGGGTTGCGGCGCAGGGCATCGAGGCGAGCCGCCACTATCGCAAGTCCGCGACGGCCGGGCTGGCGGATGCGGGCGGCCAGGCGGAATTCCTGACGCGCGCGATCAGGCGCGCCATCACGCGCGAGACGGCGGCGCTCGAAGCCGGTCTCACCGTGCTGGCGTCGGTGGGCAGCACCGCGCCGTTCGTCGGCCTGTTCGGCACCGTCTGGGGCATCTATCACGCGCTCATCGGCATCGGGCAAAGCGGTGCGGCCACGCTGGATGCGGTCGCCGGCCCGGTGGGCGAAGCGCTGATCATGACGGCGGCGGGACTGGCGGTCGCCATTCCCGCCGTGCTGGCCTACAACGCGTTCACGCGCGGCAACCGCGTCGTGCTCGCCGAGCTCGATGGCTTCGCGCACGACCTGCACGCCTTCCTGATCACGGGCGCCAAGCTCGACAGCGGCGGATTCATACGCACCACGCCCAAGCCGGTCAGCACGGCCGCGTTGCAGGCGAAGAAGGCGGCGGGCTGATATGGCCTTCGGCGGATTCAGCGAGAACGACGGCGGCAGGCCGATGGCGGAGATCAATATGATCCCGCTGATCGACGTCATGCTGGTCCTGCTCATCATTTTCATCGTCACCGCGCCGCTGCTGACGCACGCCATCAAGATCAACCTGCCGAAGGCGACGACGCAGGTCAACCTGGAGAAGCCCGAAACGGTGACGTTGTCGATCGACGGTTCCGGCAACCTGTTCTGGGACGACAACCGCATCGACGATGCGCAGCTCGCCGCGAACCTCGCGGGCGCGGCACGGCGCAATCCGCAGCCGGAACTCCATCTGCGCGCCGAGAAGACCACGCAATACCAGCGCCTGGCCGAAGTCATGTCGGCCGCGCAGAACGCGGGCGTGATCAAGATCGGCTTCATCACGGAGCCCGTGCGCAAATGAACAAGCCGCTGAGCCTCGCCGGCGAGATGCTGATGAAGCCCGCCGACAACCTCCTGCAAAGGGTTGGGACGATCGCGGACAAGCGCAAGTACGCGAGCCGCGACCTGTTCGCGGGCGGCAACGAATTGCACATCGAGCACAACGGCGAAATCTACACGCTGCGGCTGACCCGGCAGGGCAAGCTGCTGCTGACCAAGTAGGCCACAAGGGATAGCAAGGCACGGCGCAAGCCGTCGATCGACAACCAGAAAGGCTCCAGCAAGCTCACACACCCGGTTCCACGTTCGTTTCAGCGCGGCAGTCAGCCACCAGAACTATGGCAGCCAGCCAGTCCCGCGAAAACGGCTTTTTCAAGCTTTGTTTTTAAGGGAGACAAAAAATGGCTGCTGCCAAGCGCCGCAAGACTGCTGTTCGTTTCACACTCAAACCTTCCACTGCTGCCATCATGATGGCGTTTGCCGCGCCGGTCGCATACGGACAAAACGCGCAGGAAAGCGCCCTGCCGGAAGTCGAGGTGACCTCCACGTCCTCGCAGGCCACGGAGGGGTTTCGCACCGATGCCACCAGCAGCGCCACGCGCACGGAAACGCCGCTGCGCGACATTCCGCAATACATCAATTCGATTCCGCAAGCCCTGATCCAGTCGCAGGGCGCGAGGTCTCTGGCCGATGCGCTGCGCAACGTGCCCGGCATTACCTATGCGGCGGCCGAAGGCGGCACGCAGGCCAGCCAGGTGTTCTACCTGCGCGGTTTCCCGGCGGGAGGCGACCTGTTCATCGACGGTATTCGCGACATCGGCGAATACAACCGCGACCTGTTCGCCACCGAGTCCGTGGAAGTGCTGAAGGGGCCTTCCGCGCTGGCGTTCGGCCGGGGGTCGACGGGCGGCGTCATCAACCAGGTGAGCAAGAAGCCCGAACCCGGCGTCCTCAAGGAGGTCGGCCTGAGCTTCGGTTCCAACGGCGAGAAGCGCGTGACCGGGGACCTGAACCTGCCGATGAGCGACACCGCCGCCTTCCGCGTCATCGCGCTGGGCGAGAATTCCGACACCTATCGCGACACCGTGTACAACCGCCAGGTCGGCGTGGCGCCGAGCATGCGTTTCGGCATCGGCACGCCCACCGAGGTGACGCTTTCATACTATTACCTGAAGACCAACAGCCAGACCGATTATGGCCAGCCCACCCTGGGCGCGGCGAAGGGCTACGCGATGCCGCCGGTGCCGTTGTCGAACTACTACGGTTTCGCCAACTACGACTACACCGACTGGGAAACGCACGTCGGCACGTTTCGCATCGACCACAAGTTCTCCGATTCCCTGAGCCTGCGCAACACGTTGCGCTATGCCAATTACCAGCGGCAGATGGAGGCGACGATCGCCCAGACGCTGACCGACCTGAACGGCAAGGCCGTGACCGCCACGACGCCGATAGACCAGATACTGGCGGTGCGCCAGCACAACAAGGCGCGCGACAACGACGACAAGGTGCTGATCAACCAGACCGAGTTGACGTGGAAGGTCGAAACCGGCGCGATCAAGCACACCGTGCTGACCGGCCTCGAGCTTGGCGATGAGAAGTTGAATCGGTGGAACTACACGTTTGCCGGCACGACGACGTCGAGCACCTCGCTGCTCGATCCCAATCCCTATACCGCGCTGAGTTACACGAAGACGCCGAATACGCGTTCTCCGGCGGAAGCCAAGACGGCTGCGATCTATGTGCAGGACCAGGTAGAGTTCTCGCCGGAATGGAAGGCGCTTGCCGGCTTGCGCTACGAGTACTACGACTCGGAAGCTTCGACCGTGGGTTACTACACCGGCGTGCCGACCGCGACGGGCGGGCCGTTCTCGCGCATCGACAAGATGCTGAGCGGGCGCGCCGGCGTGATCTGGCAGCCGACCGCTGCGCAGTCCTACTACGTTTCCGCAGGCAATTCGTACAATCCGTCCGGCGAACTCGGCGTCTACGGCGGCACCGGCACCAACCTCAGCGCCACCAACGACGACCTCGATCCGGAAGAAAATCGCAACTACGAAATCGGCGCGCAGTGGGACCTCGCGTCGGGCATCCAGATTCGCACTGCGCTCTTCCGCAACGAGAAGACCAACGCGCGCATGACCGATCCGATCGACGGCGTCGTCAAGTTGATGGGCAAGCGCCGCGTCGACGGCGTGGAGCTGTCGGTCTCCGGCCGCATCACGCCGAATTGGGACATCTACAGCGCGATGGCCTACATGGACGGCGAGATCGTCACCGGCCCTGCCAACGTGCAGGGCAAGACGCCGCTCGGCGTGCCCGAATTTTCCGGAACGATCTGGACGGTCTACCGGCTGGGCGGCGGGTGGGAAATCGGCGGCGGCCCTTACGCATCGTCGAGCTGGTGGCTGGATGACCAGAATCGCGGCAAGGCACCCTCGTACGTGCGCTGGGACGCGATGCTGGGCTACGTGCAGAAGAAATACGACATCCGCCTGAACGTGCTGAACGTGTTCGACGAGGTCTACTACATCGGTGGCTACAACAACACGCCGAATCGCGTGCTGCCCGGCCAGCCGCTTACCGCGTTGCTGACGATGAACTATCGCTTCGATTAACCCGCTTCAAGCAGCCAGCCACCCGAAAGGCAGCCAGCCGCAATGTTATTGCAGATACCGCAAGTCCTCTCCGCCGAACAGGTCGCGCAATTCCGTTCCCGCATGGAAAGCGCGACCTGGGTCGACGGCAACGTCACCTCCGGGCACCAGTCCGCGCAGGCGAAGCGCAACGAGCAGCTCCCGGAGGATTCCCGCGACGCGCGCGAGCTGGGCGATGCCGTCACTGCCGCGCTCGGCCGCAACCAGCTCTTTTTTTCCGCGGCATTGCCGAAGCGCATTTTTCCGCCGCTGTTCAACCGCTATCGCGGCGGCATGGAATTCGGCAACCACGTCGATAGCGCCGTGCGCGTGCACGGGCCGAGCGGCGTGCGCATTCGCACCGACATTTCGGCCACGCTGTTCCTCGCGGCACCGGATGAGTACGACGGCGGTGAATTGCTGGTCGAGGATGCCTACGGTGTGCAGCGGGTCAAGCTGCCCGCGGGCGACATGATCCTGTATCCGTCGACCAGCCTGCACCGGGTCACTCCGGTGACGCGCGGCGCGCGGGTGGCATCGTTCTTCTGGATCCAGAGCATGGTGCGCGACGACGCGCAGCGTTCCCTGCTGTTCGACATGGACATGGCGATCATGCGCCTGTCGCAGGCCGCACCGGGCAACCCGGCGCTGGTTTCGCTGACCGGCTGCTATCACAACCTGCTGCGAATGTGGTCGGAGCCCTGACGTGGACGGCAGCTACATTGCCGGGGTCGACTATACCGGCGACTTCTTCGATCACCTGGCACCCGCGTGGCTGTCCTACATCGCGGCCATCAATGGCTATGCTTCCGCGTCGCTGGCGACGCCGTTCACCTGGTGCGAGCTCGGCTGCGGCAAGGGCGTGACAGCGCTGCTGCTGGCCGCCACGCACCCGGAGGGCGAATTCCACGCCTGCGACATCAATCCCGCGTACATCGAATACGCCCAGCGCCTGCGTGCGGCGACCGGGCTGGAGAACGTGCATTTCCATGCGAAAACCTTCGAGGAGATGCGCCAGTCGGACCTGCCGGCCTTCGATTTCGTGGCGCTGCACGGCGTCTACAGCTGGGTTCCCGAGCAGGCGCGCGCCGGGATACGCGCCTTCCTGCGCGACAGGCTCAAGCGCGGAGGCCTTGCGACGGTCAGCTATAACGCCATGCCGGGCTGGGCTCACCTGCAGCCGCTGCGGCAGATGATGCGCGACTATGCCCAGACGTCGACGAGCGGCAACACGTTGGACAGGGCGCGCGAAGCGTATGCCTTCCTGGATTTCCTGGCGAAGAACAAGGCCGGTTACTTTGCAACGCATCCCGCCGCCGTTGCGCACCTGCAGGAGATCGCTGCGCACGACATCCGCTATGTGGCCCACGAATACCTGACGCCGCACGGCGACCCGTTCTATTTTTCGGATGTCGAGAAGGGCATGCGCGCCGTCGGCCTGGCCTACGCGGGCAACATGCTGGCGCCGGAAAATTATCTGGAGCTCATGGCGCCGCAGCCATTTCATTCTGTACTTGCCGGAGCCGGCACGCGCGTCGACATGGAATCTCGGCGCGATTTCATCATGAATACGCGCTTTCGCAGGGATCTGTACGCCGCCCAACCTGTTGCGAGCAACCCGGCCAACGTGCCGCTCGGTCGATTTTCGGGCATCGCTTTCTGCCTGACCGCCATTCCAGAGATGCTGTCGATGAAGACGGAAGGCGGGAGGGTGAATGTCGACCTGCAGTCCCAGGCCGAACCGATCCGCAAGGTGCACGCGCTGCTGGCTGAACAACCGGCGTCCGCAGAGGCGATCCGTAATGCGGCGGGAATTCCGGCGCAGGATGCCTCGGCGTTGATCCAGCATCTCGTGGTCGCAAAGCACGTCGCGCCATGCCGGCCGAATGCGCCGACGCGTGGTTGGCCGGCACTCAATTCCGCGCTCGTCGAGGCAGGGCTTGCCGAGCGGTCGCCTCAAATTCCGCTGGCCTGCCCGGTTACCGGTGTCGCGACCTACAGCGATGTCGTTTATGCGGCAACGATGGAGGCGGCCGCGCGCGACGGCGATGCGGCGAGTGCCGCGCTAAACGTGCTGGAAAGGTTGCGAAAGCATGCCCATCCCGTCAACAAGACCGACGCCAACGGCGCGAAGCAGGTCGCGACGGACGCCGAAGTGCTGCAGTATGTCGAGGCGGCCTGGCGCGAGCTGCGCGACGGCAAGACTGCGGGCGCGCGCATGATGCGCCTCTACGGATTGCTGGCATGACGTTCGCCAGGAAGCATGCGAACGCGTGCAGCGCCGCGTCCTGTCCGGAAGCATTCCGGTAGGAGCCCGCATGCTGGAGAAATTGCTGCAGATGATGTTGCCGCTGACCCTGATCGCGATGGCGCTAGTCGCGATCCTGCTGCCCTGGGGAGCAACGCCCTAGCGCTTGTTCAGCGTGTTCGTCGGATCGCGCTCGAGCAGGATGTCCTGCAGGCGCGTCTCGATCGCCGGCTTGATTTTCTGGTGTGGAAGGATGTAGAAGCGATCGTTCGCGATCGATTCGAACACCAGGTCGGCCACCTGCTCGGCGGAAATGCGCCCGGATTTCACGGCGTGCCGCAGTCTTTCCTCGCGCTGCCGGTCGATTTCGGAAATCGCCTTGTCCTCGCGCAACGACGCGGGACGATTGCGCTCCGAGTCGGAGATTCCCGTAGGTACGAAGGCCGGACACAATACCGATGCGCGGATTTTCGCGCCGGCTTCGACGAGGTCGTGATGCAGGCATTCCGTCAGGGTGACGACCGAATGCTTGGAGACACAATACATCGCCATGCCGGGCGGCGAGAGCAGGCCCGCGACGGATGCGGTGTTCACGACATGGCCTTCCGAATTCTGCTCGAGCATGCGCGGCACGAATACGCGTATGCCGTGGATCACGCCCCAGACGTTGACGCCCAGCGTCCACTCCCAGTCCTTCTCGCTTTGCTCCCAGATGGTGCCGCCCGGCGCGACGCCGGCGTTGTTGCAAAGGACATGCACGCCGCCGAAACGTTGGAATGCCTTGTCGGCCAGGGCTTCCATGTCGCGGCCGTTCGAGACGTCGGTGCGCACCGCAAGGACATCATGGCCCGCATCGCGGAATTCCTTCTCGGTATTGGCGAGCGCGGCCTTCTCGATGTCCGCCAGCACGATCCTCATGCCTTCGCGCGCGAAGCGCAGCGCCATTGCGCGGCCGAGTCCGCTGGCACCGCCGGTGACGACGGCAACACGGTCCCTGAAAGTTTTCATGGTGGATGACCTCGATATCTGGAAGCGCGAACGGCGGGCGATTCTAGCACGCGAGCCCTGCGCGGCCGCGCGTTGCCACGCGTTCGGCGGGGGTGGTATTCTCGCCGCTCTTCGCGCGAGAGCAACGGGATCATGCATGACCAGTTCACCGGCACGATGCCGGTCCAGGAACGACACCGCTTCGACAACGCCAGCCTGGAACGCTATCTCCTCGCGCATGTGGAAGGCTTCTCCGGAAAACTGGGGGTCGAGCAGTTCAAGGGCGGCCAGTCGAACCCCACCTTCCTGCTGAGCGCGGGCGGCAAGCGCTACGTGCTGCGTCGCAAGCCGCCGGGAAAATTGCTGCCTTCGGCGCACGCCGTCGATCGTGAATACCGCGTCATCACCGCATTGCACGAAACGGATGTGCCGGTCGCGAGGACGTACTGCCTGTGCATGGACGATTCCGTCATCGGCACGGCTTTCTACGTCATGGATTATGTCGCGGGGCGAGTGCTGTGGGATCCGGCGCTGCCGGAATTCGATCGATCCGCGCGACGGGCTTATTTCGAGGAGCTCAATCGCGTGATCGCAGCGCTGCATTCCGTGGACTATGCGGCGGTCGGCCTCGGCGATTACGGCAAGCCCGGAAACTACATCGAGCGCCAGATCAGCCGCTGGACCAAGCAGTACCGCGCGTCCGAGACCGAGCGCATCGAGGCGATGGAAAACCTGATGGAATGGTTGCCGAAGAACATTCCGCAAGGCGACGAGACCGCTGTCGTCCACGGCGACTATCGCATGGACAACGTGATGTTCCATCCGAGCGAGCCCAGGATGCTGGCCGTGCTGGACTGGGAGCTTTCCACGCTGGGCCATCCGCTCGCGGATTTTTCCTACCACTGCATGACCTGGCGGCTCACCCCCGGGCAGTTTCGCGGCATGATGGGCGTGGATTTCGCAGCGCTCGGCATCCCGACCGAGGAAGAGTACGTCGAGATGTATTGCCGCCGCACCAGACGAAGCGGCATCCCCAACTGGGATTTCTACATGGCGTACAACATGTTCAGGCTCGCGGGCATCCTGCAGGGCATCATGGGCCGGGTGAAGGATGGCACCGCGGCCAGCGCGCACGCGCTCGAGCAGGGCAAGCGCGCGCGCCCGATGGCGGAAGCCGGCTGGCGCCAGGTCGAAAAAATTCTCAAGAGCTGAAGGGATCGAATGAAAGCCGTTTTATGCAAGCAGCACGGGCTGCCCGGCAGCCTCGTATACGAAGATGTGCCTTCGCTGAAGCCCGCAGCCGGTCAGGTCGTCGTCAGCGTGAAGGCCTGCGGCGTAAATTTTCCCGACACGCTCATCATCCAGGGAAAGTACCAGTTCAAGCCGGAATTGCCGTTCTCGCCCGGCGGTGAAATCGCCGGGATCGTGAAGGAATTGGGCGAAGGCGTGACCCGCGTAAAGGTCGGCGATCGCGTGATCGCGACCAACACCTGGGGCGGATTCGCCGAGGAAATGGTGGTCGATGCCGATCGCACGATTCCGATGCCGGCCGCGATGGATTTCGTTCCGGCTTCGGCATTCATCCTGACTTACGGGACTTCGTATCACGCGCTGAAGGACCGCGCGGACATCAAGGCGGGCGAAACCATGCTGGTGCTCGGTGCCGCGGGCGGCGTGGGCATCGCGGCGATCCAGCTCGGCAAGGCCATGGGCGCGCGCGTCATTGCCGCCGCGTCGAGCGAGGAGAAATTGAAGATCTGCCGCGACAACGGCGCCGATGAGACGATCAACTATGGAGCCGAGGATTTGCGCGCGCGCGTCAAGGCGCTGACCAATGGCAAGGGCCTCGATGTCGTCTATGACCCGGTCGGCGGCCCGTATTCGGAGCCAGCGTTGCGCGACATGGCGTGGAATGGGCGCTTCCTCGTCGTCGGCTTCGCGGCCGGCGACATCCCCAAGATCGCACTGAATCTTGCGTTGCTGAAGGGCAGCTCGATCGTCGGCGTGTTCTGGGGCGCGTTCACGCGCAACGAGCCCGAGCACAACCGCGAAAACAACTGGGAGCTGATGGCAATGTACGCGGCGGGAAAAATCAAGCCTCACATCCACGCGGTCTATCCGCTCGCGCGCGCCGCCGAGGCGCTGAACGAGGTGTTGAACAAGCGCGTGAGCGGCAAGATCGTGCTCACCACATGAGAATCCGTCCGCAGAAATCGACTGCCAAGGTGAGGGCAAAATGCTGAAACTATACGAGCACCCGTTGTCGGCCTACGCGATGAAAGTCAAGATCGCGCTGAACGAAAAGAAGATCGAGTACGAAACGGCGATTCCCGACGGCATGTCCAATGGCACCGCGACGGGCGAATTCGTCGATGCGAATCCGCGCGCCGAAGTTCCGACCCTGCTTGACGGAGACCTCGGGATTTTCGATTCCACCGTGATCCTGGAATACCTCGAGGAAAAATGGCCGTCGCCCGCGCTCTTGCCGGAAACGCCGGCCGAACGCGCCCGCGTGCGCATGATCGAGGACGTGATGGACACGCGTTACGAAGCCAACAACTGGGGGACGTTCGAGGTCCTGCGCTACAAGCGCGCTTCGGGAACGCTGGCGGAGCAACTGATTGCCTACGGCAGGAAGAACATCGAGGGCTTGCAGGCCTGGCTGAATCGCCGGCTTGGCGATCGGCCGTGGTTCAACGGCGATGCATTCGGCTGGGGCGATCTCAGCGTGATTCCCTACCTGAATCGTTCCGCGGGTTACGGCTACCTGCCGGCCAAAGGCTCGAAGCTGCTGGACTGGTTCGAGCGCGCCAACCAGCGCGAAAGCGTGGCCAGGGTCAGGTCGCAAATGCAGGCGGCGCTGGACAAGATGCCTGACCTGGCCGATTTGCTCAATCGCGGCCAGGTGGTGCGCCAATATCGCGATCACCGGCTCGAGTGGATGATAGCGTCGGGTGGCATCGAGGTCGTCGCCAACGGCCTGGAGAAAGGATCGATACGCTTCGGCCGCACGCCCGGTTGATATCCGGGGGAACGAAGCAAACAGGGCCGCATGAAGCGGCCCTGTGCATTTCTGCTTCCCGAATCCGTCGGCTGGATACGGCCGACGCGGGATTCGAGTGGTACCGGCTAGCGGATCGTGGTCAGGAGCTTAGTCGTGATCGTCGGATTCTTGATCGTCGTCGTGCCCGGCGACGTAGTCGTCGTGGTGGTGGTCGAGCTTGGCGGCGGCGCGACCTTTACGGCATTGGGCGCTATCGTGACGACGTTGTCCTTCACAGTGCTCGGAATGACGACGCTCAGATCCGGCTTCACGATTGCGGGCGTCTTGCGGCCTTGATCGTCGATCGCGGTTGCCAGGGTGATGGGGGTCGGATTCGTGATGATTTTCGTATCGGTCAAGGTTTTCACCGAAGGAAGGATGCCCTTGTCCAGCCCGACGGTGGTAATGACGGGCGCCGGATCGGTGATCACGAGCGATTTGGATTGCGTGGGCATGGACATCATCACCGGATCCGACTTCGGCACGTCGATCGTTCGCACGCCGGTCGAAGTATCCGTCACGACGGTCTTGTCGTTGATGGCCTGGAAGTTCTGCACCATTTCCGTCGTGCCGATTTCCTTGGCGCCAGGCACATAGCTGACCGGATTGCCGACCGGTTTGCCCGAAGCGTCGATGCGGGCAATCATCGTGACCTTGTCACCCTTGCCCGTGCCGGGCACGTAGCCGACGTCGCTCCTGGCAACCTTCACGTCGCCCCGCGGCATGGCCAGCACGACGTCGCCGTCCTTCAACCCACGAACGAACGTTCCCCATCGGCCATCCTTGAGCTTGCCGTTTTTCAGGTAATAGGCTTCGTTGTCACCCTTGTCGAAGCGGATTTTCGCGTTCGGCGTCACCAGCTCGTATTTGCGGGAATTCTTTTCGGAATTGGCTACGCGCAGTCCACCGTTGTCGAGCTTGAGCCGGTAGGGGCGGGCGACGTCGCCGACTCCTTCGAACTTGAGCAGGCTGTCGGGGCGCACGGCGATGATGCCTTTCTCCGGCGTCATGATCTGCACGGTGGCGCCTTCCGGAACCTTGACCGTGAATCCAGGCTCGATGATCACGCCTTTTTTCGCGGGAATCTCGTGGCCCTGCAAGTCGACGATGACCGGCTTCACGTCCGTGCCGGACACGAACATCACGCGCGGATTTTCGATCGCGCCGGCCATTGAGGCGGCCAGCGACAGGGTGCCTAGCGCGATGAGTCTGGATGCGGTGCGAATTTCCTTGGGTTGCATGTGGGGCTCCCTTGCATTTCAAGAACTACCTTGTGATTTTTTGTATTGTTGTGGTTGGAACGCTGAGCGTGGTGTCCAGCGATTTCGTCACGGGTGTCGTGATCGTGGTGACCGGCGTGGTGATCGTGGTTGTCACCGGCGCAACGATGGTCGTCGTAACGGGTGCGACGATCGTGGTTGTTATAGGCGTGGTGACCGTCGTGACAGGCGTCGTGACGGCGTTCGTGGCGGGCGTGGTCGTCAGCGAGGTCGTCGACTTCAGTGTCGTCGTGGGAACGGTGAGCACGTCCGACTTGATCGTGGACGTGTCTATGGTCGTCGTGGCCCTGGTCGTGTCTACCAGCGGCGTAGTCAGCGTGTCCGTGGACAGGGCCTTCAGATTGGTGGTGCTCAGGTTGCTCTTGAGCGTCGTTGTCGGCGTGGTGTCGGTATCGACTTCCCTGACGGACTTGAGCGAATTGGTCGTCGACAGTGACTTGATCGCATCCGATTTCGTGGTTGTCGTGGTCGTCGCGTCGCCGGCATCCTGCTGACCCTTGTCGCCGTCCTTCGAGGCATTCGGCAGTTGCGGCTTGACGTCGTAGAACTCCGGAATCTTGGGCAGAATCACCGGAGCGGCACCCTTGCCCGGCGTGAATCCGACCTGGTTCGGATTGACGATGAGCTTGCCCTTGTCGGTCGTAATGATGGTCGCGCCGCGATACACGCGATCGTATGTACCTTCCTGGAAGCCTCCGGTCGCGCCGGCCGGCACCACGAACGGTTCATGATCCGTGCCGCGAATGCCGATGGTCGCGCTGGGCGTGAGGATGCGGTAGTTTTCCTTGTTGCGATTGCCGATGAGGCCGGTGATCGTGCGGAACCCGCCCTTGATCAGGGAGATCAGGCTGCGTTCGTTGCCGTCCTCGCGACCGTTGAATATGTACTGGTCGAGCTTTAGCTGCGTATTGGCACGAACCGCCATCAGCCCGCCGTCGTTCATGCGGATCTGCGCGGTGCCGCTCGCACCCGTCACTATGGTGTCGCCGGTGCTGAAGCTGTCTCCCTTGACCGGGACGCGATGCTTTCCATCCGCGGACAAGACCTGCACGTCGCCGGTGACGAACTGGAACTTGCCGCCCTCAGCCGCCCAAGAGAGCACTGGCACAGCCAGCGCCAGGATCGTGCAAATGTTGCGGAGAAATGCAGAGGCGGATATCGACGCGCGAGACATACGTTGTCGGGAACGAGTGATTTACCACTGGAAGTCCCGGCGCAAATTCAGTGCCATATCGAGGCGGTCGAAGTCATATAGCGGAATATTCGAGTTATTTTTGGTGTACGTGACTTGCGGCCGCAGGCTCCACTTGCTGGCGAACTGCCAATTCATGCCAATAGTGACGTCATAGAGCCAGTCCGCGCGCGTTTCCCCGAACGACACGTTTTCGTCCTTGTATTTGGAGCGTTGCGCGCCGGCGGTCGCGAATATGCCGACCTTGTCGGTCAATGCGGTCTGGCCGAACAGACGGCCGCCGAGAAGGAGGGCATCGCCGTCCGGACGGCCGCCCACGGCGTCTTCATGCCCGCCGTTGAGGTTGATCGAGAACAGCGTGCGGCCCGATGCAAGGACATGCAGCCAGCCGATGCTGCCCAGGGCTTGGTCGAAGTCGTTGACTGTCAGCAATTCGGACAAGTGGCGATACTCGGTGTATTGCGTGTTCAAGCTGAGCTGGTCGCGGTCGCCGGCCTGGTAGCGATATTCGGCGATGCCGCCGTAGCTCTTGCGATAAGCCTGCTGGTCGAGGAAGAAACGCTCGCCGGTGACGCCGACGCGGAAGAAATGCTGGCCCAGGGTCAGGCCGATGCCGGCATGCCCGTCGAGCGTGCCGTAGTCCGCCGTGTCGATCTCGTGATACCAGCGGTACCGCGTGTCCAGCCCGCCATAGACCGACCAGTTCGGGGTAAGGACGTAGCCCATCTCTCCGCCAAGCGCCGCGGTTCCGTAGTTGTCGCCGCGCTTCAGGCTGCTCGAGTCGAGGAAGAACGGCTGGCCGTTGGAAAGATTGACGGGATTGTCCGACGTCGAGCTGTTGACGTTGGAATCCCTGCCGCCGCCGATTTCTATATAAGACGTCAGCGAGAAACGCTTCGGCATCTTGGCCTGCTCGATGGCCTGCATGTAGCGTTCGGCGTTGGCCTTCAGGTCGGGCGGCGGATTCTGTGCCAACACGGTCTGGAATTCCTGCGTGGCGCGCGCGATGTCGCCGAGCTGGAAATAGGAACGCGCGAGATCGAGGCGTACCCCGAGATAGCGCGGCTCGACGGCCAGCACGCGCTCGAACACCAGCGAGGACTTTTCGGGTTTGCCGCTTTCCAGCGCGGCAAGGCCGAGCAGGTAGTCGTATTTGAGTTCACCGGCCTGGTCGAATTCGAACGGCTCGAGCAGGTCATAGGCTTCCTGCGCCTTGTTCGCGCGCAGCAGGTCTTCGGCTTTCTGCAGATCCGGTCCGGCGGCGATGCCGCTCTGGCAAAGCGCATACAGCGCGAACAGAACCGCCCCCCTTATGTAGCGTGCAAGCATGACTATGTACCTGTTCTTTATACTGTTGGAACGCGTACGATGATTGCATCCGGTGCCGGCCCGCGTCAAGGCGAGCCGGCTTCGATGCGATGTCGGCGTCATCGCCCGTACGGCACTACGCAGCACGTCAAAAGAAGAGAAGGCAGCATGAACGAAGCCGTGATACTCGAAGCCGTCAGGACGCCGTTCGGCAGGCGCGGCGGCGCCTTGCGCGAATATCGTCCGGACGCGTTGCTTGCGCATGTTATCGACAAGCTCGTCGAGCGCGCCGGCGTGCAACCGGAAAAGATCGACGACGTCATCGACGGCACCGTCACGCTGGCGGGCGAGCAGGGCGCGAATCCCGCGCGGCTCGCGGTGCTGCTTTCAAAGCTGCCGGTGGAGGTGCCCGGGGTTTCGCTCAACCGCATGTGCGGATCGAGCCAGCAGGCCGTGCATTTCGCCTCGCAGGCGGTGGTGGCGGGAGACATGAACTACGTCATCGGCTGCGGCGTGGAAAGCATGTCGCGCGTGCCCATGTTCCTCGATATCGGGTTGGGCGATCCGGTCGCCGGGTTCGAAAAGCTGGACCCGGAACTTTTCAAGCGCCACGAACTGATCCACCAGGGCGAGAGTGCCGAGCGCATCGCGGACAAATGGGGATTGTCGCGCGCGGACGTCGACGAATACGCGAAGGAAAGCCATCGACGCGCGGCTGCCGCGCAGAAATCCAACATGAACCGCGAGCTCGTTGCCGTCACCGGCGTGTCACCGGAAGGCAAGCCGCTGCAACTCGACCGCGACGAAGGCGTGCGTGCGCAACTCGACGAGGCGAAAATGGCCTCGCTCAAGCCCGCGTTCCGACCGGAGGGGAAGGGCGTGGTGACCGCGGCCAATTCCAGCCAGATTTCGGACGGTGCCTCGGCCGTGCTCATTGCGAATGCACAAGCGGCGCGGGCAGACGGCCTGAAGGCGAAAGCGCGATTCCGCGCGCGTGTCGCGCTCGCTTCGGATCCGACGATGCAGCTCACTGGCGTCATTCCCGCGACGCGGCGTGCGCTCGAAAAGGCGGGCCTGACCATCCGCGACCTCGACTGGATCGAGATCAACGAAGCCTTTGCGACCGTCGTGCTTTCCTGGGCGCGGGAATTGAAGCCCGACATGGCGAAGGTCAACCCCTGGGGCGGAGCCATTGCGCACGGCCACCCGCTGGGGGCGACCGGGGGCGGGCTGATGTCCAAGATGCTGGCCGGACTCGAAGCCACCGGCGGCACGCTCGGCCTGCAGGTAATGTGCATCGGCCACGGCCAGGCCACGGCGACCATCATCGAAAGAATCTGACTTTCGCGACGCAGGCCGCGCCAGGGCGAACAGCCTGCGTTGGCGCATGGCGTTTGCTCAACCTATCATAGCGGCTTTCCTTTTCCCGACTTCGCCATGGCCGACAACGATGAAAAGCGCGGCATCCGCCGCAACCTGACCAACTACGGCGATCCTGAATTCGCGGCCTACCTCAGGCGCTCGTTCGCGCGCTCGATGGGATATTCGAAGGACATGCTGGCGCGGCCCATCGTCGGCATCGCGCAGTCAGCGAGCGGGTTCAACAACTGCCATCGCTATGTTCCCGAGCTCGTCGAGGCCGTCAAGCGCGGCGTGCTGAAATCCGGCGGCCTGCCGATCGATTTCCCGACCATCTCGCTCGGCGAGGTGTTCCTGAGCCCGACCAGCCTGATGTTCCGCAACCTCATGGCGATCGACGTGGAAGAAATGGTGCGCGCGCAGCCGATGGATTCCGTGGTGCTGATCGGCGGTTGCGACAAGACGGTGCCGGCGCAGTTGATGGGCGCGATTTCCGCGGACGTGCCAGCCATCCAGCTCGTGACCGGACCGATGATGGCCATGCCGTTTCACGGCGAGCGCCTCGGCGCCTGTACGGACTGCCGCCGCTTCTGGGGGAAATACCGCGCCGGCGAAGTCAGCGACGCGGGGATCGACGAGATCGAAGGCAACCTGGCCACCACGGCCGGAACGTGCGCGGTCATGGGCACGGCGAGCACCATGGCCTGCATTGCCGAGGCGCTTGGCATGAGCTTGCCGGATACCGCGGCGATTCCGGCGGTCCACGCCGACCGGATTCGCGCAGCGGAGGCAACGGGCGTCGCGGCGATGGAAATGATAGCGAAGAAAGGTCCGCGACCCTCGGAGATCGTCACCGAAAAGTCGGTGGAGAACGCACTGCGCGTGCTGCTCGCGATCGGCGGCTCGACCAATGCGATCATCCACCTGACCGCCATCGCCGGCCGGCGCGGCGTTCGCGTTTCGCTCGACAGGTTGAACGCGCTCTCCGATGAAACGCCGGTGTTGATCGACCTCAAGCCCACCGGCAGCCATTACATGCAGGATTTTCATGCCGCGGGCGGCATGAGCGCACTGCTCCACGAGCTCAGGGACCTGTTGCACCCGGATTGCATGACGGTCACCGGCGAGACGCTGGCGCAGCGTCTTTCGCGTCCGCTTCCCTTCGTGGACCGCAATGTCATTCGTCCGCGCTCGGAGCCGATATCTCCAGTTGGCGGGCTGGTCGCACTGTTCGGCAGCCTCGCGCCGGGCGGGGCGATCCTGAAGCGTGCCGCAGCCGACCAGGGCTTGTTTGAAAGAGAGGGCAGGGCGATCGTGTTCGAGTCGCTGGAGGATTTGTCCTCACGAATCGATATGCCAGGCCTCGACGTGACGCCGGACGATTTCCTGGTGCTCAAGCACGCCGGTCCGCGCAGCCCGTCGGGCATGCCCGAAGCCGGCTACCTGCCGATACCGAAGAAGCTCGCGCAAAAGGGGCTGAAGGACATGGTGCGCATCTCCGACGCGCGCATGAGCGGCACCGCATTCGGCACCGTGATCCTGCATGTCACGCCGGACGCGGCATCGGGCGGACCGCTGGCGCTCGTGCGCAATGGCGACCGGATACGCATTTCGGTGAAGGACAGGAAGCTGGACCTATTGGTGGCAGAGCCGGAACTGGCGAAGCGCCGCGCCGATTTCAAGGCCACGCCGATACCCGCGCGCGGCTACGCCAGGCTCTACAACGAGCACATCCTGCAGGCGGACGGCGGCTGCGACTTCGACTTCCTGCGCGGCTAGGCGCGCTTGAGCCGCTTCAGGATTTCTTCTTCAGGGACTGGCCTGCCGATGAGGTAGCCCTGCGCCTGCTCGCAGCCCAGCGAACGCAGCAGGTCGTACTGCGCCTGCGTCTCTATGCCTTCCGCGATGGTGTTCAGGCCAAGTGCCTTTGCCATGGAAATGATCGCGGTGGCGATCTCGACGTCGTCCTGCCGCTCGGTGATCGTGTTGATGAACGAACGGTCGATCTTGAGCGCATCGACCGGCAAGCGGGCCAGGTAGCTAAGCGACGAATACCCGGTGCCGAAATCGTCCACGGCGATGCTCGCTCCCGTGTCGCGCAATGCCTGCAGGATCTCGCGGCTGCGCTCGATGTCCTGCATGACCATGCTTTCCGTGATCTCGATGTCGACGGCGGCATTCGGCCCGTATTGCGACAACACCCGCCTTACATGCTCCACGAGGCCGTTCTGGCGCAGTTGTGCCTGCGAAACGTTGACGGCGATGCGCGTCGGCCGGAATCCCGCCGCCCGCCACTTCGAGGAAACGTGCGCGGCCTCGGCCAGCGCCCAGGAGCCGACGTCCACGATCATGCCGGTCTCCTCGAGGATGGGGATGAAACGGTTGGGCGCCACCAGGCCGGTTTCCGGATCGTTCCAGCGCAGCAGCGCTTCCAGTCCGACGATCTCTCCGCTCGTGAGATCTATCTTCGGCTGGTAGTGCAGAACGTAGCGGTGTTCGTCGAGCGCCTGCCTGAGCTTGTTTTCGAGCGCCAGCCTCTCGGCCACATCGGCATTGATCTTCGGTGTGTAGTAGACCGTCGATTCGCCAGCCTGCTTTGCCCGGGCGAGGGCGGCCTCGGCGTTTCGCATCAGCGATTCCGGATCCTCCCCGTCCTGCGGGAAGATCGCCACGCCGCGCCGCGTGGAAATGCGCAATTCTCGTCCCTCTATGCTGAACGGATGCATGTGCAGGCGATTGCGTTCCTCGTCCACCAGGCGCGAAGCGTGCAGCTCGTCGTGGACGTCGGGCAGGATCACCGCGAAGCTGTTCATGCCGACGCGGCCGATGCGCTCGCCCTCGTGCGAATCGCGCAGGCGTTCCGCCACCGCCTTGAGCAGGCTGTCGCCCGCGCCGCGGCCCATGGAATCGTTGACGAAGCGGAACCTCTCGATGTCGAGGATCATGAGCGTGAGCTTCCTGCCGCCGCGCCTGACTTCGTGTGCGAACTGTTGCAGGCGCTCGAGCAGCAGCGTGCGGTTGGCGATGCCGGAAACGGTGTCGTAGAACGAGAGATAGTCGATGCGATCCTGCTTTTCCATGCGTTCCAGCGCGATCGAGGCGTCAGCCGACAGGTCTCCGAGCAGCCGGATCTGGTCTTCGTTGAAGAAGTCCTTGTCCGCCGAGAACAGCACGCCGACGGCGGCGACGCGATTGCCCGACATGAAAGGCAGCGCGGCGGCCGCGCGGTAGCCGCGCTGCAGCGCCCGCTCCCGCCAGGCGGGGGGGGTGTTCGAGCGTTCAATGTCGTTGATGACCTGCTGGTTGATCTGGCGCACCGCGATCGCCGCCAGGGTTTCGCATTTCGACGACAACGGCGCAATCGACAAGTCGAGGGACTCGAGGAAGCCGTCGATCGCGCCATGCGCGGCCACGGGCTGCAGGCGGGTGGCATTGTCGTCGACCAGCCCGGCCCACGCCATGCGCATGCCGCCCACCTCCACCGCGATCCTGCACAACTCCTGCATCAATTCGTCGCGGCGGCGCAAGCGGATGATCGCGGACGAGAAATCGCCGAGCACTTCACGTATGCGCGAAAGCCGCGACAGCTTCTGTTCCTGCAGGATGCGCTGCGTGACGTCGCGATCGGCACCGCGAAAACCGCGCAGCGAGCCGTCTTCGGCGAACAGCGGCATGCCGTTGCTTTCGAGCCACCGTACGCTGCCGTCGCGATGCCGCGCCTTCAACACGCTGCCTCGCCAACCCGAGCGCTCCGCCACGCGAGTGGACATTGCCGCCATCTGTTTGTCGCGCTCGCTATCGTCAAGGATCTCGAAGAAGGTTTTCCCGACCATGGCCTCAGGCTGATGGCCGAGGATGTGCATCAGCGCGGGATTGTTGTAGGTCATGCGGAAATCCAGGTCGCATTCCCAGACGCGCTCCTCGGTGGTTTCGACGATGCCGCGAAAGCGCTCTTCGCTGATCTTCAGCGCCTGTTCCATCTGCAGCCGGTCGGTAATGTCCAGCGCAATGCCGCCGAGCATCGCCACTTCGCCGTCGTTGTCGAGTATCGGGAACTTCGAGACCAGGAAAAACCGGTCCGGTCCCCCGAACGTTACGCGCTCGACGATTCGATAAGGCCTCTTGTCGGCAATGACCTTGCGATCATTGGCGAGGATGGCGTCCAGATAATCCGGCGGATACAGCTTCGCGCTCGTCTGCCCCAGCACGCCGTCCGCGGCTTTGCCCGACGTGGCTTCGAAAGTCGGATTGACGAACACGAACCGCCCCTCCCTGTCCTTGGCGAACGCGGACGCGGGCAGGTGATTCATGAACATCAGGAACTGGGCCTGCAGCGTCTTGGCGCGGTCCTCGGCCTGCTTCCTCGCCTTCTTTTCCTCGGCTTCCATGACCGCCCGATGCACGGCCGAGGGAAATCGCTTCAGGTTGGTCTTGAGGACATAGTCGGTCGCGCCGTTACGAAGCGCGTCGACCGCGTTCTGCTCGCCGATGGTGCCCGAGACGAAAATGAATGGGACGTCGGGGCAGATCTCGCGCGCGATGTCGAGCGCCGCCATGCCGGTGAACCGGGGAAGGGAAAAATCCGACAGGATGACGTCCGGGTTGAATTCCCCGAGCGCGCGACGAAAATCCGCCTCGGTCTCGACGATGTGCGCGTCGAAGGCGAGCCCGCTCTTGCGCAGCTCCCGGAACTCGAGCTCCGCGTCCATGGTGACGTCCTCCACCATCAGGATGCGCAAGGTCTTGTCAGGCATGCTTCAAGCCACCCCCGGCGAAACGGTTCTCATGGCGGGCTCACACTGCCTGCGGCACCTTGTTCACCAGCGACCAGTAGAGCCCGACCTGGGAAACCATGTCGAGGAACTTGTCGAAGTCGACGGGCTTCACGATGTAGCTGTTGACGCCGAGCTGGTAGCTTTCGACGATGTCGCGCTCCTCATGGGAAGAGGTCAGCATCACCACCGGGACCGTCTTCGTGCGCGCGTCGGATTTGAGGTTGCGCAGCACCTCGATGCCGTCGACCTTGGGCAGCTTCAGGTCGAGCAGCACCAGCTTCGGCGCGAGGTTGACGCGATTCGCGTACTGTCCCTTGCAGAAGATGAAGTCGAGCGCCTCCACGCCGTCCTTCACCCAGACCAGGTTGTTGGCGAGGTTCTTCTTGCGCAGCGCGCGCATGGTCAGCTCCGCGTCCGTCGGGTTGTCCTCGACCAGCAGTATTTCCACGTTCTCAAATGCGCTCAAGCTCGCCTCCCGCTGGCAAGGTGAAATAGAAAGTTGCGCCCTTGTCGATTTCCGCTTCCGCCCAGACCCTGCCGCCGTGGCGCGTGACCAGGCGGTGGACGATGGCGAGGCCGACGCCGGTGCCGGCGAATTCCTCGATGCGGTGCAGGCGCTGGAAGACGCCGAACAGCTTGTCGTAGTAGCGCATGTCGAAGCCCACGCCGTTGTCCTTGACGAAGTAAGTCACGAACTCGTCCTCGTCCGTCCGCTGCCGGAATCCGACTTCGACGCGCGGCGCATCGCGCTTGCCGCTGTACTTTACGGCGTTGGAAAGCAGGTTGATCCAGACCTGCTTGAGAAGTACCGGATCGCCCATCGCGCCGGGCAGCGCCGCGACGGCTATCTCCGGCCTCGGTCCCGCCCCGCCGCTGGTGAGCGCATCGGCCAAGGATGCATTGGCCAGCGCCGTCATGTCGACCGGCTGGATGGACAACGCCTGGCGCCCGAGCCGGGAGAAGGCCAGCAGGTCGTCGATCAGCATGCCCATGCGCTGGCTGTTCTCGCGTATAACGGCAAGAAGCCGGCGGCCTTCATCGTCGAATTGCTGGCCGTAGTCCTCCTCGAATATCCTGCTGAACCCGTCGATCGCCCGCAGCGGCGCCCGCAGGTCGTGGGAAACGGAGTAGGTAAAGCTTTCCAGCTCCTTGTTGGCCGCTTCAAGCTGGTTGGCCCGCATTTCGAGGTTTGCATTCAGCGCGCGGATGGCCTCCTCTGCGCGCTTCTGCTCGGTGATGTCCTCGGAAATGCCGAGCAGGTATTGCGGCTCGCCAGAGGCATCGCGCAGGCCGATCTTGCGCGTGCGCAGGATCAGCGTCGTTTCCGGCGTCGTGAGGATTTCCTCGGGGATATCGACGATGCCCTGCTGGGCCAGCACTTCGCGATCCTTGGCGACGAAGAAATCCGCCTGCTCCCTGGGAAACAGGTCGTGGTCGCTCTTGCCTATGAGGGCCTCGCGCGACATGCCAAGGAGCTTTTCCTCCGCGCGGTTGATGCGGGCGAAGCGCAGTGTCTGCGCCTCCTTGACGAAGATCATGCTGGGAATGTTCTCGACCACCGCGTCGAGGAACACGTTCGCGTGCTCGAGACGGGTGCGCGCGTCGCGCAACGCGCTGATGTCGAACATGGTCGTGCGGCTCATCAGGAAGTTACCGTTCGCATCCAGCAGCGGCAGGGCATTGACGGACACCGGAAACGTGCGGCCGTCCTTGCGCACGAGTTCGTATTCCAGGTTCGTCGTGTCGCCGCCTTGAACCAGCCGCGGGAAATTGTCGAGGACCGTCTGCCGGTATGCCGGCGCGACGATGTCGATGAACTTCTTCCTGCCTATGAGTTCTTCCCGCGAGTACCCGAGCCAGTTAAGTTCCGTGTCGTTGATGCGCACGAAATATCCGTCCTTGTCCACGGAGTGATAGCCGCAGGGCGCGCCGTTATAGAGGCTTTCGGTTTCCGCGGCGGCGGCTTGCGCGGCGTGCTCCGCGCGCGCCCGCTGGTCGATTTCCCGGCGCAGGACGACGAAGGCTAGCACCAGCATCGCCACGCTGGTAACCGTTCCGGCGACGATGATGGTCGTGGCAGCCGCGGCGCTGCGCCTGGAATCCCGGGCCCGCTCGAGCAGGAGCGCTTCCTCGCGCAAGCGCATTTCGTCGGCGATATTGCGAATCCGGTCCATCGTGGCCTTGCTGGCGGAAATATGCGCTTTGACTTTGTCCGGGACCGCGGCGTGCAGCGAGCCGGACATGCCGAGGAAATCGGCTGTTTGCTGCAGTCGCTTGTCTATCTGGCCGTGTAACTCCTGGACAGCCTTCTGCTGAACGGCGTTGTCGGCGGTGAGTTGCCGCAGGTGCGCAAGGCGTCCGGGTATTTGCGCCAGCGCCTGTGTGTAAGGCGCAAGAAAGGCGTCGTCGCCGGAAATCAAATAGCCGCGCACGCCGGTTTCCACGTCCTTCAGGTCCGAAAGTATCGCCTCGGCGGTGCGCAGTACCTCCTGCGAATGATCCACCCACTGAGCGCGATCGACGAAGCCCTCAAGGCTACGGTAGGAAACCGCAGACATGGTCGCCAGTATCGCGAGGGCCGCGCCGAAGGCGATGACGGGAATCCGGCCACTCGGCGCGCTCATGCGAAAACGGCCGTGGCGATCAGGCGATTCAGACCGCGATGGAGAAATTTGTGGAAATGCGCGATGGGGCGTCCCGCTGGTGCATCGCAATCAACAAATATGCGGCGTCGAACAGTCCGTGCCCATGCATAAACCCTGCGAATCTGCTGATTGGACGATCTTGGTCCTTGATTCGACGCCGTATTCTTTTGGAATCTTTCGGTTGCCATCGATATGCAGCATTCGTTAACGCTATCCTCGCTGCAATCAGTGGTTGTCCGACAGTCTTGTAGGCATTTGTCCTACAACTCGCGTCGGACGCCGGTGAAAAATTTCAATAGATCAGGTTGTTGACGACAGCATAGTGCGTCAGCTCGGCGTTATGCCGCAAATGCAGCTTCTGCAGGACCCGCGTGCGATAGGTGCTGACCGTCTTTACGCTGAGTGCCAGGTCCCTGGCGATTTCCCCGACGGTCTTGCCTGAGGCAATCAGGCGCATGACTTCGAATTCGCGATCGGACAATGTTTCGTGCACCGACTGCGCCGGGCTGCGGTTCCAGTCCTGTGCGATGCATTCGGCCACCTCCGGCGTGATATAGCGCAATCCGGACGTCACCCTGCGCACCGCCTCCAGCAATTGGTCCGGGGCGCTCTCCTTGGTCAGGTAACCGGCGCCGCCCGCCCTAAGCACGCGCAACGCATATTGGTCCACCGGGTACATGCTGAGCACGAGGACGGGAAGGGTGGGGCGTGCCTTCTTGATTGCCTTGAGCACTTCGAGGCCGCTGCGATCCGGAAGGCTGATGTCGAGCATCACGATGTCCCAGTCGCGCGACATCACCAACTCCAGCGCCTCCAGGCCATTCGAGGCTTCGCCGACGTCGATCGGTTGCGATGTCTCGGAAAGTATGCGGCGCAACCCCGCCCGCGTGATGGTGTGATCGTCGACTATGAGGGCGCTCGTCATGGCGTCAAACTGCCTCGCGATCGCGTTTCATGCGCTTTACGGACTTGACGCGTGCCGGAAATTTCACCAGTACCGTAGTTCCGCCGCCAGCCGTTTGCTCGAACCTCACGTCGCCACCGAAACTGCGCGCTCGTTCGCGCATCCCCTGTATGCCGCATGCGTCGGGCTCCACGATTTTGCCCGGCGGCAGGCCGATCCCGTTGTCCTGGATGCCCAGCATTATGCCAGCGCGATCGGGGCGCAGTTCCACCTTGACCCTGCTCGCCTTCGCGTGCCTCGCGATGTTCGTGAGCGCCTCCTGGAAAATCCGGAATACAGCCGTCTGTGCGTCATTGGCCAGCACGATGCCATCCGGCGCCGGATCGATCTGGCAGGGAATGTTGAAGTTCAGCTCGAATTCCTGCAACTGCCATTGCAGCGCCGCCCACAGGCCGAGATGGTCGAGAATGCTCGGGCGCAATTCCGTGGCGATCCTCTTCACGGTCTGGATTGCGGAATCGACCAGTTCCACGGCTTCGCGAAGCTTGTCCCCGCGCGGCACCTGGTTGTCCGCGAGCGTTTTCGCAAACCAGTGCAGGTCCATTTTCGCCGCCGTCAGGGTGGCACCCAGTTCATCGTGGATTTCCCTGGCCACCGCCGCGCGTTCCGATTCGCGCGCCGATTGCAGGTGCGCAGACAGCTTGCGCAGTTTTTCGCGCGAGCCCCGCAGTGCCTTTTCCACGTGCTTGCGTTCCTCGATCTCGTCTCGCAACGCGGTGTTCGCGTTCAGCAGGTCTTCGGTGCGAAGCCGCACCGCCTCGGCAAGCCGCAACTGGGATTGCTCGAGCACGGCACGCGCCTCCTTCTGGTCGTGGATGTCGGTGGTCGTGCCGACCCAGCGCTGGATTTCGCCGGCTCCGTCGCGTACGGGAAGGCTGCGGGAGAGATGCCACCGGTACTCGAGGCTCGATTTCGCGCGCAGCCGCAGTTCCGCTTCATAAGGTTCACCGGATTCGAGGCTGCGTTTCCAGCGCGTGAGAATTTCCGGCAAATCGTCCGGATGGACGAACGACTGCCAGTTCGAGCCCGACACGTCTTCTATGCCGAGGTCCAGGCACTGCAGCAGGCGCCGGTTCGCGAAGTCGATGTTTCCGTCCGGACGAGCCGTCCAGGCCAGGTTCGGGCTGGTCTCGAATAGCTGCAGGAAATAATCGCGTTCGGCCTGTACGCGTCGATGTTCCGCGTCGTTTCGCAGGCGTTGCATCTGGTCGTTCTGCAGCGCCTTGCGCTCCGCGATATCGCGCAGGATGACGTGCGCCGCAGGCCGGTCCTGGAAACGGAAAAGGGTGGCCATGGCTTCGACGTCGACGATGCCACCATCGACGCGCAGCATCTTGAATTCCTGGGGAGGCAGCGGACCGCCGCCGTCCAGCAGCGTCTGCATCCGCTGCTTTGCGGTCGAGACGTAGTCAGGGTGGACGAACTCGTAAACGATGCGGCCGACCAGCTGTTCAGGAGCTTCGACGCCGAAGAGCCGCGCGGACGCGCGGTTGGCAAAAACAAAGCGGCCATCGCACCAGACATAGATGGCATCCTGGGACATCTCTACAACATCGCGATACCAGTGCTCGCTCATCCGCAACCTCTTGTCGTCGCACTCCGGTTCCGCGTGCACCGACCCCGGGGCCGGCGAGGTCAGGATTTCATTGTGTCATCGTAGAACCGGTAGGTATTCCTGCCCGACTGCTTGGCATGATACATCGCCTTGTCGGCGATACGGATCAGGGTGCTGGCGTCACCCGCGTGGTCCGGAAAAATGCTGACGCCGAGGCTGGGAGAAATGCGCAGCCTGTCCCCGGAGATGAAGAAGTCCTCGTCCAGCGCGCGCAGCAGCTTCTGGGCGATGGTCGTGGCGTCCTCGCTGTGGCGCAGCTCGGGCAAGACCATGACGAACTCGTCGCCGCCCAGCCGGGAAACGGTGTCCACCTCGCGCAGCGCGCCGCGTATGCGCTCGGCCACCTGCTGCAGCAGCATGTCGCCGACATGGTGGCCCAGGGTGTCGTTGATTTCCTTGAAATGGTCGAGGTCCATGAAGATGACGGACGTCTTCGAGTGGTTGCGCTGGGAAATCGCCAGCGCCTGCTCGAGGCGGTCCATCAGCAGGATGCGATTCGGCAGGTTCGTCAGGGAATCGAAGTGCGCCATGCGCCGGATCTGCTCTTCCATGGTGCGGCGCGCGGTGATGTCGATGAATGCGCCCACCGAGCCGTAAACCCTGCCGCTGGCGTCGCGCAGCGGTGCGGCATTGCCTATCAGATGGCGAATGCTGCCGTCGTCGAAGACGATGTCCTGCTCGAAGTCCCGTACCTCGATGCCGCGGAAGGCCGCCATTTGCACCGGCAGCTCGTGCGCTTCCAGCACGCGGCCGTTGCGAAACATGCGGAACGTCGGCTGCTGGCCGGATTCCTCGTCCGCCACGGCGAGATTGCTGCCTTGCGGCAGCTTCATGAGGTCATATGCCATCCGGTTGCCGGTGATGGACCGGCACTCCGGGTCGTTCGCGATGCAGACGGCCGCGGGCACCGCGTCTAGCACGATGCGCAGCTCGGCCGCGCGCTGGCGCTGCTTGCGCTCGCTTTCCATGAGCGCGCGTTCCATGCGCTTGCGGTCGGTGATGTCGTTGACCACGACCGACAGGCGCACC
The DNA here is from genome assembly GCA_035548375.1 of Burkholderiales bacterium. Lineage (GTDB taxonomy): Bacteria > Pseudomonadota > Gammaproteobacteria > Burkholderiales > JACQAP01 > JACQAP01. The sequence continues at coordinate 40,167 of DASZTG010000063.1, forward strand.
ACCTTGTCGTTTTCGACCACGGGGGAAAAACTTACCGCCACGTCGACGAACTTGCCGTCCTTGTGCTGCCAGACCGTTTCCCGGTTCAGGGTGGACTTGCCTTCGATCACGTGCAGCATGATCTTGGCATCCTCGGCCTTCAGGAATTCCGGAATCAGGCAGGCGCGGCTGCTGCCGATCATTTCTGCGGCGGTATAGCCGAATATGCGTTCGGCGCCCTTGTTCCAGGTAAGCAGGACCCCGTTCCAGGTCTCGCTCAGGATCCCGGCATCGGCGGATTCGACAACCGCGGCAAGCAGTTGCGGATGGCCGGCAAGGTCGGATCGTGTTTCGCGGTGCTTGGCTTGCTGGGCGGCGTACGCCGATTCAAGCTTGGAAGGCTGGTCCGCCCCGACGGATTGCAATTGCTGGCGCACGCGCTTCTCCGCAAGCGACGCCTGCAGGGCACGAACGATTTCCACCAACTCCGGACTCAGGTCGGAGTGGTCCCGTGCAGTATTCTTGTTGGGCACGTCGGCCTCCCTTAACAGCCGGCTGCTTTGATCCATCGTAGATGTAGGACACGGTGAAGCTTTTTTGTAGGTTTTTTTTATTTTGCATTGAGCCACGAATCCGGGGCCCCCGCAAGATGCCGCGCCAGCCGTGGGGTTGAAGGCGTACGACCCCGGCATGGGACTTTTCCCGCCTAAAAATTAATCAGGATTGCGACCGGGCGGCGCGCCGTAGACGACATGGGTGTTGCGCCCGGACTCCTTGGCGTCGTACATGGCCTGGTCGGCATGGCGGATGAGCGTCTCGGCGTCGCGGCCGTGGTCGGGGAAAATGCTGATGCCCAGGCTCGCCGTGACGCGAATCCTCTGGCCGGCGAGGATGCATTGCTCGCCCACCACGTCCAGCATCTTGGCGGCGATTACGTCGGCATCGGAGACGTCGCGCAGCTCGGGGAGCACCACGATGAACTCGTCGCCTCCGAGGCGGGACACGGTGTCCGCCTCGCGTATCGACTCGCGGATGCGCTCGGCCATGCGCTGGAGCAACTGGTCGCCCATGTGATGGCCGTGGCGATCGTTGATGTCCTTGAAATTGTCGAGATCCAGAAAGATCACGCCGGCGCGCGCCTGGTTGCGTTGCGAAATGGCCAGCGCCTGCTCGATGCGATCCATCAGCAGAATGCGGTTCGGCAGGCGGGTGAGGGGGTCGAGGTGCGCGAGCTGGCGAATGCGATCTTCTGCGTCCTTGCGCGCCGAAATGTCGACGAACGCCGCCACCGCGCCGTAGATTTCGCCCGCCTGGTTCAGCAGCGGCTTGGCATTGCCGATCAGGTGCGTGACGGTGCCGTCGTCGAAGGCAATTTCTTCCTCGAAGCCGCGAATGTCTATGCCTTCTCGCGCCGCGCGCTCTACCGGAAACTCGTCCGGCGACAGGTCCTTGCCGCCGCGCCGCACGCGAAAATGGGCGGGTCGCCCGTCGTTGCGCGGATTCTTGGACATGTTCGCGCCAAGCGCCATGCGCAATGTTTCAGATGCCGCGCGGTTGCCGGTGATGCGCTCGCAATGGCGATCGTGCGCGATGAGCACGACCGCGGGCACCGCATCCAGCACGGCCGCCAGTTCGCTTGCGCGCTGCCTTTCCCGGGCGAGCGCGTCATGCAGGGCTTTTTCCGTGACCTTGCGTGCGTCGATGTCGCGCGCGATCGAGCACACCCTCACCACCTGGCCGGCTTCCATGATCGGCGAGATGTTCACGGATATGTTCTTGAGGCTGCCGTCCTTGCGAACCCTGACGGTTTCCAGGTCGATGATGCTTTCACCGCGCATCAGGCGGTCGTTGATCTCTTCGATCTCGGCCTTGCGGGAGCTTTCGAACAGGCCTTCGTGGTTGCGGCCGATGGCTTCCTGGGCGGTAAACCCGAACATGCGCTCGGCGCCCTTGTTCCAGGTCAGCAGGACGCCATCCAACGTCCTGCTTGTAATGGCGTCCGGAGACGCTTCGACGATGGCGGCGAGCAGCCGCGGATGGGCGGTGACATTCTGATCGAAGCTACGCCGGGATTGCTTCTCCATCAGCGCCGATTCGAGTTTCGAAGGGCCGCCGACCTGCGAAACCATCGGCAGGGGCTTGCCGCGGCTTTCCATCACGTGTTGCAACTCGACCAGAATTTCCAGAATCTGCGCCTGGCTCAATTCGGAAAAATCCCTGTCCGTCATGATGCGCCCCGGGGATACGGCCGATGGGGTCTTCCGACGTCGTTGTCCGCCCCGGCCTGGCTTTATTTTGTCCGCATTCGAGGCGGGCGTGCAACGGGTGCATTACGCGACATTGACCGGATCGACCCGTATTTGCATGCTGCGCGCCGCTGTAATGCTCTGCTCCTTAGTGCGACGGCCGGGAGCCGGACGCGATGCGCAAAAAAAAAAGGGCGTGCCATTCATGGCACGCCCTTCATTGGCGATCCGAATTAGTTAGCCGACCTGTATCGGCACGTACATACGGTTCGAATCCCGCTGGATCAGCAGTGCCACGGTCTTGTCGGATTTCTTGACCAGGCTCTTCAGTTGCTCCACGGATTTCACCGGCGTGTCGTTCAGAGCCAGGATAACGTCGCCTGGCTGGATGCCCGCGCGCGCGGCGGCGCCGGCGGCGTTTTGCACGACGAGGCCGCCTTCGGTTTTCAGTTGCGCCTGTTCATCCGGGGCAAGTTCGCGCAAGGTCAGGCCGAGCTTGGCCGAGGTCTGGCCGTCCCCGCCTGTTGCAGCCGCCAGCTTCTGCTCCAGCAGTTCGCCGACCTTCACGTCCACATCCCGGCTCTTGCCCTCGTGCCAGACCTGCAGGCGCGCATTGTTGCCCGGCTTGGTCGCCGCGATGGCGCCGGAAAGCTCGGAGAGCTGGTTGATTTCCTTGCCGTTCACGGCGAGCACGACATCGCCGGACTTGAGGCCGGCCTTCTCTGCCGGGCTACCCGGTTCAACGCCGCTGATGAGCGCGCCTTGTGGCTTGGGCAAGCCGAACGAGTTTGCGAGGGCCTGATTCACGTCCTGGATCTGGACGCCGATGCGGCCACGCGTGACCTTGCCGTTCTTGATCAGGTCATCCTTGACCTGCATGGCGACGTCGATGGGTATCGCGAACGAAAGGCCCATGAATCCGCCGGTGCGGCTGAATATCTGCGAGTTCATGCCGACGACTTCGCCGTCCATGTTGAACAGCGGGCCGCCGGAATTACCCGGGTTGACCGCGACGTCGGTCTGGATGAAGGGAACGTAGTTCTCGTCCGGCAGGGCCCGCGCCTTCGCGCTGACGATGCCCGAGGTGATCGTATTCTCGAATCCGAACGGCGAGCCGATGGCCGCGACCCATTCACCGACCTTGAGGTCGCTGGCGTGGCCGATTTTCACAAAGGGCAGGTTCCTGGCCTCGATCTTGATCACCGCGATGTCGGTGCGCTTGTCCACGCCAAGAACCTTGGCATCGAATTCGCGCCGGTCGGTGAGCTTCACCGAAATATCCGTGGCATCCGCGACGACGTGCGCGTTCGTCAGGATGATGCCGTCCGGGCTGATGATGAAGCCCGATCCGAGGCCGCGCTGGATTTCCGGCTCGGCACGCTGGCCGGGACCTTGCGGACCGGGGCCTTGCGGGCCAGGCTGGCCGAAGCGGCGGAAGAACTCCTGCAGCGGATCGTCGTCCTGTCCGCCCGGGCCCTGGCCGGGAGCCGCGGCCGGCGCGGAACGCGACACGGCGACGTTGACCACCGCCGGGCCGTTCTCGTCGACTATGCGGGTAAAGTCCGGCAAGCGCTGGGTGCGGGATGACGCGTCATGGCTGGATGCCGCGGCGGCAGACGGCGCCGCGGCATTCGCGGTCGAATGACCGGGCAATGCAAACGAATAATAGATGCCGAATACCGCCGGGACGATCGCGGCGATGAGCATCTTCCTTGCCGTGCTGAGTCTGGAAAACATTTTGGGCCTCCTGGAAAGCGTGAGCGGGCCGATGGCCCGCCGGGGAAAGATGATGGTTACGCACTCTCAGACCGGCGCGCCCCGGCCAAGTTCACAATCCGGGACGCAGGTGAGGCGCGGTATCGACTCTATGCGGACGATCGCGAACGCGCGACGACGGGCGCGGTTGACACTGCCGGGCGATATGACCAGCATGGCGTCGCTCGCGGGAAATCCGGCGAGCAAGGACAAGAACCATGTGGGGACAATGTGCACGGAAGGCAATGCCTTGCCGTGGCTTCGCGCAGGGCCATCAAGCAGAAGGAGGAGGGCGCATGAGCATCGTCAGCGAGTTCAAGGAGTTTGCTATCAAGGGTAACGTCATGGATCTCGCCGTCGGTGTGATCATCGGCGCCGCGTTCGGCAAGATCGTGGATTCGGTGGTCAACGACCTGATCATGCCGCTGATCGGCAAGGTGACGGGCGGACTGGATTTCAGCAACTACTATATTGCGTTGAACGGGCAGCCGCCGGGCCTGCCGCTCGCGGAGGCGAAGAAGGCCGGCGCGGTGTTCGCCTACGGCAACTTCATCACGGTGCTGCTGTACTTCGTCATCCTGGCCTTCATCATCTTCCTGATGATCAAGCAGATGAACAAGCTGAAGAAGGCGGCACCTCCGGCGGAACCGCCGCCCACCCCTGAAGACGTGCTGCTGCTGCGCCAGATTCGCGACAGCCTCAAAAAGTAACTCCCTGCACGGCGGGGGCACATCGCCCCCGCTGTCATTTGTCGCCGAAGGATTGGACGTCCGTGAAGCCGAGCGATTTCTTGATGGCGCTGTTTTCCACGGGACGCACGCCTGCGCTGTCCAGCCGCCACTTGTCCATGTACTGCGCCGGCTTGATCAGGGTCACGCCTGCCTGCGCCAGATACTCTTCGTCGGCGGGGTCGGAAAACGGCCAGGGCATGCCGGCCTCGAAGGGCTGCCACAAGCCGTCCCAGTGGATGGGAATGTGCGCCTTGGGCTTGAGCACGGGCACGACGAGCTTTGCCACCGGTAAGCCGCCGGTGCCTATCCACAGGTCCACCGAGTCCAGTCCGGCGTCGCGCATTGCCCTCTTCAGGTTTTCGATCGGCGCTCCGTAGTCCACGCCCTTGATGACGATGGGCACGTCGAGATCCACCGCGCTCGCGGAGTTATGGTAGTACCAGCTATAGCGGCCCTTCGGGCCATCGACGGTGAACAGGAATCCGCGATTGCCGCCGCCGTTCGGGAAATCCTCCGCGACGCCCGCCTTCAAGCCGCCCGTCGCGGGATCCTGGCGCGGAATGTCCTCGAGCTCGACCGGGTCGTGCTGCTCCCAGTTCTTTGCAGGGTCGCCGCTATGGTTCCACCGCACCACGCGCAGGGTCACGCCGGGAGCCAATTCCATTTTCTCCAGTCCGTAGACCGGGCGGCAGCGTTCCGCGGGCAGGTTTTCCGCCATGGTCTCGAAGCACGTCGTCTGGGAGCCGATGACCGGCGCGCCGGTCAGCTTCGACCACGTCGCCGTATCGAACGAGTGGTCCCAGTGGCTATGGCCGGTCAGCAATAGCTTGATTTTTTCCGGGCCGCCGATGGCATCGAGTACGCGCGATACGGCGGCGACGTCCGGCTTCCAGGGCTTTGCCGTGTATGCGTACCCGCCGCCTCCGCCATGGAACTGGTTTTCGGGAATGCGTGTGATGTAGCCGTCGGTCAGCACGCCGAGCGGGCCAATCTGGTAGTGGATGTTGGCGATGGACATCCAGGTGATGTCGACGTGGTCTGGTCCGGCCGCGGCGGCGTTCCACGTCGCCGTCGTGAACAGCGCGCAGATAGTGAAGCAAATTTTTTTCATGGCGGCTCCTCCCCAAGGCACAAATCTCACCACGCAGGCACGGAGAACACGGAGAAAACCCGGGTCGACAGGGATGCAACAAGAACCTGGCGATACTGGGTCGACGTGCAGCAAGCACCAACTGCCAGCCATGACCGCCGGTTCGAAACGTTGCATTTCCTCGGTATTGGCCCTTCTCCGTGTCCTCCGTGTCTCCGTGGTGAAAAGTAGTCGGTAATCTTCAGACCCGCCGGGCCTCGACGAAATGCTTTTTCCAGAACTCCGCGTCCAGGCTGTCGGTGCGCACCTTGTCGCCGCTCGACGGCGCATGGATGAAGCGCCGTTTGCCCAGATACATCCCCACGTGCGAATTTTTCTTGCCCTCCTGGTCGAAGAACAGCAGGTCGCCTTCGCGCAATCCATGCGTGGAAACGAGCACCGACATCTTTCGTTGCGATTGCGTGTCGCGAGGCATGTAGATGCCGGCGCGCCCGTAGCTGTATTTCACCAGTCCGCTGCAATCGAAGCCGTCCGGCGTGTCGCCGGCATATTTATATGGCTTGCCCAGCATTTCCTTTGCGTAGTCGATCGCCTTCACCGCGGTTTCGTTGCTCGCACGCACGGTCGTCTGTTGCGGAATTTCCGGCGAATTCGAGCAGCCGCCCAGAAATGCGGCCATCGCAAGAACCAGCGCGAGCAACAGCCTCGTCATTTCAGTTTCTCCACGCCGCACCACCTGGCCATGAAAATCGCGAGGACTTGCGCGGTGCGCACCGCGCTCTCGATCGACACCGACTCGTCGATGCCATGGATGTTTTGCGCTTCCGGGCCGTAGCACGTCGCCGGAATCGAGCCGTAGAGATTGAACACGCGGGCATCGGTGGTCGCGGAACTGGCGAACATCTCGGCTTTGTCGTCCATGACCCGCGTGTGCGCCGCAGCCAGCATCGATACGAGCGGGGCGGCCTCGTCGAGGACGAAGCCTTCCGCCTGAAAGCCCGCATAGCGCACGCGGTGCGAAATGCCGGCGAGGCGGGGATTTTTTTCCAGCGTGGCTCTCAATCGAGCTTCGATCGCCGCGCGCGCGTTCGCCGCGCGCATCCCCGGGTAAAACCCGCAACGCAACTGCATCGTGCAGCGGGTCGGCACCGAGGATGCCCATTCGCCGCCTTCGATCTTGCCCAAATTGAATCGGACGGGATGGTCGAGGTGGGCGAACGACGGGTGCCGGTTGCCGGCCTCGTTCCACTCGCGTTCCAGCGATTGCAGGCCGCGAAAGAGCTCGAATGCGGCTTCGATGGCGTTGATGCCCTGCGTGGCATTGAGCACGTGCGCGGGCTTGCCGAACACCTCGACCGTCAACCACATCACGCCGACCTGTGCATTCAGGATGCTGTGGTTGAACGGCTCGGGAATGATCGCGGCATCGGCCCGATAGCCGCGGTTCAGGCAGGCCAGCGCGCCGTTGCCCGTGCATTCCTCTTCCACGACGGATTGAAGGAATACCGGCGCCGCTGGTTGCAAGCCGACTGCCTTGAGCGCCTCGAACGCAGTGACGTATGCCGCGATGCCGGCTTTCATGTCGCCGCTGCCGCGGCCGTACAGCCTGCCGTCGCGCGCGTACGCCTCGAAGGGCGGGCGCGACCAGAGTTGCTCCGCGCCGACCGGCACCACATCGATGTGGCCGTTCAGGATGAGCGAGCGGCCGCCCTTGCCGCGAGGGCGATGTGTCGCCACGACGTTGGCGTGATGCGTCCAGTGACCCACGGCCGGGGAATATCCGGGGAGGTCGCGCAGGTCCGCGTCGCGCACCTCGAAGCGCTCGACCGCGAGCCCCATCTTGCGGAACCCGTCCGCCAGGAAATCCTGCGCGCCGGCTTCCGCCCCGTTCAGCGACGGAAAGCGCACCAGCGTCAACGTCAGGTCGACGAGCGCATCGCGCAATCCGGCGACGGCTGCAAGCAGGTCGGATTCGACGGAGGCGTCGTGGCTTCCCGGGGCGTTCATCGCAGGCCTGGTTTCGTGGGACGATCCAAGGATAGCAGAACGCTTTGCGCGCGCCGTCGCCGCGTCAGCTCGCCGTGCCGATGAACTCCTGGAACAGTTCCGGATCGTCGAGCAGCCGCCGCGGATCGATTTCGCGCGAAATGCGGCCGTTGTCCATGAGCAGGGCGCGGTCGGCCAGCGACGCCGCGAATTCGAGGTTCTGTTCCACCAACAGCACGGCCAGGCCTGACCTGGCGCGAGCCCTGGACAGCGTGGCCTGGATCTCGTCGAGCACCGACGGCTGGATGCCTTCCGAGGGCTCGTCGAGCAGCAATATCTTCGGCTGCAGGACCAGCGCGCGCGCCAGTGCGAGCATCTGCTGCTGGCCGCCGCTCAGGCTCGCGCCGGGATCGCCAAGCTTGGGCTTGAGCGCGGGAAAATCGTCGAGGATCGCGTGGGCACGCGATGCGGGCAGGCCGGCTGCGTGGATGCCGACCAGCAGGTTCTCCATGACGCTCAGCTTGGGGAAAATTTCGCGTCCTTGGGGCACGTATCCAAGCCCGATGCGTGCGCGCGAAGCGGCGGGGAGCGCGGTGATCTCGATGCCTTCGAGGCGCACGCCGCCATGGCGGGCGCGCAGCAGGCCGGCAAGCGTCTTCACCAGCGTGGTCTTGCCGATGCCGTTACGCCCCAGCACGGCGACGGTTTCGCCGGCGTCGATGCGAAGGGACAAATCCTGCAGAACGATGCTGTCCCCGTATCCGGATGCGAGCCTGTCAATTTCCAGCATGGCGCCGCCTCCCAAGGTAGGCATCGCGGACCTCCGGGTCGTTGCTGAGCGCGGCAAACTCACCTTGGCGGAAGACCACGCCCCGGTGCAGCATGGCGACCGGCGCGCCGAGCGCGCGGATGAAATCCATGTCATGTTCGACGACGACCACGGTGCGTTGCGTCGACAGCGACCGGATCAGCTCGACAGTGTGGTGGCGTTCGTCGCGCGTCATCCCGGCCGCCGGCTCGTCGAGCAGCATCACGGAAGGATTCTGCGCGACCACCATGGCGATCTCGAGCCACTGCTGCTCGCCGTGCGAGAGCGCGGACGCGGGCGTATCCATTTTCGCGGACAGGCTGGTCGCGCCAAGGATCGCGGACGCGTAGCCGGCGCCGCCGTGCGCGCGCGGCGCCATCGCGGCGAGCGCAATGTTCTCGCGCACGGTGAGCCCCAGGAAGATGCCGGGCACCTGCAGCTTGATGCCCAGGCCGGCGCGCGCACGCCGGAAGACCGGCAGGCGCGTGATGTCCCTGCCGTTGAGCTCGATGCGCCCCTGCGTCGCCGCGTGCCTGCCGGTTAGCAGCCCGAACAGGGTGCTCTTGCCCGCGCCATTCGGGCCGATCACGGCGTCGATGCCCGTTTCCCCGAACGACAGGCTCACGTCCTCGAGGACGATCGAGCCGCCGAAACGCTTGCCAAGGTGTTGCGCGACGAGGCGACCACGTGCGGCGGCTTGCGGCGCGCCGTCCGATCGCGTCGTGTGCGAGTAAGCCTCCGCGGGCGCCGAACGACGGCGTCGCGAAATCAGCCGGGAGACGCTGGGCACGATGCCGCTCGGGAAGGCCATGACGGTCGCCACCAGCATCACGCCGAGGATCAACGGTGTCTGTTGCGCGACGACCTTGTCGGCCTGGTCGCAGATCCATTGCACGACGGCCACGCCCACGAAGGCGCCGGCGAGCGAGGTGCGCCCGCCGACCATGACCCAGATCGCGACCAGCGCGGCCTGCGGCAGGCTGAATACCGCCGGGTTGATGAAGGTGCCCCAGGCCGCGAACAAGGTGCCGCCTGTGCCGGCGACGGCACCGCCGATGACGAACGCGATGAGCTTGTGCAGGCGCACGTCATAACCCAGCAGTTCCATGCGCAGCTCGTTCTCACGCAATCCGGCGAGGATGCGCCCGTAGCGGCCGCTCGCCAGGAAACGCACGAGCACATAGAGCGCCGCCGCCAGGCAGACGGCGAATGCGAACGTCTGCCGATTGCCGAGTTCGCCGCTCCCCAGCGCCACGCCGGGCACCGAAGGCATGCCGTTGAACCCGCCGAGCTGCGCCTGGCCGATGTGGTACTCGGGACCGGCGGTGCTGGACATGACGGTGTAGAGGATCAGGGTCACGGAAAGCGTGACGATGGCGAGGTAGACGTCGCCCACGCGACCGTAGAACGTCACGTAACCGAGGATGGCGGCGAAGATCGCGGCCGCGCCGGCACCCAATGCCATGGCGGTGAGCGTCTCGCCCGTGCCGGGGAAGATATTGACGGCTGCGACTGCAAAGACGTAGCCGCCGATGCCGAAGAACGCATTCTGGCCGAAGCTGAAAATGCCCACGACACCCCATACCAGCGCGAGGCTCAACGCCACGATGCCGAAGCTCAGCCAAAGCGTGCCCTTCAGCAGCGTCGCCGTGGACAGTGCCGGGGCCGCGAGCAGGACGACGAGCGCCAGCAGCGGTGCCCAGACCAGTCCGCGATTCGCAAGCCGCTGCAGCGTTCTGGCCGCCATCGGCATCGTCAGTCGGCGGCCGGCATCACAGTCCGCGCGTCCAGCCGCCCGACAGGCCGTTGGGCAGCAGTCGCACGAGCAGGATCGCGACCACGAGCAGGGCAGAAAGGCCCCACAAATTCGTGAACATCTGTGACACCACGTTGGCGACGCCGCCGAGCAGGGCGGAAGACGCAAGTGAACCCAGCAGGAAGGCGGGCCCGCCGGTGACGACGGTCATGAAAGCCTGCCCGACGTAGCTCTGGCCGACGCCGGGACTGACGGCGACGATCGGCGAGATCAATCCGCCGCCAAGGCCCGCAAGCGAGCAGCCGAGCACGAAGGTGAGCAGGTTCACGCGTCGCACAGGCACGCCCAAAACCGCCGCCATGTCCGGGTTCTGCACCGCCGCCCGGGCGAGCAGGCCGTAACGCGTGCGCTTGAACAGCAGGTAGAGCAGGGCCACGATCGCGAGCGCAACGACAGGCAGGAACAGGGAGTACGTCGAAACCGTGTAGCGCCCGATCTCGATGAACCCCCCCGGCGCGCCGATGCCGGGCGACGACTGCCCGAAGATGTCGATCGCGGCCTGGTAGAGGATCAGGCTCAGGCCGAACGTCGCGAGCAGCGTCTCCACCAGCCGCCTGCCGTACAGCGGCCGGATGAACAGCACTTCCACGACCGCGCCGACCAGCGCGCAGGTCAGCGGCGCGCAAAGGATCGCGAGCCAGACTGGCAAGCCGGCGCTTTGCACCAGCACGGTCGTGGTGAAGGCGCCGATCATGAGGAACTCGCCGTGCGCCATGTTGACGATGCGCATCAGCCCGAAGATCACCGCCAGGCCGAGCGACGTCAGCAGCAGGATGGCGATGCTCGTCAGGACCGACAGCGCGATGACGGCTGCGCCGTCCAGGCCTGGCATGCCGCGACTCCGCCTACATCTTCGGCATGATCATCCGGTGCGAGTCCTTGTCCTTGCCCGTTAGATCGCATGATTCCGACCCCACCACCTGCCGGCTCGGCGGAACCTGCTTGAAGGTCTCGAGGATCTTGAACTGGCGCTTGTCGTCCACCGTGGCAAGGTTGATGTCCTGGATGTTGCGATGGGACGGTGCGTCCATCACGATGCGACCGCTCGGACCCTGGAACGGGATGCCCGACTCCATGGCCGCGACGACCTTGCCGATCTCCGTGCTGCCGGCCTTCTCGACCGCCGCCTTCCACTGGTGCCAGCCGTTCCACACCTGTGCCGGCAGATCCATGAGCGGGCCCGACTTCGGATGGGCCTTGCGGTACTCGGCGACGAAGGCCTTGTTTTCGGCATTGTCGAGCGTTTCGAAATACGAGTAGGCGACGACGATGCCCTTGGTCTCCTCGGGCGAAAGCACCTGTTGCTCGTTGCCCAGGCCGAAAGACGGCGAGACGATGCGGATCGAGCGGTTGAGGCCGGCGGCCGCGAACTGGCGATAGAAGGCCATGTGGTTGCCGCCGACCAGGTTGGACATGATCACTGCGGGCTTCGCCGTCTGGATCTTGCGGATCGTGGCGCCGAAGTCGGAAACATCGAGCGGGATGAATTCGGTGCCGACGATGGAGCCGCCGGCCTTCTCGACGAGCGACTTCGTCCATGCCGTGGCCACGTGGCCGTAGACGTAATCGGCGGCCGCGACGTAGAAGGTCTTGCCGGCATTCTTCACCGCCCAATTGACCAGCGGGCTTTCCATCTGCAGGCAGTCCGAGCCCTGCATGAAGGTGAACTTGTCGCACTCGCCGCCTTCGTCGACGCTGGGGAAGAACAGCAGCTTGCTGTTCTTGGAGAGAATCGGGCGCGCCGCCTCGCGCGAGGCGCCGGTGATGCAGCCGATGACGACGGCGATGTCGTCGTTCGCGCCGATTTCCTGCGCGTAGCGTGAGTACAGCTCGATCTTCGATTGCGTGTCGTACGCATGCAGCTCCAGCTTGCGTCCAAGCACGCCGCCGTTCTGGTTGATATGGTCCACGGCCATGCGCGAGACATTCATCTCCGGCTCGCCGTAGATGCTCAGGCCGCCGGTCACGTCGAACATGCTGGCCACGTGGATCGTGCCGGAATTCGCGGCGCGCCCGATGTACGGCGCGCCCAGCACGGCAGTGCCAGCCACGGCAAGGGTCGCCTTCAGGAAATCGCGGCGATCGGTGACTGTTGCATTCGGAGCCGGTAGCGCCCCGCCTTCCTTCTTGTCGCTCATTGCATCCTCCACCCGTGTGTGTTTTTGTTGGGACTTCGGCATCGCGGTGCGCCGCATCACGCAGTACAACCGCGTCGCGCCTCGCCCGGCGATTGTGCCAGAAGAATCCGGAGGGCAACGCGCCGTATCAACTTGTTGCCGGGTTGACGCCTCTCGCGAACGGCGGCACAGTTCGATCGGAGGCGTGTCGCGCGATCGGGAACATTTCCTGCCCCTGGATCATACGTGGCGCGGAGTCATCAACACATTCGAGGATGAGGGGATGCGAGTCGTCGGCACGGTCAAGGAGATATGGCGTTATCCGGTCAAGGGCATGGCGGGGGAGCAAGTCGAATCGTCTAGCCTGACCGAAAAGGGGCTCACGGGCGATCGCACCTGGGCGTTGCGCGACACGGCCCGCAAGGAAATCCAGAGTTGCAAGTTCCGGCCCGAGCTGCTGCTGTGCAGTGCCAAACTGCGGCGCGGCAACGGCCAGGTCGACATTGCGTTTCCCGACGGCTCCGTGACGGGGAGCGACGACCCGGGCATCCATGCGAAGTTGTCGACCCTGGTTCACTATCCCTCCACGCTCGAAGCATTGCGGCCCGATACGGAACTGGACTTCTACCGGCGGCACAAGCTCGACGACCACACCTGGCTCGACGAACTCAAGGCGACGTTCATTCGCGAACCGGGTGAGCCGCTGCCGGATTTCAGCCAGATTCCGCCGCCGCTCATCGATTTCGTCTCCATCCCGGGAACGTTCTTCCTGGTGACGCCCCTTCATCTCGTCTCGACGGCCACCCTGCGCCACCTGAAATCGAAGAACGCCGCGGCCGACTGGAACGTGCGCCGCTTCCGGCCGAATTTCGTGGTCGAGCCAACCGGCGGCGAGGAAGGATTCGTCGAGCAGGGCTGGGTGGGCAAGCGACTCTCCATCGGCGGCGCGGCTTTCGATTGCGCCGGCGCGACGCCGCGATGCGGTGCCATCACGCGTGCGCAGCCGGGCGTCGTGGGGGATAAATCCGTGCTGCGCACCGTCGTCAAGGAAGCGGACCAGAACGTCGGGGTCTACGGACTGGTCACTGCGACCGGCGAGGTGAAGGTGGGCGACCCGGTCTACGCGGACTGAGAGCGCAGTTGCATCCGCTCGCAGCGGACGCTGCAACGCGACCTGATCCATGAGCTTGCGTCCTTTCGCCGGCGCAATGGCGTGGATCGGAATTGCCGCAATGACGAGCGCCGTCTTCGCCGCGGATGTGCTCACGCAGGGTTACGACGCGTTTCGCACCGGCGCGCAGCGCCAGGAAGGCGTCCTCAATCCGTCCAATGTGCGACCTGCGACGTTCGGCAAGGTCGCCACACTGCCCGTCGACGGCGCCATTCACGCGCAACCCTTGTTCGCCGGTGCTTTGCGGCGCGGCGCGAATCCGCCAATCGACGTGCTGTACCTCGCGACCGGCAACAACTCGGTGCTCGCCTACGACGTGACCGGCGGGCGCGATGCGCTGCTATGGGCGAAGCGCCTGTCGATGGCCGCGGGCGATACCGCCGACATCGGGATCCTCGGCACGCCCGTGATCGATCGCGGCGCGTCCACGCTCTACGTGGTGACCGGCGCGCGCAGTCCCGCGAAGGGCTCGTTCCGTCTGCATGCGCTCGATCTGCTCGATGGTTCCGAGAAGCACGGCGGTCCGGTGGAAATCGAGGGCGGAGTCGTGGTCGACGGCCAGGCCATTGCCTTCGCGCCGACCGGTCGCCGCATTGCCGTGCAACGCGCCGGCCTCGCGCTCGCACAAGGCAGTGTCGTCGTCGCGTTCGGAGGGGACTACTTCGAAGGCTGGGTATTCGCGTTTGACGCCAGGGATTTGCGCAAACCGCCGGCGACGTTCTGCACCACTTGCGCAAGCCGCGTCCAGGCCATCTCAAAAGTGGACTATCTCTCCGCAGACTGCACCTTCATCGGTCCTGCGGGCGGCATCTGGCAATCCGGCCGGGGACCGGTTGTGGACGAGGGAGGGAAGGTCTGGTTCTTCACCGGCAACAAGGCGCACATCATTCGCGAAGGCTGCCGCATTCCCCAGGGACGCAATGCCTGCTCGCAATGCACGACGCCGGGCGGCTGTGTCTGCAAGGGCGTGGGCCGGGAAAAAGTCTGCCGCGGCCCGGATACCTGCATCGGCAACGCGTCTGCAGACGGGCGCACAGTCGATACCAACGATTCCCTGGTCGGGCTCGATCCGCTGCGCGGGCTTGCGCTTGAAGGCTGGTTCCGCCCGGACAACTGGAATGCCGAAGGCATGCACGGGCTGGAGTTCAACGACCTCGATCTCGGGGGTTCCGGACCGCTGCTGATCCCGGGCACGTCGAGCCTCATAGGCGGCGGCAAGGACGGCGTGCTGTACCTGCTGGATGCGTCGCGCAACGGGCAGGCGATGCGCCTGCAGGAATTCGACGTCGCCGAGCCACCCGCGCCGCCGATGCAGTACTACCGCCACATTCTCGGCGGCCCGGTGTTGCTGGCGCGTCGCGGCGATGCCGACGGCTCGCGATTGTTCATCTGGCGCGAGAACGACGTGCTGCGCAGCTATCGCGTGACGGATCGTTTCCTCGATTGCGATGCGGGACCGGCGGGTGCGCTGGCCTGCCGGGCAGTCGCCATGGGTCGCGAGCGCATCGATCACCATCCCGGAGGCGTGCTGGCTGCCTCGGTGGACGGCGAGCGCGATCACACGGCGATCGTGTGGGCGCATACCAGCGCGGTCGGGAACGGTCCGGGCCGATTGATGGCGTTTCGCGCGCTGCCGGTGGCGGGTGACCCCGAACGCCTGGAAGAACTGTGGAACAGCGAAACCTGCCCGGGCGACGCCATAGACACCGGATCGACCTTCACCGCGCCGACGGTGGCCAACGGCAGGGTGTACGTCGCGACCGGAGACAATCGCGTCGACGTTTTTGGATTGCTGCCGGCGAGAAACTGCGAGGCCACGCCCCAACCGGAAGGCGCGGTGCCGCTCAATAATTTCTGAAGACGCCGACACTCAGCCCGCGCGCACGCCTTCCCATTCCTTTTCCTGCAGCGCGCGCCACTGGATCTTGCCCGTGCCGGAGCGGGGCAGTGCATCGGTGAATTCCACGAGGCGCGGCACCTTGTAGGCCGCCATGTGGTCGCGCGACCATTCGACGATGTTGTCCGCGGAGACCTGGCCCTTGCGATCGTCCTTGAGGACGACCACCGCTTTCACGGTCTCCCCGCGTCGCGGGTCCGGCGCGGAAATCACGGTGACTTCCTTGATGTCGGGATGCTTGTACAGCGTGGCCTCGACTTCCGCCGGCCACACCTTGTAGCCGGACGCATTGATCATGCGCTTCAACCGGTCGGCGATGTAGTAGTAGCCGTCCTCGTCGCAACGGCCGAGGTCGCCGGTGCGCAGGAAGCGCTTGCCGTCGATCTCGATGAAAACCTCCGCGTTTGCCTCCGGTCGCTGCCAATAGCCCTGCATGAGTTGCGGGCCGTGCACGACGATCTCGCCCTGCTCGTTCGGCCCGAGCGGCCTCAGGGATTCCGGGTCGATGACCAGCGCCTCGGTGTCGAAGGTGGGAAAGCCGCCGCACTGCTTGCGCGCCTTGTGCGCGGGATTCATGTGGGTCTGCGAGATGGTTTCCGTCATCCCGTAGGCTTCCATGTAGTCGATGCCGCACAGGTCGTAGAGTTTCTGCGCGACGGCCTCCGGCATCGCCGCGCCGCCGCCGAAAATATTCTGCATCGAGGCCAGGTTGCGGTTCGCGGTCGACGGATGTGCGAGCAGGTCGACGACCATCGTGGGCACGTTGGCCCAATGGGTGCAGCCGTAGCGCTCGATCATGTAGCCGGCGACGTCCGCGTTCCAGCGCGGCAGGATCGCGATCGTGGCGCCGGTGTAGATCGACGTGTTCATGCTGTGCTGCATGCCGGTGACGTGGAAAAAGGGCGCCGTCGCGAGCGCGACCGAGTCCGCGGTGAAGCCCTCCCAGAGGGCGCCGCCGATCGTCGTGGTGTTCAGGGTGCGATGCGTATGCATGCAGCCCTTGGACTTTCCGGTCGTGCCCGAGGTGTAGAGGATGGCCGCGAGATCGTCCGCGGCGGCGGCCGGCGGCAGCGGGGCGTAATCCGCGGCCATGGCATCGGCCCATGACACCGCGCCGGGATCGCTGATGACTTTTCGCGCTTGCTTCACGAATTCCGGGATCTCGAGCGTGGTGTATTCCGTCAGGTAGTCCGCATAGGTCGCGATGATGGCGTGCTTCGCTTGCTTGCCGAGCAGCGGCTTCAACTGCGGGTAAAGGTCCTGGGCGACGAGGGCCGTGGATACGCCGGCGTCCTCGAAGTAATGCACGAGCTCGTCGGTCACGTGCATCGGGCTGACGGGCAGCACCGCCGCATCGGCGCGCAGGATGGCGTAGTAGGCAATGATGAATTGCGGCGAATTCTGCATCTGCAGCAGCACGCGGTCGCCCTTGCGCACGCCGCAGCGGTTCTGCAGGAAGCCGGCCATCAGGTCGACCTGGCGGCGCAACTCCTTATATGGAAGCCGGCTGTCGTAGAAAATCGTCGCCGGCTTGTCGGGAAAGCGCTGGGCGCTGACTTCCAGGTTGTAGTAAAGCGTCGTGGACGGGACGGTCAGATGCCGCGGAAGGTGCTTGGGCCAGTGCGCGAAGTGCTTCGGTTCCATTACGGTTCAGCTGGTGATCTTGTGGCTCTCGGTTTTCTTGTTCTCCGCCTCCTGCAGCGCGCGCCATTGCACCTTGCCGGTTGCGGACTTCGGCAGGCTGTCCACGAATTCGACCACGCGCGGCACCTTGTACGCGGCCATTTTCTCACGCGCCCAGGAAACGATGCCCTCGGGATCGGCCTTGCCGCGGCTGCCATCCTTCAGGACGATCACCGCCTTCACCGTCTCGCCGCGCCGGGGATCGACGGTTCCGATCACGCAGGCCTCGCGCACGTCGGGATGATGGTAGAGCATGGCTTCGACCTCGGCCGGCCAGACCTTGTAGCCCGACGCATTGATCATGCGCTTGAGCCGGTCGACGATGAAGTAATAACCGTCCTCGTCGCGGTACCCGAGGTCGCCGGTGCGAAACCATTGCTTGCCGTCGATTTCCACGAACGCCGCCGCGGTGGCGTCGGGCTTCTTCCAGTAGCCGCGAAACACCTGCGGGCCGCGGGAAAGGATTTCGCCGGTCTCGCGCGGGCCGAGCACCGCGAGCGTGTCCGGATTCACGATCAGCGACGCGGTCGAGCAGATCGGGATGCCGAGGCATTGCTTCTTCGGCCGCTGCGACGGGTTGATGTGCGTGGGCGCGATGGTTTCGGACAGCCCGTAACCTTCCACGTATTCCAGCCCGGTCAGCTCGTGCAGCCTTTGCGCGACGGCTTCCGGCATGGCGGCACCGCCGCCGCCGATGTGCTTCATGCTGGATATGTCGTAATTGCCGAGGTTGGGGTTGGACAGGAAATCGATCGCCATCGTCGCGATGTTGGTCCAGCCCTCTATCTTGAACCGCTGGATCAACTCGCCGGCGGTGTCGCGGTCCCAGCGCGTCATCAGCACGATGGTCGAGCCGAAGTAAATCGGCTGGTTCATGCTGCATTGCATGCCGGTAACGTGGAACATCGGCATCGAGCCCAGGATCACGCCGGCGGGCTCCATGCCGACCCAGGCGCCGCCGGCGACCGTCGTTGCCATCACGGTCCCGTGCGTGTGGATGCATCCCTTCGGCTTGCCGGTCGTGCCCGAGGTGTAGGGCATGACGCACAGGTCATCGGGGCCCGCGAGATGCGCCGCCGGCTCGATGCCCTGCGCCAGCGCGTCGCGCCAGAGCGTGACGCCGGTTTCCTGCAACGGCTGGCGCGGTGCGGTCACCACCTCGGGAATCTTCAGGTCCGCGGGTTGCGCGAGATGATCGGAGTACGCGGCGACCACGACGTGGCGCAACCCGCTATCGAGTTTCACGCCTTCCTGCAGCAGCGGACGCAACTGGTTAAACAATTCCTGTCCGGCGATGGCAACGGCCGCATCGCTGTCCTCGACGTAGTGACGCAGCTCTTCCGTCAGGTTCATCGGGTTGACCGGCACGACCATCGCATCCGCGCGCAGGATCGCGTAGAAGGCAACGATGAATTGCGGAGCGTTCTGCATGAACAGCAGCACGCGGTCGCCGCGCTTCACGCCGCAGCGGCGTTGCAGGAAGCCCGCGAGCGCGTCGACGTCCTGCTTGAACTTCCGGTAGGTCAGCAGCGAGCCGTAATAATTGATCGCGGTCCGGTCGGGAAAGCTCGCGGCGGTTTTCTCGAGGTTGCGATAGAGGCTCGTCTCCGGCAATGGCATCTCGCGCGGAAGATGCGGCGGCCAGAATCGGAAATGATCGGGTTCCAAGCGTTGCTCTCCTGTTGCCATGACCGTGCGGCGGGCGCTGCGCGGGGCGGGGAGTCGCTATGTTGGACATCGGCGACCGAGAAATCACGTTGCGCTGCAACGAGGGATCTGCCGCGCCGTTGCTTTACCCATCTCGTTCATCTGTGCCAGTATCGCCAGCGCATTTCGTTCGGACCATCCCGCCGGGACGTCCATCGGGGGAGGGGATGCTGGCTTCCAACGCAGGTCGACAACAAGAAGACGATGCCACGATCGTGCCAGGCTCGAAGGGCGAGCCGTTGCTGCGCGTTGCCAACCTTACGGTTCGCTTCGGCGGCATCGTCGCACTGGACGACGTGTCTTTCGACGTCATGCCGGGCCAGATCGCCGGCGTCATCGGGCCGAACGGCGCCGGCAAGACGACATTGTTCAATTGCCTGTCGCGCCTCTACCCTTTTCAGGGCGGCAGCATCCACTGCCAGGGCCAATCGCTGCCCGCGGTTGCGCGTCATCGCATCGCCGGGCTCGGCATAGGGCGCACTTTCCAGAACCTCGCCCTGTTCCGGAGCATGAGCGTGCTCGACAATGTCCTGATCGGCGCGCACAGCCGCAGCCGCGGCGGATTCCTGGTCAACGCCTTGCGCTTGCCGCTGGCCGCGCGCGAAGAAGCCAGGGTTGTAGCCGAGGCGCGCGAGCTGCTCGAATTGCTGGAGTTGCGCGATGTCGCGCATCGCTGCGTCGCCGACCTGCCGTTCGGTACGCAAAAGCGCGTCGAGTTTGCGCGGGCCTTGGCGGGGAAGCCGCAATTGCTGCTACTGGACGAGCCGGCTTGCGGCCTCAACCATGAAGAAGTCGGCGGCTTGTCGGCGTTGATCCGAGGCATCCGCGATCGCTTCGGCATGACCGTGCTGCTGGTGGAGCACCACATGGGCCTGGTGATGCGCCTGTCGGACAAGGTCGTGGCGCTGAATTTCGGGCGCAAGATCGCGGAAGGACGGCCGGAGGAAGTCCGCCAGCACGAGGAAGTCGTGCGCGCCTATCTGGGCAAGGCAGGCTGATGGCGCTGCTCGAAGTCGAAAACCTGTTTGCGGGCTACAGCGCGCAGAACGTGTTGCGCGAGGTCAGCTTTTCGGTCCAGCAGGGCGGCATCACCGCCATCCTCGGCGCCAACGGCGCGGGCAAGACCACGCTGCTGCGCGCGGTGAGCGGCATGCTCAGGCGGCAGGGATCCATCCGTTTCGGCGGCGAACCCATCGACAGGATTTCCACCGAGTCGATCGCCAGGCTCGGCGTCGCCCACGTGCCCGACGGACGCGGCACCTTCCTCGACATGACCACCGAGGAGAATTTGCGCATCGGCGCCTATTCGCGAAAGGACCGGCAGGCCGTGGCCGAGGACATGGATCGCATGTTCGAGTATTTCCCGCGCCTGAAGGAAAGGCG
The DNA here is from genome assembly GCA_035548375.1 of Burkholderiales bacterium. Classification (GTDB taxonomy): domain Bacteria; phylum Pseudomonadota; class Gammaproteobacteria; order Burkholderiales; family JACQAP01; genus JACQAP01. Next base: position 60,536 of record DASZTG010000063.1, read on the forward strand.
CCGCCAGCAGGCCGGCACGCTGTCCGGCGGCGAGCAGCAGATGCTCGCGGTTTCGCGCGCGCTGATGATGCGGCCGCGGCTTCTATTGCTCGATGAGCCGTCCTTCGGCCTGGCGCCGCTGGTGGTCCAGGATATCTTCCGCATCATGCGCGGCATCAATGCCCAGCAAGGCGTGAGCGTGCTGCTGGTCGAGCAGAACGCTGGACTCGCGCTGGAACTCGCCGATCGCGCCTACGTGCTCGAAACCGGGCAGGTGGTCCTGTCCGGAACCGCCGCGGAAGTCGGTTCCAACGAAAGCGTGCGGCGCGCTTACCTGGGCTTCTGAAGCGAACCGGCCATGGAAGCGTTCCTGCATCAGGTGTTGTCGGGTCTGGCGACGGGCGGCATCTACGCGAGCCTGGCGCTCGCGCTGGTGATGATCTACCAGTCGACCAACCACATCAATTTCGCCCAAGGCGAGATGGCGATGTTCTCGACCTACCTTGCCTGGAACATGATCAATGCCGGCCTGCCGTACTGGTGGGCCTTCCTGCTGACGGTGACAATCTCGTTCGCTGCCGGCGTGGTGATCGAGCGCGTCATCATCCGCCCCGTCGAGAACGCACCGGTGCTTTCCGTGATCACCGTGTTCATCGCGCTGCTGGTCATTTTCAACAGCGTCGCGGGCTGGATCTATTCCTACACCATCAAGACTTTCCCGAGCCCGTTTCCCGAGCAGCCGCTGTTCGGCAACCGCTTCATCTCGTCGCACGAGCTCGGCACCATCGGCGTGACCCTGGCGGTGCTGGTCGCGCTGTACGCGTTCTTCCGGTTCACGCCGCTCGGGCTGGCGATGCGGGCGGCGGCGCAGAACGCGACGTCCAGCCGGCTGGTCGGCATCCGGGTGGGCTGGATGCTCGCACTCGGCTGGGGCCTCGCGGCGGCGGTCGGCGCGATCGCCGGCATGCTGATCGCGCCCATCGTCTATCTGGAGCCGAACATGATGTCCGGCGTGCTGCTGTATGCGTTCGCCGCCGCGCTGGTCGGTGGCATCGACAATCCGTTCGGTGCGGTGCTGGGCGGCTTCCTGGTCGGCGTGCTCGAGAACGTGGTCGGCGCCTATGTGGTGGGAACCGAGCTCAAGCTCACGGTCGCGTTGGTGCTGATCGTCGGCGTGCTGTTGGTCAAGCCGACGGGCTTGTTCGGCCGCGTGTTCGTCACTCGGGTCTAGGCATGAGCGACAGGGCAAAAGCACGGACATGGAAGTTGCTGGGCCTGCTTGTTCTGTTGGCTGCGGCCGTCGCATTGCCCTTCGTCGTCAGCAACTACCGGGTGTTCCAGTTCAACATGGTGCTGGTTTACGCGATCGTGCTGCTCGGGCTGAACATGCTCACCGGCTACAACGGGCAGATCTCGCTGGGCCACGGCGCGTTCTACGCGATCGGCGCCTACGCCGCGGCCATCCTCATGGATCATTTCGGCTGGCCTTACTGGGCGACACCGCCCGTTGCCGGTGCGTTGTGCTTCGTGTTCGGCTTCCTGTTCGGCCTGCCGGCGCTGAGGCTGAGCGGCCACTACCTCGCGCTGGCGACTTTCGCGCTTGCCGTGGCGATGCCGCAGATCCTCAAGTACAAGCGCATCGAGCAATGGACCGGCGGCGTGCAGGGCATCGTCATCGTCAAGCCCGATGCGCCGTTCGGCTGGAAACTGACACCCGACCAATGGCTCTACTTGTTCACGCTCGCGATCCTCGTGATTATGTTCGTGCTCGGCTGGAACCTGCTGCGCGGCCGCGTGGGCCGGGCCATCACCGCGATACGCGACCATCCGATGGCGGCGCAGGCGATGGGCGTGAACCTGGCGTTGTACAAGTCGCTCACGTTCGGCGTCAGCGCGCTCTACACCGGCGTGGCGGGCGCGCTCGGCGCGGTGGTGGTGCAATTCGTGGCACCCGACAGCTTTACCGCCGGCCTGTCGATCAATTTCCTGATCGGCATCGTGATCGGCGGCGTGGCTTCGATTTCCGGCGCCGTCTACGGAGCGTTGTTCATCCAGTTCGTGCCGAATTTCGCCGACCAGTTGTCGAAGGCGGCGCCCTGGGCGATCTACGGCATATTCCTGCTCGCGTTCGTCTACTTGATGCCGACGGGCGTGGCCGGATTCGTGCGCCTTGCGTGGAGGCGAATGCGCGGCGCGAAGGGCAGGGAAGAGGCAATCGTCCCGCGTGGAGCGGATTCTTGAAGAGGAGAAAGCCATGAAACGTCTGTCGATGGGAATAGTGGCACTGGCTGCGTGCGTCGCGATGCAGGCCGCAGTTGCGGACAAGAAGTACGGCCCGGGCGTCACCGATACGGAGATCAAGCTTGGGCAGACCATGCCCTACAGCGGGCCGGCCTCGGCGTACGGGGCGATCGGCAAGGCCGAAATCGCCTACTTCCAGATGATCAACGATCAGGGCGGCGTGAACGGCCGCAAGATCAACCTCATCAGCCTGGACGATGCCTATTCGCCGCCGCGCACGGTGGAGCAGGTGCGCAAGCTGGTCGAGGAGGACCAGGTGCTCGCGCTGTTCCAGAACCTGGGCACGCCTTCGAATTCCGCCGTGCACAAGTACCTCAATGCGAAGAAGGTGCCGCACCTGTTCATCGCGACCGGCGCGACGAAGTGGGGCGATCCGGCGAATTTTCCGTGGACCATCGGCTTCCAGCCGAGCTACCAGGTCGAGGCGCAGATTTACGCGAAGTACATCCTGAAGAACAAGCCGGGCTCGAAGATCGCGGTGCTCTACCAGAACGACGATTACGGCAAGGACTATCTCAAGGGACTGAAGGACGGCCTGGGCGACAAGACCGGCATGATCGTGGCCGAGGCCAGTTACGAGGTAACCGATCCGACGGTGGATTCGCAGATCGTGACCTTGCAGGGCTCCGGCGCCGACGTCATGTTCACCATCGCGACGCCGAAATTCGCCGCGCAGTCGATCCGCAAGGTCTACGACATCGGCTGGAAACCGCTGCATCTGGTGAACAACGTCGCGTCGTCGGTCGGCGCAGTGATGACGCCGGCGGGCCTCGACAAGTCCACCGGCCTGATCACGGCGCTCTACATGAAGGATCCCGTCGATCCGCAATGGGACAAGGATGCCGGCATGCAGCGCTGGCACGCATTCATGAAGAAATACATGCCGGACGCGAACACCAGCGACTTCAACTACGTATACGGCTATGGCGCCGCGCAACTGATGGTCATGGTGCTCAAGGCGTGCGGTGACGACCTGTCGCGCGAAAACCTCATGAAGCAGGCGGCGAACGTGAGGGACGTGACGCTGGACGTGAGCCTGCCGGGCATCAAGTACAACACCGGTCCGAGCGACTATTTCCTGGTCGAGCAATTGCAACTGGCACGCTTCGACGGCAAGCGCTGGGTGCTGTTCGGCGACGTGATCGGCAAATGAAAACACGGGCCTTGCGCAATCTGGCTGCAACCGCGGTGCTGGCGCTTGCGTGCGGTTCGTTGCCGGCGGGTGCTGCAAAAAACTACGGACCGGGCGTCACGGACGGCGAGATCAAGATCGGGCAGACCATGCCCTACAGCGGGCCGCTATCGGCGTTCGGCACCATCGGGCGCGCGCAAGCCGCATACTTCGAAATGCTGAACGCGCAAGGCGGCGTCAACGGCAGGAAGATACGACTGATCTCGCTGGACGACGGCTACAGTCCGCCGAAAACGATAGAGCAGACGCGCAAGCTCGTCGAGTCCGACGAAGTGCTGCTGCTGTTCAGCTCTTTCGGCACGCCGCCGAATACCGCGGCGCTGAAATACCTCAATGCGAAGCAGGTACCGCAGTTGTTCATCGCGGCCACCGGCATGAAGTGGGGCGATCCGCGCAATTTTCCGTGGACCATGGCCTTCCTGCCGAACCAGAAATCCGGGACGGCGGGATACGTGCGCCACCTGCTGAAGGCCAAACCCGGGGCGAAGATCGGCGTGCTCTACCAGAACGACGATTTCGGCAAGGACTACGTCAAGGCACTGAAGGACCATCTCGGCGATCGCGCGCGCATGATCGTCGCGGAAGCGTCCTACGAATCCACGGACCCGTCCGTAGATTCGCAGATCGTGACCTTGAAGGATTCCGGCGCCGACACGTTTTTCAGTTTCACGTCGCCGAAATTCACCGCGCAGGCCATCCGCAAGGCTTCCGACATCGGCTGGAAGCCGCTTTACTTCATCCCTTACAGCGCAAGTTCCGTGGCCGCGGTGCTGCAACCTGCCGGGCTGCAGAAGTCGACGGGCATCATTTCGTCCGCGTTCGTCAAGGATCCGAGCGATCCGCAATGGAAGAACGACGCCGCCACCCGCGAATGGATGGCCTGGATGAAAAAATATTTCCCGGATGGCGACACCGCGGATATCTTCAATGTCTATGCCTACACCAATGCGCAACTGCTGGTTCAGGTGCTGAAGCAATGCGGGGACGACCTTTCCCGCGCGAACATCATGAAGCAGGCGGCGAACCTGAAGAATCTTGAATTACCGATGCTGCTGCCCGGTATTCGCATCAACACCAGCGCGTCGGACTTCGATCCGGTCAAGCAGTTGCAGTTGATGCGGTTCGACGGCGCGGAGTGGGTGAGGTTCGGTGACGTGACGGGGCAGTGACGTAATTCAGAGTGCAGCTGCTCCTGCGCGCGCAACGATGCCGTCCTGGAACGATTGCACGCCGGACACGCCGATTGCGCCGACGAACTGGCCGTCCTTGACGAGCGGCACGCCGCCTTCCAGCGGCACGGCGCCGGGCAGGCACATCATGACGATGCGGCCGTCGGTGACATTGTCTTCCACCGCCTTGGTGGGTCGCTTGAGCAGGATGGCTGCGCGTCCCTTTTCCTCGGCGATGCGGCTCGACCCTTTCTGCGCACCGTCGATGCGTTCCAGGTACATCAGATGCCCGCCGTCGTCGAGGATCGCGATGACGACCAGCCAGCCGTTCTTGTCGGCCTCGACGCGTGCGGCCGCGGCGATGCGCTTGGCGTCCTCCAGTTCCAGGATGGTTTGCTGACGCATAGGTTGCGTTCTCCCCTTAATGAACGGTCGCGAACAGGTTCTTGTGGATGCGCCCGTCCTTCATGACGAGCTTGATGTTTTCCGGCGCTTGCAGCAGGCGCACGTCGTCCTGCGGGGCGCCTGCGATCACGAGCAGGTCGGCCAGGAAGCCTTCGCCGATTTCCCCGGCCCGGCCTTCCAGCATCATGGCGGCGGCGCCGGTTCGCGTTGCCGCGATGAGGGCTTCGGTGTCGGAGTAGCCGAAATAGCGCACGAAGTGCTCGAGATCGCGCGCGTTCGCGCCGTGGGGCGTCCACGGAAAGCCGTAGTCGCCGCCCACGAGAACGCGCAAGCCCCGCTTGCGCAGCTCGGCAAACACGGATTGCGCGCATTCGAGCTGGTAGGCCACGCCGGACGCGCGTGATTTCTCGTATGTGATGCCCCAGGGCGCTGCATCGTGCAGCAGGCTGTGCAACAGGCCGATGGCGGGGGCCACGAATATGCGATCGCGCGCGGCTTCCATGAGATCGAGGCATTCCTCGTCGGCATATTCGCAGTGATAGAGGATGTCCACGCCGTGACGGAGCGCAAGCTTGATCGAGGCGGCCGCGCGCACATGCGCGGCGATGCGCTTGCCGTGCGCATGCGCCGTCGCGGCCGCGGCCGCAATCTCCGCTTCGTTCATGACGTTCTGGTCCGAGCGCGAATTCGGGATGGTCTGGTTGCCGGAGACGTTGATCTTGATCGTGTCGACGCCTTCGCGAATCAGCAGGCGGCAGGTTCGCGACATTTCTTCGGTGCCGTCGACGATCATGGCGATCGATTCGCGATGGATGTGCATGCGCCGCTCGTCGCCGAGGTTTCCCGTGCTGGTCAGTTCCGGTCCGGCCGTGAGCATGCGCGGGCCGGGGATGTGGCCGGCATCGATCTCGGCGCGGATGACGACGTCGATGCGCGGCTTGGCCGAGCCGCCGCTCACGCAGGACGTGAAGCCCGCCTCGAGCACGGTGCGCGCGTGCTTCACGGTCTGCAGCGTGTGTTCCTCCGGCGGCACGTCGCCGGTATCGGCGATGTTGGCCTTGTGCAGGAAGGGCAGGTGCACATGGCCGTCCACCATGCCGGGGATGATCGTGTGGCCAGCGACGGAAATGCGTTCGACGCCGGCGCGCGCGGGCGAGCCTGCCGGCCTGACTTCGGCGATGCGGTTTCCCGCGACGAGGACATCGGCGGCGAATGCCGGCTTGCCGCTGCCGTCCCAGACCTTGCCACCTTGCAACAAAAGCGGATTCACTGAAGTTCTCCGGGCATGCGGAATGGAAAATTGTAACCTCGCGGGACGCCTCGATGCGCATCCGATTGCCATCGCGGGCCAAATTTGCGCGCAGGTTATACTCGCCAGTCGGTCGAACATCCAAAATCCGGGAGACAACATGGAAGGCAAGTTCCTGCAGGGCAAGGTGGCCGTGATCACCGGCGCGAGCCGCGGCCTGGGTCGCGCGATGGCGCTGGCATTGGGCGATGCCGGCGCGCGCCTTGCGCTGGTGGGGCGCAACCGCGAGAAGCTCGCGGAAACGCGCAAGCTCGCGGCAGAGATCGGGGCGGAGTCGGAACTCTTCGTCGCCGACGTGCGCGACGAAGCGCAGGTCGCGAAGCTCGAAAAGGACGTGATCGCCCGCTTTGGCGGCGCGCACATCCTCATCAACAACGCCGGCACGGCGGTGCGCAAGAACGTCGCGGATTTCTCGCTCGACGAATGGAAGCTCGTTACCGACACGAATCTCACCGGCGTTTTCCTCGTGACGCGCGCCTTCATCCCGCACATGAAGAAGGCGAAGTGGGGTCGCATCATCAACATCACGTCGATCATGGCGCACATCGGCAGTCCGGGCCGCAGCGCGTATTGCGCCTCCAAATCCGGCCTGCTGGCCCTGACCAAATGCCTGGCGCTGGAGCTTGTCGGCGACGGCATCACCGTGGTCGCAATCAGCCCCGGCTTCTATGAAACCGACCTCACGGCGCCGCTGCGCGCCGATGCGCAGAAGAACGCAGCCCTGCTGGCCGCGACTCCCGCCGGGCGCTGGGGCAAGCCGGACGAGATCGGGGGGCTGGCGAAATACATCTGCAGCGATGCCACCGCTTTCATGACCGGGACGGACATCCTCATGGACGGCGGTTGGGTGGCGCAGTAGGGACCGCGTGAAAGTCGTCGTCTTCGGCGCGGGGGTCGTCGGCGTAACGAGCGCCTGGTACCTCTCGCAGGATGGCCACGAGGTGACGGTCATCGACCGCCAGCCGCAGGCAGGCCTGGAAACGAGTTTCGCGAACGGCGGCCAGATCTCGGTGAGCCATGCGGAACCGTGGGCGAATCCCGAGGCGCCGCACAAGATCTGGAAATGGCTCGGCCGCGAGGATGCGCCGCTATTGTTCCGGTTGCGCGCCGATCCGCACCAGTGGTCCTGGGGCGTGCGCTTCCTGCTCGAATGCCTGCCGGAACGGACCAGGCGCAATACCTTGACCATTTTGCGGCTCGGCCTGTACAGCCGCGATCGATTGAAAGCCCTGCGCGGCGAAACCGGCATCCGCTACGACCATCTCGAAAAAGGCATCCTGCAACTGCATACCGATGCGCGCGAATTCGAGGCGGCGCACGCTCGCGTCGAACTGCTGCGCAGCCACGGTTGCGAAATGCACGTCAAGAGCGTGCAGGAATGCCTGGAACTGGAGCCCGCCCTGCGCGCGACGCGCATCGGGCTCATCGGCGGCACCTTCGCGCCTGACGATGAATCCGGGGATGCGCATAAATTCACCAGCAACCTTGCCGGGTTGTGCCGCGGACGCGGCGTGCGCTTCGCGTACGAGCACGCGATCGAATCCCTGACGACATCGGGCGGCGCCGTGACGGCCGCAATCGTGCGCAATCCCGACGGGCAACCGGAAGAAATCCAGGCGGACGCGTTCCTGGTAGCGCTGGGAAGCTACAGCCCCTTGCTGCTCTCGCGCGTCGGCATTGGTGTGCCGGTTTATCCGGTGAAGGGCTATTCGGTGACGATATCGTTGACGAATCCGCAGGCCTCGCCCTCAATGTGCATGAGCGATGAGAACGGCAAGATCGCCATCTCGCGCCTGGGCGATCGCCTGCGCGCGGCCGGTACGGCGGAATTGACGAACTACGATACGTCGCTGAACGACGCGCGATGCGATGCCATCCTGAACCGGGTCGAGCAATGGTTTCCCGGAGCCGGAGATTATGCCGGAGCGCTGCGCTGGGCCGGGTTGCGGCCGGCCACGCCCAGCAATGTGCCGCTGATCGGGCGCACTCGCTATCGCAACCTCTATCTGAATACCGGCCATGGGACCCTGGGCTGGACGCTGGCCTGCGGATCCGGACGCGCCGTGGCTGACGTCATCGGCGGCCGCCGCCCGGAAGTGGAATTCCCCTTTACCTGACGGGTCTTACGGGACGGGCGAATTGTTTGACGCTGGCATCGCCCAGCCAGCAAAATAGCGGCTTCCCCCAAGTCCGCCCCCGTTTCAATCCCCGGAACCTATCATGGCTATTTTTCTGAAATCCGGCATCTCCGCCGAGCAGGACGCCGCGGACATTGCCAAGGTGCGTAACACCGTTGAAGGCATCCTGGCCGACATCGAAAAGCGCGGCGATGCTGCAGTGCGCGAATTGTCGAAAAAATTCGATAACTGGGCGCCCGAGAACTTCCGCCTGGCCAAGGGCGAAATCGAGGATTGCGTCCGGCAACTGCCCAAGCAGGTGGTCGACGACATCAAGTTCGCGCAGGAGCAGATTCGCAACTTTGCGCAGATCCAGCGCGACGCGTTGCGCGACGTCGAGGTCGAAACCCTGCCCGGCGTGGTGCTGGGCCACAAGAACATTCCGGTCAACAGCGTCGGCTGTTACGTGCCGGGCGGCAAGTATCCGCTGGTCGCGTCTGCGCACATGAGCGTGGTGACTGCGCGCGTCGCAGGTGTGAAGCGCATCATTTCCTGCGCGCCGCCTTACCAGGGCAAGCCGCACCCGGCGATCGTCGCTGCGATGCACCTGGGCGGCGCCGACGAGATCTACACCATCGGCGGCGTGCAGGCGATCGGCGCAATGGCGATCGGCACCGCCACGATCAAGCCCACTGACATGATCGCGGGGCCTGGCAATGCATTCGTCGCGGAAGCCAAGCGCCAGCTTTCCGGCCGCGTGGGCATCGACCTGTTCGCCGGGCCCACGGAGACCTTGATCATCGCCGACGATAGCTGCGATGCCGAAATGTGCGCGACCGACTTGCTTGGCCAGGCCGAGCACGGCCCGAACTCGCCCGCGATCCTGCTCACGAATTCGCGCAAGCTTGCCGAAGACACGATGAGGGAAGTCGAGCGCCAGTTGCAGACCCTGCCGACCGCGGCAATCGCAGGCCAGGCGTGGAAGGATTACGGCCAGGTGATCGTGTGCAAGGATTTCGCGGAAATGGTCAAGGAAGCGGATCGCATCGCGTCCGAGCACGTGCAGGTCATGACCAAGGATCCCGATTACTTCCTGCGCAACATGACGAACTACGGCGCGTTGTTCCTCGGGCCCGAGACCAACGTCTCCTATGGCGACAAGGTGATCGGCACCAACCATACGCTGCCCACGCGCAAGGCCGCGCGCTACACCGGCGGGTTGTGGGTCGGCAAGTTCATCAAGACCTGCACGTACCAGAAGGTGAAGCCCGAATCCTCGGCGATGATCGGCGAGTACTGTTCGCGCCTGTGCGCCGTCGAGGGTTTCGCCGGGCACAAGGCACAGGCCGACCTGCGCGTGAAACGCTACGGCCGCTTGCGCGCCGCTTGATTCCGTCCAAATCGGGAACCACGGAGGACACGGAGACCACAGAGAGAACAACATACGCGATTGACGAGAGGGGACATTTCGTTGCCGCTCGTTCTTGACGCGGTGAATACGGCCACTCCAGCTATATTCCAATTCTTCACTACTCCGTGTCCTCCGTGATCTCCGTGGTTCAAGCCCGAGATGTCTGAAGCCAAAAGCCTCTACAACGAGGCCATCCTCGATCACATAAAAAACGCGCGCAACTACCGTGTGGCGGACGACGCCACCCACAAGGCGCACGGCATCAACCCGCTATGCGGCGACACGTTCGACGTGTTCGCGAAAGTGGAAGGCGACCGGATCGTCGATGCCGCGTTCCAGTGCGAATGCTGCGGCATCTCCATGGCGTCGGCGTCGATCATGACCGAGGCGGTCGCGGGCAAGACGATCGAGCAGGCGAAAGCGCTCTATCGCAACCTCGAGAAAATGCTGCGCGACCCGCAAGCCGGGTCCGGCGTCGAAGCGGGCCAGCTGCCGGTGCTGGAACTCATCAAGGATTTCCCCTCGCGCGTGAATTGCGCATTGCTCGGCTGGCACACGCTGGATGCGGCGCTGGACGGGCGCGAAGAGACGACCTTGGGCGGCTGAGCCGCCGGCGCGAACGGCACAGGTCTGACATCCTTGCGGGGCGTAAGCCGGCGAATCCAGTCCAGGCGGAACGCTCCCTCCAGTCCGCAACACCGCGATGGAGTGGCGATCGTGTTAAAGCCGCAAATTACCTGATCCAGATGTATTGAACCGCTTCGCCTGCGTGCTCCAGGGCGGGGGAGGTGGACGCGTCCGCGTAACTGCAATGGCAGCTTGCAGGGTTTGGTGGTTTTGTTAAACCTGGACGTATTAACAGTCTTGGACTCCAAGCCCTTTACGCATAGGGCATTTTGGGCAATATTAGGATCTGGTTATACGTCAAGCGGTCCAGTTAAATATCATTTTTGCTGTATAAATCGAGTTAGGCCTCGCATCGAACGACAGGCGAGCGCTTCGGTCACAGGCAAATGCAATGCCTGGCGCGTCGGCGCCTGCGCCAAGAGAAGCCTCCGCTCCGTTGCCCCGTCGAGCGCCACGTCTCGGAGCGCTTGGCCGCCAAGTCGCACGAGGTTTGTGCTTCAGTCGCGCAGCAACCGCAGGCAATTCGCTTTCGTCGCAGTCGTGGCTACGGGAGCGAACATCAGCTTCCTGTCGCACTTGGCGCGGGCCGCCCGTCCGCTGGCGGGCGGCGAACCGCCTGCTGTCCGCGGGCGAAGAATTCACCTCTTCGCTACCGCCAAACCTTGGTGGTTCAAGCTCCATCCAACCGTTCGAGCGTCAGCCCACGAGAAATAACTCCCTCGTCTTTCGTCCCTGCCGGCGCTCCAAGAGCGAGGCCTAACCCTTCGCTCGAGGCGACAGCCACCGGCTTGGCACTTGGCCCGCGGGCCAGTGTGGTCCATCATCCGTCCCGCGGGCCAAGCGCCAATCCGGCGTCTGCGCCTCAGCTCAAACGTTAGAGCGCACAAGCATCATGCCCCTCTGGAACCGCCGACTGTTCAAGAGTCGCCCCGTCAGCCGGATCGAAATTCGCCCGGGTTTTCCTCGGTGGTGGTTCACTTACGCCATGCCCCTCCTCACCAGCCTCTTTGCTGTCTTGCTTGTTGGTCTAGCGTTGTCTGATTGGCTTCCGCAGCTTCTTGGTATTGCCGCTGTCGGTCCAGCCCGTTTACGCGTAGTGAGTGCTGTGGTCTTCATCGTTACCTACGGTGCATCAGTGCTGGCCATGAAGAGCCATTTCCGCGTGCAGGACTCGGAGTTTTCGGAATGAGCAAGCCTGAGGTAAGGCAAGTGCGCTCTAACCCTGCGGTCAACACCGCTTCCTTTTGTCGCTCGGACCTCGCGCAAAAAGCCGCGCGAGGCGGGTTACCTCCACGTTAGGCCGTTCTTATGGATCGCAGTTGGCTAAGGGCTGCACAGCAACTGGAGTTCAGAGAACCGAGGTCTTTCCTCGTGGAACTCCGCAGGCTCGAACCACAATTCGCCGCGTCCAGTCTTCCTCAACGCGTCAAGCATCTGCGCACAAACGCGCTGAAAGAGTGGAGAGAAGCACGCGAAGCGGCCCTGTTCTGCTACGGTATGGGGCAAAGAATCGGGCAAACTGTTTTCCTTGCTCGAAGTGAATCGCAGGACTACGACTTCATCGCCTGTTGGGTGGTTGATGACACCCAACACTTCGCGCCCGTTCAACTCAAGGAGGTCGTTCCAACCAACCTCAATCCGGCGGCCTCCCTGGAGGCTATCCTCAAGGCTCTGGAGAAATACGTAGATTCCGAAGATCTTACCGTGGCCATCCACCTGAATCAAAACAAACGATTTGAGTTGGCGACGGTTGTTGTGCCGCCACTGCGGATTGCAGCACTGTGGGTCTTTGCCGCTATCTCCGAGAATCAATCGGAGTGGGGTCTGTGGGGGAACTTTCTTGAACAGCCGGAGCGCACTCGCTTTGAATATCCAGCCTAACATCCGCATCCACCTGACCAGCTACCGCGGGCTTCGCCCGCTTCCGCTGGCAGGTGATACGGGGCGTTAAAGTACCGCGGGACTACGCCAGTATCCGCGCCCGCAGCTTCGACGACAGCCAATCCGCTCCCATGACCAGCACGAGAGTGACCGCGACGCATACTGCGGTGGCCTGGTACTGGAACAGCTTGAGGCTGATGATGAGCTCGAAACCGATGCCGCCGGCGCCGACCATTCCCAGGATCGTCGACGTGCGCACGTTGACCTCGAAGCAATAGAGCATCGAAGCAATCCAGCCAGGCGAGCGGGCTTCATGTCCCTCCCTCCAGTTTTCGTTTTTGTCGGGTTACTGCGAATTCAGGCGATGCGCCGGCCTTCTCGCCGGGTTTCCAGCGGCACGGGAACGCCGAGCGATTCGCGCACGCGAACGTAATCCGCGCGCTTGCCGGGTGCGACTTCGCCGCGGTCATCCAGTCCCACCAGGCGCGCAGGGTTCCGTGTCGTCGTCGCCAGCGCTTTCGGCAAGCTCCAACCCGCGTTGTCGCGCAGCATGAACGCGGCCTGCAGCAGGGCATGGGGCACATAGTCGGACGACAGCACGTCCAGCAGGTCGGCGCGCGCCAGATCGATCGCCGAGATGTTGCCCGAGTGCGAGCCGCCGCGCACCACGTTCGGCGCGCCCATCACGATGCCCAGGCCGTGCTGGCGCGCGGCATCGGCGGCGACTTGCGTTGTGGGGAATTCGGAAATGCGAAATCCCGCCTGCACCGCTTCCTCGACGTGCTCGGGAACCGTATCATCGTGGCTCGCCATCGGTAGTTTGCGCTCTCGGCATAGCGCGAGCAGTTTCGCCTTGTTGCGATCGGAGTTGCGGGCCTGCATGTCCAGTCGCCCCTGCACGACTTCGGCAAGGTATTCGTCGCTCCATTTCTGGTTGCGCTGCGTGTAGATGCGGAATTTCTCGACGTTCATCCATTGGCGCTGCCCGGGCGTGTGGTCCATGAGCGAGACCAGGCGCACGGTCGGCTCGTCGAGGTAGGGCTCCACGACCTCGACGACGTTGTCGCACGCGATCTCGCAGCGCATGTGCAAGAGATGTTCGGCACGTAGCAGACCTTCTTCGCGAGCGTGGTTCAGCGCCTCGATGGCATCGCGCAGGCCGGTGGCGCGGATGGAGCGCTCGTCGAAATCGCCCACGCCCATGGCATCGAGCACGGTGGTAATGCCCGCGGTCGAAATCTGGGCGTCGTGCGTGAGCAGCGCGGAAATGGCGGGCCAACGCACGCCGGGGCGGGGCTCCAGGTGCTTTTCGAGGTTATCGGTATGCAGTTCCACGAGGCCGGGAACGAGATAGTCTCCATTCCAATCTTCGGCACCATTTACCGCGGTGCCTTTCTGGTCGATGCTGGTGAAACGGCCGTTCTCGATGACGACAGTGCCGGTGACGACTTCATCCGGTAAAACGATGCGGGCATTGGTGACTATGTGTCGCATGAAAATTCAACTTCCAATGTGATTGCCCCCCCGTCGTATGATACCGCACGCCCCATCCAGAGCCGACCGTGACGACATCCGCCCGCTACGCCGTCTATCTCGTGCCGCCGCGCGAATCCCGCCTATGGAAGCTCGGCTGCGAATGGCTTGGTCGCGATCCCGAGTCGGGAGAGGTGTTCGCCCCGCCCGAAGTAGAAGGGTGTGCGCCGGAGAAGCAGCAGCGCCTGATACGTTCTGCGCGCATGTATGGATTCCACGCGACGATGAAACCCCCGTTTCAACTGGCGGAGGGCGTCGACGAAGGGCGCCTCGCTGACGAAGTGGCGCGATTGGCCGCCTCCATCCGTTCGTATTCCATGCCGGCGCTGAAGATGGACAGGCTGGGCGGCTTCGTTGCATTGGTTCCCGCGGAACCCAACGAGGCGCTTGCGGATTTGGCAAGCCGCTGCGTCACCGAACTCGACGCGATGCGCGCCCCCATGGACGATGAGGAACGCGAACGGCGCTTGACGACGAGGCTGTCGGATCGACAGCGCGAATTAATGGAACGCTGGGGCTATCCCTACGTGCTCGAAGAATTCCGTTTCCACATGACGTTGACCGACCGGCTGGATGAGAACGACGCAGCGCTGCTGGTGCCTTGGATCGGCGAGTACTTCGCCGAGGTGCTGCAGTCCGGGGCCCTGCTCGCGGAACTCGCGATATTCATGCAACCGGGGGCGGGGAAGGACTTCGTGCTGCGGCGGAGAACTACATTCGGGCACTGAATAGGTGTTACCTGAGAGTTGCCGGAGATTAGTCTCGACGCGCAATGTGACTTCGTAGCCAACTCGACCAGCAATCGTTCAGCATAGCAACCCGCTTACAACGATCGCTTTTGGTGTTATGGAGATAAAGGCCGTTGGCGAGGGTAGATTTGATGTTGATCCCGAAAAGAGCGGATAGCACGCAATAGAGTGACGCGAGTCGAAGGACTTGGTTTCTCCGAGATGAAGTCGCAAATAAGGCGGTCAAACAACATGTATTTGTCCTATTGCACCGCTCGACCATTGTGTACACTTGGTCATTCCTAGTCGCACCTTACGGCGGATATGACTCCGCCATGGGAGGTAGGGTTGCAACTTTCCTCGCTACGCACTTGCCGAGCGCTCGTTCTCGACGAGAACGTCTGCTCGTCGCAATGATTCCGCCATTCAATATTTCGGGCGTGCTTCCGCCCTTCGTAGGCTCTACGCCGGCCGCGAGTCCCAGCAATATGTGCCCATATACGGTCACGATGCTCGAACTTGTTCGGCGCTTCTGTACTACGCCAGAACGTGCGAAGCTCTTAAGGGGGTTGATCGGCTTCCGGGAAGCCTTGGCGGCCGCCGGAATTGTGACTGGGTATCAGTGGATAGACGGTAGCTTTTGCGAGGAGGTCGAACGATTGGAATCCCGGCCTCCTGGGGACATTGATGTCGTAACTACCTTTGCGCGTCCTGCCAGCCACAAAAGCGACGCCGCTTGGCAGGCTTTTTTTTCTGCAAATCCGAACCTGTTCGACATCGCGCTAATCAAAGCGACATGGGGATGTCATGCCTTCTTTCTAGACGCTGACTACCCTCTCGGATACACCATAAAACAAGTGACGTATTGGTTTGGATTATTTACGCATCAGCGCAACACGTTTCTCTGGAAAGGCCTTGTTCAAGTAAATCTTGCATCCGATGACGCGGCTGCTCTCGCGTTCATAGATGCATCGGGGCTAGCACCATGAAGAAAATACAGCGAGATGCTCTTCTGGCAGATCAAGCAGCGGTGCGCAGCATCTTGGCAGAAATGCACGAAGGAGATGTGGCCGGACGCTCTTCATTTACGAGTCGCTTGGCGGATATCGAGCGCCGATTGGCTCAACTGGGAGAAGTCGGAGAGTCAATCGGTTCGATCGCACTATTTTTTGCCGGTGATCCAGTCGTGGGATCGCGCTCTATTGATGCAGATTTTGCTAGCAAAACAATCAAGGTGTTTCAGGAACTGGTCACCAAAACTATTGCATCAGAAGAGCGTGGAGAGTTAGGCGAGCGCGGGCCTTTACCGCTTCGTACGCCGACTGCTCTCGCAGTCACCGATGTTGTGCGCGGTTCATTCGGTTTCATCTTGGAAGAAGGCGCAAATAATGCAAGTTTCGCGGATTCCGCGGTAAAAATCGCTTTGGATCAGGTAACGGATGTGCTTGCAAAGACTGCCGCAGAGGACGAAGAACAGTTCGAAAGCGCTGTCGAAACTCTTGATCCCCGCCTATTGGTTTCGCTTCGCACATTCTTCCGCACGCTGGACGATAGTCATGCCGCAATGCGAATTGTAGAAGACGAGCGCGAAGAGGTTCTCAATGCTCCAGCAATTCGCCGCGGACGCCTGCGCGTTGATGAAATCCACATAGTGGAACGGGATGTAGACAACATTGTCGGAGAACTAATCGGCCTAGTTCCGCTTGGAAAGCGATTCGAGATGCGCTTGCAGGATACTGGTCAGGTCATTCGCGGCTCGGTGCGTGCCTCACTCGCACAGCAGTACATGTCTTTGATTGAGGAACCGGATGAAAAGGTCGTCGGTCGCACTTGGATGACCAAAATGCGAATTCGTGAAATTAACGAACGTAACAAACCTCCCCGATTGGTGTATTCGCTGCTGGGACTCATTCGCCAACTTCCGGACGAAGAATAGAGCGAAAGGGACTGTCGATGAAAGTGAATCCTACCTCGCAATCGTTTTCTTCCACGAGCACGTGAGCATGTGCTTGTACTCGATATTCGAGGTCAGCGAGGCGGCCAATCAAAGGAGTTGTGAGCGCCACTCATGTTAGATTTTTTGGCGACTTCGGGTCATTATCGCTCAATATCTTCGATCGAATCCGCGAAACGGAAAACCCTGTCACCGAAGAGATTTTCAAGCGAAAGATTCACTGCAACTGAAAGAAATTCTCGTATTCCTTCGTCCAGTCCGGCGTCAAAAAAATCGCTTGGCCTTCCTCAAGAGTTAATGCACCCCTACAGATCGCCCGGCATACCGAAGTCTCTAGCTGATCTTTGAATTTTGCCGCCCATTGACCTTCCCTCGGCTCAGGCCACAAGTTGCGATGGTCCGTCGGATGCCCGCCGACGCAAAGCGGGACAAGGTGATCCTCTTCATAGTCCTTGGCTTTACCCGGCAGGTTAAGCTCTCGCATCTGCCGCGCCTTCATCTTGTTCGTATACGCCGTGGGCGGGCGTATCTTCGATGTCCACCCAGGAACACAGACGGTGTGCTCGATGTTAGCTTGTGTTACGTGCTGATTGATCGCGCCGGGTGTGCGCTCGTGATCGGGGATGAAGTCTTGCGCAATACTAATTGAGCAAAAAGTTAACAGGCAGTAACCTATCGACGCGCCGTAATACGATAGCCGTGTCATAAAATACGCTCACCGCGGTGCAGAGTGCATATTATGAGATCAGCTAAAAAAGTAGTATTCATTTTAGGTGCCGGAGCAAGCGCTGAAGTGGATCTGCCGATTGGCAAAGGATTGCGGGCAGATATCGCTTCACTCCTCGCATTTCAATTCACCGATTTCAATGAGTTACGCAGAGGTAATCGAGCAATTGCGGACGTCATACAACGGCGATTCGCAAGCGAAAGTCGCGAACTATTTGATGCGGCATCTCGCATCTGTAAGGGCGTGGGTTTAGTCGAATCTATCGACGATTATATAAATACGCACGCTTCAGATTCATTTGTCAGCATAGTAGGAAAACTGGCAATTGCTCGCGCGATTCTTGACTCCGAAAAAAAGAGCAAACTTTATTTTAAGAGAAAGAACGTTAATGACACGATCAATTTTGTAGGACTGGACAGAACGTGGTATCCAGGCTTTTACTCATTTTTGCAAACAGGAATACAAAAGTCAGGCTTAGGGGCTATTTTTGAAAATGTGTCAGTTGTCTGCTTCAACTACGACAGATGCATTGAGCACTATCTTGTTCACGCATTGGACGCGACGTATCACATTGGAATCGAGAAATCGCGCGAGCTCGTCGAGCAATTGCCGATACTTCGACCTTACGGAACAGTGGGGGAATATTTTGGCGACTCGTCCCGCATCGTAGAATTTGGCCGCGACTCCTTCCCGGATGTGAGCGACTTGCTAAAGAATCTCCGAACATATACAGAGCGTATAGATGACGAAGAAGGTCTCGCGGCAATAAGGAAAATCGTTAGCGATGCTGAAGTCTTGGTCTTTCTTGGTTGTGCATTTCATGAAAACAACATGAAAATTCTTTCGGAGGACATTCCAAGCAAAGTTAAAGCGGTCTACTTCACTAGACGCGGAATTTCTGCGCAGGATATGAGTATCGTCAAAAAGCGTTTAAGTCGGGTATCCGAAATTAAGAGGGTGCCACAGCAGTCAGATCCAACCAATTTGTTTCCAGCAGATAGTTGTTACGAATTATTCGATTCCTACCGCATGTCGCTTCGAGATTAATTAGGCGGGATTTGCGTACGGCTCAATTAGTTCGGCGCCAACACTCTTCGAACTGTTCACGCGCGAGCTAACGGCATAGAAGTCGACATCCTTTACGGCAACACTCTGCGCCATTTCTAGCGCCACTTTCTCGTCCTGCTGTTCGCGATCTAGCCAGGCACTTTCCATTACCTTCGGCAGTATCACCGGTATGCGGTCATGTACTTCGACCGCAGTGTCCTCCGCGGCTTTGGTAACGATTGCGGCCGTCAGAATAGTTTCTTCGCTGTCACCCTTCGACTTGTGGCGCGACATCAGGCCGGCGAATACAAACGCCGGTTGGCCGCCCAAGTGCAGGAAGTACGGTTGCTTCGCCGATTTGATTTCACCTACTTTGCGTCGCGAACGTGCGCAACCGTGTAGCCCTTATGTCGCAGTAACTTGGGAATCGATTCCGGACCCACCATGTGCAATGAGCCGACCGCGATCAGGAAAGGAGCTGGACTGTTCACATGATCGATTATTTGTGGCAGCCAAGCCTTATTCCGAGCGATCACTACTTCTTCATTTGACTCTGGGAATCGACTAAGGAATGTTTCAAGTGCGGCAAGGAATTTATCGGGATCGTTCTTCCGCCATGCGGTGTATCGCGCTAATTCGCTGGCTTCGCAATTTTTCTCAAGTGTGTAATCGATAAAATCGCACTGTTCGTTAAGCGGAGTACGTCGAAACGCTTCGGGAGCAACCGATGAATCCTCAAGGGATAATGGTTTATGCGCGTGTGCGTGCGTTTCCTCTATGAGTTGCATCTCACAACCAAATTCGTGAAGGAAGCCCAGTCGATTGAACGGGCGAAAGCCCAGTGCGAGCCCTATACGCCACGGCTCGCATTCTGACATCTGCGGAGGATTCTTCATTGTTTTCCAGATTGCCTCGACGCGTTCATATCGCTCTTCCCCGAGTTCCTCACGTAGGTTGCCATTCCCTTTGCGTTTAAAGGGCGCTGCCGATTGTTCATGGGGCGCAACTTCTAGCACAAGTCGCGTCGCTTGCCGCGCTATCGCTCGCCACTTGGACGGAATTTTGTGCGACTTTGGCATCAAGTGAAACGTTCCGAGCAAATTAGTTGCGGAACCGTCAATTCGGAAAAGCATGGATTCGCCCCATGTCGTTAGCGAAAGACTGTATATTAGTACAGTACGGTCAGGGAATGACAAAGAAGTATATCTGGGAGACAACGGATCGCCGAAGCTATGCGATACGGTGACATTTCTGTGCTCGATTGGCGGCTGTGAAGACTTCGGCCACGTATGGGTGAAGGGAAAAAGCGGAAGCCTGCTCAAAACAGAAATGCAGGAGTGCAAACGGTGCACCGTTGTTTTTCACAGCGCAGTGCGCTTTTCGAATGGGTAAACGAAGAGGTGCCGACATGCAAGCAGACTGGGAAGACGGTGGGGATATACTTCTGAGGTTGAAGTTCGCGCTTGACCACCGAGAAGCCAATGAACAGGCACGCCGAATTCAAACGGCCATGATGAATCAGCTGATCCGGCCAGGAACAGGCTCACTATCGCTCGCGGGTCAGAAAGCAGAACGGGAAGTCGGCCGGTCTGGCGAATTGCTGGTTCAGATGATCGTAGTCCCGGGTGCGAAAACGCACGAGGGCACCCTCATTGAAGCCGTCACTCCCTTTTGGACAAATTTCGTCGAACTGATAAACCGCGATCCGACGGCGATGCACCAGCTGGGGCCAAGGGAATGGGAGGAATTCATTGCGGGAGCGTACAAGAAGGCTGGCTACGACGATGTGATCTTGACACCTAGGAGCGGTGATTTCGGGCGCGACGTCATTGCGACGAAAAGGGGACTTGGCACGGTGCGGGTAATCGACCAAGTGAAGGCGTACAAACCCGGGCATTTGGTCACTGCCGATGATGTGCGGGCGCTGTTGGGCGTCGTAGAGGCAGATGGGGCATCGAAGGGCTTCCTCACCACCACGTCTGATTTTGCGCCGCGCCTACGCGATGACATTCTGCTAAAGCCACAGATGCAGCGCCGTCTCGAACTGATAAACGGCGAGCAGCTACGGGAGCGTCTCGCAACCCTCGCGCGCAAAACCTAAACTCGTAACGCATCGCACCGATGCCACGGCGACCAGACCGCAGTACCCGCTCAGTACCGAATTGTCGATAACGAGATAGATTTTCAGCATTTGCCGGACTGCTCGGCCCCGTAACTCGCTGATTCGCAATACTGCGCACTACTAGCTGGACGCCCCAGTACCCGCCGCGGCTTCCAACGAGTACGGCATTCTCCAGCACTATGTAAATTAGAGGTCCGTCTTGTACCGCCCCGCGACGCCGCGATCGAATTCCTCGATCGATTCGCGGCGAAGGCCGCCGGCTTCGGCGATCTCCTCGCCGAAGGAAATCTTCAGCTTCTCCGGCCAGCTTTCGGGATTCCACAGTTCGCTGCGCAGGAAGGCCTTTGCGCAATGGAAATAACACGCGGTAATGCGCACGCGAATGACGAGCAGCGCCTTTGCGCCACGAGCCTCGACTTTCGCGCACAGGTCGGCATCGTCCAGCAGTTCCGCTTCGCCCTGGACGCGTAGCGTCTCGCCGGTGCCGGGCACCAGGAATATCAGGCCGACGGCTTGATTGGCCAGGATGTTGGTCAGCGTGAAAATGAGCTTGTTGCCCTTGCGCTCGGGAATCAGCAGCGTGCGGCTGTCTTCGATATGGACGAAGCCCGCCGGGTCGCCCTTCGGCGAGACTGTGGGGATGCCGTGCTCGTCGGCGGAGGAGAGGAACAGCAGCGGTGATTTTCGGATGAAATCCATCGCGCGGGCGTTGAGCTCGGAATGGATCTTCTGGCGAACATATTCGTTCGGCGTGCCGAGCAATTCGCGCAGTGCCGCTACATCCGTGATTTTCGCCATGCCGGTTCGCCTTACTTGCTTTCGGAATTCTTCTCGCGATCCTGCTTCTGCTGCTCGAGCTGCTTGCCGAGATCGGCCGCGTTGTTCATCGTCTTGGCGCCTTCCCGGATCGTGCCGGACGGCAGGGCGTCGACGTTCTTGACCGGATGCGTGTCCGTCGCGTCGGTCTTTGGCGCGGGCGGCTGATCGCTTTTGCCGCAAGCAGAGAGCAGCACAAGAAGGGCGATAGCCCAAATCGATTTCATGTTGTCACCCCTCACTCTTTACTCCTTACCCCTCACCTCTCATCGCATGCTGCCTCATTGCTGCCAGCGGCTATCGAGTCAATGTCGATTCGGCAGCCGGCGGCAATCGCGGGCGGTCGCATCCCCGCAAAGCGGGGCGGCCGATGAGGCGGAGCAGGGGCCACATCGATGTTGATGGGGATGCGACCCGAGATGGACGCTTGGGGCTGCCGGCCGCTATTGTCTGCCTTTGCGGTCAGATCCCCATAAATGCACGGGGCCCCTCTTCCGCGCTCCGGCAGACCCTGCTTCCTGCTCATGCCGCTACTTCATCGTCGGCATGACAAACTCGGCGCCGGCACGTATACCCGTGGGCCAGCGCGAGGTGATGGTTTTCAGGTGCGTGTAGAAGCGCACGCCCTCGGTGCCGTATGCGTAGTGGTCGCCAAACAGCGAGCGCTTCCAGCCGCCGAAGCTGTGGAAGGCCACGGGCACCGGGATCGGCACGTTGATGCCGACCATGCCGATCTGCACGCGCGTGGCGAATTCGCGCGCGCAATCGCCGTCGCGCGTGAACAGCGAGACGCCGTTGCCGAATTCGTGCTCGTTGATGAGCTTGAGCGCGGATTCGAAATCCGGCACGCGAACGACGGATAGCACCGGCCCGAATATTTCCTCGTTGTAGATCTTCATGCCTGGCTTGACGTTGTCGAACAGGCAGCCGCCGATGAAGAAGCCGTCCTCGTGTCCCTTGACCTTGAGGCCGCGGCCATCGACGACCAGCTTCGCGCCTTCCTTGACGCCCTGGTCCACGTAGCCGCCCACACGTTCGAGAGCCTGCTTCGTGACCAGCGGGCCCATTTCCGCGGCGTCGTTCATGCCGGTGTCGATCTTCAAGGACTTCGCGCGCTCAGCCAGCTTCGCGACCAGCTTGTCGGCGACGTTGCCGACCGCGACCGCAACCGAGATCGCCATGCAGCGCTCGCCCGCAGAGCCGTAGGCCGCGCCGATGAGTGCGTCGACGGCCTGCTCGAGATCGGCGTCCGGCATCACGACGAGGTGATTCTTCGCGCCGCCGAGGGCCTGCACGCGCTTGCCGCTCGCCGTGCCGGTGCGATATATGTATTCCGCGATGGGCGTGGAGCCGACGAAGCTCACGGCCGAGATGCGCTTGTCGTTCAGGATCGCATCCACGGCGACCTTGTCGCCATGCACGACGTTGAACACGCCGTCGGGCAGGCCGGCTTCCTTCAGTAATTTCGCGAGGAAGACGCCGGCGGACGGATCGCGCTCGGAGGGCTTTAATATGAAGGTGTTGCCGCAGGCGATGGCCAGCGGGAACATCCACATGGGCACCATCGCCGGGAAGTTGAACGGCGTGATGCCGGCGCACACGCCCAGCGGCTGGCGCACCGAGTAGCTGTCGATGCCGGTGCCGACCTGCTCAGAGTATTCGCCCTTGAGCAGATGAGGAATACCGCACGCGAATTCGACGACCTCCAGGCCGCGAGTAACTTCGCCTTTCGCATCGGACAAGACCTTGCCGTGCTCGCTGGTGATGATCTCGGCGATCTTGTCCGCGTTCTGGTCGATCAATTCCTTGAAGCGAAACATCACGCGGGCGCGCCGCAGCGGCGGCGTCGCGGCCCAGCCGGGCAGGGCCTTCTGCGCCGACTCGACGGCTGCCGACACTTCCGCCTCGGTCGCGAACGGCACGCGGGCCTTCACACTGCCCAGCGCCGGATTGAAGACGTCGCCGAAGCGCCCGCTGGTGCCGGCAACATCTTTGCCGTGGATGTAGTGACGGATTTCTTCCAGCACGGCGGCCTGGTTCAGGGGTTTGTTCACGTCGGTTCTCCTTCTGGATGCGTTGTCAGGCCGCGGCGAGGCGGCCGTTGGCGAAATTGTCGTCGAGCGGATAAATCGGCCGGCGAAGCTTGCGATAGTCGAACTGCGTCCAGTCCGAGGACGAGACGCCGGGCGCGTCGCAGAACACCATGCCCTTCGAGATCGGGATGAACACCGGGCGGAAGTACATGCGCGACTTCAGCAACAGGTAGCGATGCTTGCGCGGGTCTATGCCCACGCTCTCGAACACGCCGCGGTCCCACGGCTCCTGGTTGCGCTCGGAGATCACGACCAGCGCGCTCCCGGTATCGAGCACGGCGGTGCGGCCCATGAAGCAGCGCATGCCGGTGAATTGCGGGCCGGTGATGGTGTACTCGCCGTCGGTAATGTTCTTGACGGTGCCGGTCAAGGTCAGCGGCTCGCCTTTGCGCCGGATCGAGGGCATGTCCATCTTGCCGCCGACCGGCAGCGTGACTTTCGCGCCGATGCCGGCCTGAACCATTTGCGCCACGGCTTCAGGATCGCGGACCGGTGCGACCGCGATATCGGTGAGACCCTGGCGCAGCGCTTCCTTGAGTACGTACATCGTGTCCTGCGTCGAGCCGGACGCGCAATTGTCCGCGTGGTCCAGCAGCAGGATAGGCCCGCCGGATTGTTCGCCCAGCCGTTTCGCTTCCGCGAGCGCCTGGTCGAGCGGGCGACCGCGATAAATGAAATCTTCTTTTTGCGACCACGCGACGTCGAGCATGTCGTTGCACGCTTTCATGCCCGCCGCCTTGTTGCCATCGGCCACGACCACAGCGCTCAAGCCTGCGTCATGAATGTCTGCCATCTGGAAGCCGCCGAAAGCGGTGGCGGCGAGCAGGCCGTTGTGTTCCGCGGCGTGCGCGGCCTCGACGAAGGCCTTCATCGCGCCCTCGGACGTGTTCTGGCGCAGGGTTTGCGCGAGGATGGGTGCGTTTCCCCAGGCGATGACCGGCTTCACCTTGCCTTCCAGCATGCGCATCATGATGTCGCCGGCGAGCTTGCCCGATTCGTACTGGTCTATGTGCGGATAGGTCTTGTAGCCGGTCAGCACGTCGCAGTTGCGCACGATGCGCTCGGTCATGTTCGCGTGCAGATCGAGAGAGACGGCGATCGGCACGCGCGGCGCGACGGCGCGGATTTTTTCGAGCAGGGTACCTTCGCCGTCATCGGTTCGATCGGCGACGACCATGGCCCCGTGCAGGTCCAGAAGCACGGCGTCACAGCCTTTCGCGACCTCGGCGCAGATCGCTTCGCACATGCGGTCATGCGCCTTGCCGTCGACCGGCCCGCTGGGGTTGGCCCAGGCCGCCACCGGCGTAGAAACTTCCGCGCCGATCTTTTTGGCGAGGTCGAGGAAGGCGGCCATCGCCATGTTCTTGCCCTGCATGGCCTCGAAGGCGTCGCGTCCGAGATAAGGTCCGTTCGGGCCGAACTCCTCCCAAGGCGTGGGCACGGGCGAAAACGTGTTCGTCTCGTGCTGCATCTGGGCGATGACGAATTTCATTCAATAATTCCCCAAGAGCGTTCACCACGGAGGACACGGAGAGCACGGAGAAATAACGGCAACAAACTGGTAACCAACGAATCTGATCGCGACATCCGAGGAAGCGCAATTCCAGTTTCTGTAATTTCCTCTCAGTGTTCTCCGTGCTCTCCGTGGTCCAGATTTATTTAAGGAAGCGTCTTCAACACGTCGCGCACGGTGTCGAACAACTGGTCGATTTGGGCCTTCTCGATGATGAAGGGCGGCGACATGGCGATGGTGTCGCCGGTGGTGCGGATCAGCACGCCTTTCTCGTAGGCGCGCAGGAAGGCGTCGAACGCGCGCGCACCCGGCTTGCCTTCCCTCGGTTGCAGCTCGATGCCCACCACGAGGCCGATGTTGCGAATGTCGATCACGTGCGGAGAACCCTTCAGCGCATGCGCGGCACTTTCCCAGTAGGGTGCCAGTTCTTCCACGCGTGCGAACAGCTTTTCGTCGCGGAACAAATCGAGCGAGGCGCACGCCGCGGCCGCGGCCAGCGGATGCCCGGAATAGGTGTAGCCGTGCGCGAACTCGATCGCGTTTTCCGGGCCGCCCTTTTCCATGAACGTGTCGTAGATCTGCTGCTTCGCGACCACCGCGCCCATCGGCACGGCGGCGTTCGTCAGCGCCTTTGCGCAAGTCATGAGGTCCGGCGTGACGCCGAAGGTTTGTGACGCGAACGCCTTGCCGGTGCGGCCGAAGCCGGTGATGACTTCATCGAATATCAGCAGGATGCCGTGCTTGTCGCATATGCTGCGCAGCTTTTGCAGGTAGCCCTTCGGCGGCAGCAGCACGCCGGTCGAGCCGGCCACCGGCTCGACGATCACGGCCGCGATGTTGGAAGCGTCGTGCAGTTGCACCATGCGTTCGAGGTCGTCCGCGAGTTCCGCGCCGTGCTCGGGCACACCCTTCGAGTAGAGATTGCGCGCATCGTGTGTATGACGGATGTGATCGACGGAGCCAAGCATGCTGCCGAAGGTCTTGCGGTTGCCGACCATGCCGCCGACCGAAATGCCGCCGAATCCCACGCCGTGATAGCCGCGCTCGCGACCGATCAGCATGCGGCGCGTGCCTTCGCCGCGCGCGCGATGGTAGGCGAGCGCCATTTTCAACGCGGTATCGACGGCCTCCGAGCCGGAATTCGTGAAGAACACGCGGTTCAGGCCGGCGGGCGTGATCGCGGTGAGTTTTTCGGCGGCCTGGAAGGCGACGGGGTGGTGCATCTGGAAACCGGTTGCGTAGTCCAGGGTTTCCGCCTGGCGCTGGATCGCCTCGACGATCGGCTTGCGGCAGTGGCCGGCGTTGACCGCCCAGAGGCCGGCGATGCCGTCGAGCAGCTTGCGCCCATCGTGCGTCTGGAAGTGCATGTCTTTCGCCGAGACCAGCAGGCGCGGCGCGGCCTTGAACTGCCGGTTGGCGGTGAAGGGAATCCAAAGCGAATCAAGGTTCAGCGAGGCATTCAGGTGGCGCAGGGCTTTTTCGTCCGGCATGTTCATGGCGGTGTCCTCCTCGGGCAGCCCCGGGCGGGGCCGTGCAAATTCGTTGATTTACGTGGTCATTATAGTGCCGCGCGCAGCACGCGAGCCAGCCGGATTTGCCTGCCCTCCGGCCATCGCTTATCCTTCAAGCCCGCGGCAAAACGGCTTTTTTCGCCGCGTGCCCGATCCCGCCAGG
Organism: Burkholderiales bacterium; assembly: GCA_035548375.1. Lineage (GTDB taxonomy): Bacteria > Pseudomonadota > Gammaproteobacteria > Burkholderiales > JACQAP01 > JACQAP01. The sequence continues at coordinate 87,134 of DASZTG010000063.1, forward strand.
ATGCTTCCCCGATGGAGACGTTTCCGCAAATGGGCCTACGCCAATGGATCTGAACTATTCGCAGGAAGAGAACGCGTTCCGCAGCGAAGTGCGCGAGTTCATTCGCGCCAAACTGCCCGGTGATCTCTCGCGCAAGGTGCTCGAGCACAAGCGCCTCGGCAAGGAAGACTACGTTCGCTGGCAAAAGATCCTGTTCGAAAAAGGCTGGCTTGCGCCCGGCTGGCCGGTCGAGCACGGCGGCATTGCGTGGACGCCCATCCAGCGATTCATATTCGAAGATGAAGCCGCCGCGGCCGGCGCGCCGCGCCTGACACCCTTCGGCTTGCACATGGTCGGGCCGGTAATCATCGCTTTCGGCAGCGAGCAGCAGAAGAAGCACTACCTGCCGCGCATCCTGTCGAGCGAAGACTGGTGGTGCCAGGGCTACTCGGAGCCGGGCTCGGGCTCCGACCTCGCGTCGCTGAAGACGCGCGCCGAGCGAATAGGCGACAAGTACATCGTCAACGGCCAGAAGACCTGGAACACGCACGGCCAGTTCGCCGACATGTGCTTTTGCCTCGTCCGCACGTCGACGGAAGGCAAGAAGCAGGACGGCATTTCCTTCCTGCTGATCGACATGCATTCGCCGGGCATCACGGTGCGGCCGATCATCACGCTCGACGGCGAGCACGAGGTCAACGAAATCTGGTTCGAGAACGTCGAGGTGCCGGCGCAGAACCTCGTCGGCCAGGAGAACCGCGGCTGGACCTACGCGAAGTTTCTGCTGTCGCACGAGCGTACCGGCATCGCCGGCGTGGGCGCGTCCAAGCGCGAGCTGAATTACCTCAAGCACATCGCCTCGCAGGAGCAGGAAGGCGGGCGTCCGCTGATCGAAGATCCATTGTTCCGCGATCGCATCGCGAAGGTCGAGATCGACCTGATGGCGCTCGAGATTACATGCCTGCGGGTGGCGAGCGCCGATCGCGACGGCAAGGCGCCGGGGCCGGAAGCCTCGATCCTGAAGATCAAGGGCACGGAAATCCAGCAGGAGCTCACCGAGCTGATGATGGATGCGGTCGGCCCCTTCGCGTTGCCGTATCTGCCGATGGCGTGGGGCGACCACTGGATCGGCGAGCGTCCCGGCCCTGACTACGCGGCACCGCTGGCGTCGCGTTACTTCAACTATCGCAAGACCACGATCTACGGCGGTTCCAACGAGATCCAGCGCAACATCATTGCGCAGATGGTCCTGGGACTGTGAGGAGGCTCAGATGGACTTCAGCCTGACCGAAGAACAGACCATGCTCAAGGACAGCGTGTCGCGCTTCCTCGAGAAAAATTTCAGCTTCGAGCAACGCCGCAAGATGCTGGCGGACCGCCAGCCGATGAGCGCGCAGCTCTGGCAGGGTCTCGCGGAACTCGGCGTGCTTGGCGTGCCGTTCGCGCCGGAAGACGGCGGCTTCGGCGGAGGAGGCGTCGAAACCATGCTGGTCATGGATTCGATCGGGCGCAGCCTCGCGCTGGAACCCTACCTCGCGACGGTTGTGCTGGCGGGGGGATGCATCGCGCTCGGCGGCAACGAGGCGCACAAACAAGCGCTGCTGCCAAGCATCATCGACGGCTCGCTGCTCCTCGCGTTCGCGCATGCGGAAGGCAATGCCCGGTTCGATCTGGGTTACGTTGAAACGCGCGCCACGCGCGAGGGCAACCATTTCGTGCTCGATGGGGCCAAGACCCTCGTGCTGCATGGTTCGGTCGCAGACAAGTTCATCGTTTCCGCGCGCACGGCCGGAAGTGCCGCGGATCCGCGCGGCGTGACCCTGTTCATCGTCAACGCGGACGAAGAAAATCTCGTCGGGCAGGAGTATCCGCTGTTCGAGGGCACGCGCGCACTCGATCTGCAATTCGCCGGCGTAAAGGTCGGACCGGAATCCGTGATCGGCACGCTCGACCAGGCGATGCCGCTCATCGAAGCCGTGGCGGACCGCGCGATGGCCGCGCTTTGCGCGGAAGCGGTCGGTGTCATGGACGCGCTGCATGCGAAGACCGTCGAATACCTGAAGACGCGCCAGCAGTTCGGCCAACCGATCGGACGCTTCCAGGCGCTGCAGCACCGCGCGGTCGACATGCTCGTGCAAGTCGAGCAGGCGCGGTCGATGGCCTTGCTTGCGGCGTCCAAGGTTGACAGCGCGGATGTCGCCGAGCGCCGGCGCAGCATCGCCGCCGCGAAGGAAATGATCGGAAGGGCGGGGCGCTTCGTCGGGCAGCAGGCCATCCAGCTCCACGGCGGCATGGGCATGACGGACGAGCTCGACGTCAGCCACTACTTCAAGCGCCTGACCGCCATCGACATCCTGTTCGGCAATGCAGCCGAGCAGCGCGCGCGTTTTGCGGGGATGAAGGAAGGCCAGCCGGCGGCGCATATGAAGTCGCCGCGCAAGTCCTGGGTGAAAATCTAGATTTTTGCACCACAGAGGCGCTGAGAACGCAGAGGAAAAACAGGCAAACATCAATTTAATGCCGGGAATTGATAGTGTCCGCATTGCCTCTGGGCCAAACTCCCGAAGACGTGATGCAACTGTTCTCCTGTATCGCTTTTCTCTGTGCCCTCTGCGCCTCTGCGGTGAGATTCGTTTATTGGTTGGATGGTGAAAATGATTGAAAAAGTCGGAGTGGTTGGCGCAGGCTTGATGGGATCGGAAATCGCGCTGGTGTTCGCGCTGGCAGGCAAGGATGTGCTGCTGAACGACACGAGCGAAGAGGGCTTGAAGCGCGCGAAGGACAACCTCGAAAAAATCCTGGTCAAGGGCGTGGGCCGCGGATTCTACAAGGACGCGGACGTGCAGCCGACGCTGGCCCGCCTGAAAACCACGACCGACCTGTCGGCCTATTCGGATCGCGACCTCGTCATCGAGGCGGTGTTCGAGTCTGAACCCGTCAAGGCCGAGGTTTTCCGCAAGCTGGACGGCATCTGCAAGCCGGGCTGTGTCATCGCGAGCAACACGTCCACGATTTCCAACACCGGCCTGTCGTCGTACGTGAAGCCGGAGCGCCGCCGCGATTTCCTCGGCACGCATTTCTTTTCTCCCGTATCGCGCATGAAACTCGTCGAAGTCATTCCCGCGATCGACACGGCGCCGGAAGTCGTCGACAACGTAATCGCCGCCTGCAAGGAAGCCGGCAAGACGCCGATTCGCGTGAAGGACGTTGTCGGCTTTGCTGTCAACCGCGTGCTGCACGCATTCATGATCGAGGCCGTGCGACTGGTCGAGGAAGGTGTTGCGACACCCGAAGAAGTCGACATCGCCTGCAAGCTTGGGCTGGGCCATCCGATCGGGCCGTTCGAGTTGTCCGACGCGGTGACTAACAACTTGTCGCTACAAGTGCAGGAAATCCTGCACGGTGCGTACGGGCCACGCTTCCTGCCGCGGCCGCTGCTGAAGAGCATGGTGCAGGCCGGATACAACGGCAAGAAAGCCGGGCGCGGCTGGTACAAATATGAAAAGAAGTGAGGGGAGAAGGGTGAGGAGTGAGGGGTGAAAAGCACGACAGTCACGATAGTCACGGCAGTTATGGGCAAAGCCGGGCACCCAGCGAAGTCGGGCACGGCAGTCGCGGCATTTACGGCGGGCACGTCGTCACGGTCCCGCGCGGAGCGCGGGACATGAGGTACTGGGAGGATTTCAAGGTCGGCGAGGTCGAGCAGATCGGCGGCAGGCTGGTCGATCGCGACGAGGTCATCGCGTTCGCGAAGCAGTACGACCCGCAGCCTTTTCATGTCGACGAGGCGGCCGCAAAGGCATCGATGTATGGCGGACTGATCGCCAGCGGCTGGCATACCTGCGCGATGGTGATGCGCATGATGTGCGATACCTACATGCTGCAATCGGCGAGTGTCGGTTCGCCGGGCATCGACAATCTCAAATGGCTCAAGCCGGTGCGGCCGGGCGACACGATTCGCGCGCAGCGCACGACACTGGAGAGTCGTGCCTCGAAAAGCCGGCCCGACATCGGCATCGTCAACAATCTATGGGAAGTCTTCAACCAGAACGGGGAAATGGTCATGTCGATGCAGGGCTACGGGATGTTCCGCCGGCGCGAACCGGGGAGTGCCGCCACGTGAGCATGCTGTTCAAGCACAAGGTGCACGTGATCTATCGCAAGGAAGATCTCGACCACGAAAAACTCGAAGGCAAGGTCGCCATCGTGCTCGATGTGCTGTTCGCGACGTCGACCATCATCACGGCGCTGGAGAACGGCGCCAGTGAAGTCATCCCGACGCTGGACGAGGCCGGCGCGCGTGCGGAAGCACAGAAGCATCCGGAGGGGAGCTACGTGCTGGCAGGCGAGCTGTACGCGGAAACGCTGCCGGGATTTGCCTCGCCGACGCCGCTCGCCCTGCTCGAGGAGAAGATCGCGGGACGCAAGCTGATTTACTCGACGACGAACGGAACGGTCGCGCTGCGGCAATCGTCGCGCGCCGACCATGTCTACGCAGGGGCGCTATTGAACGGCGAAGCTGTGGTCAAGCGCGTGCTGAAGGATCATCCCGGCAAGACCATCCTGGTCGTTTGTTCCGGTTCGATGGGCATGGTCAACCTCGAAGACCTTTACGGCGCGGGCTATTTCGTCGATCTGCTGTCGCGCGAGCTGGACGAAGCCAGCGATTTCTCGGATGCCGCGCTGGCGGCCCGCAGCCTGTTCCGCAGCGAAGACGCCGCGGATTGCCTCATGCGCGCGCGCGTCGGGCGCATGATGGCGGAGCGCAACCTCACGCACGAAGTGCAATTTGCCGCGCGCTTGAGCGCGATGGACGCCGTACCCGTGCTCGAAGACGGGAGATTGCTGGTGTGAAGGCCGCGGCCACCGCGATTGCCGTCGCGCTGTCGCTGCCCGCGATCGCGATGGCTGTCACGGATTGCAGCCGCGCGAAGACGAATTTCGAAAAACTGCTTTGTTCGAATGCGCGGCTCGAACAGGCAGACCAGCGCCTGGCAATCGCATTTCGCGAGGCGCTAAACCGTGGCATCAGTCCGGAGCTGTTGATCGACAGCCAGCGCGCCTGGATGCGCGATTCGCGTGACATCTGCAACGACGTCCAGTGCATGCTCGACGCCTACGGGGCACGCATCTCGGACCTGGACAACCAGCACTGACCGGTCGCTAGACCGTTATCGGCTTCGAGAGGTCTTGCCCCGGCAGGATGGAGTCGATCAGCTTGCGCAACTGGTCCGCGGTCGCGGGTTGTAGTGCGGCGCCTGGATGGCGCACCTTGCCGTGGCTGATCGCGCCGCGAAGTTTCAGGATTTCCTTGCGCACCGCGACGCCGGGCTGCTGCTCGAACACGATCAGCGGCAGGAAGCGCGCATAGACTTCGCGCACCCGTTTCCAGTCTCCCGCGCGCGCGGCCTTCACCATCGCCGTCAGCGCTTCCGGAAAAGCGAACCCGGTATTAAAGCCGCTCGATCCTGCCTCCAGGTCGAACAGTCCATACAGCGCGCCAAGGCCGGTGAGGATGGGGATGCGGCGTTCCTTCATGCCCGCGATCAATGCGCGGATTTTCGGCGCGGTCGGCACGGCCTCTTCCTTGATGCTCGCAATCTGCGGAATTTCACGCACGAGCTTCAGCAGGAGCGCGGCGGTCATGTGCACCTGCGTGGAGGCAGGATGGTCCTGCGCAACGATCGGGATTTTCACGCCGTCGGCGATCGTCTTGTAGTACTCGAAGACGCGATCCTCGTTCGGCACCGCTTCGGCGTGCGGCGACACCATCACGGCCTTCGCGCCGAGCGACTCCGCCATTTGCGACAGCTCGCGCGCGGCGCGCGTGCCGCTATGGCTGGCGCCGACGATGACGGGCATCTGTCCCGCCGCCTTCACGGCCGTGCGAATCAGCGACTCGCGTTCGCCGTCCATGAGCCGGTTCGCTTCGCCGAGCACGCCCAGGATGGTGACGCCCTCGACGCTTAAGCCTCCCATGAAGCGGATCAGCCGGTCGAAGGATTCGAGGTCGAGGCCTTCATCCTCATTGAAAGGCGTGGCGAGGATGGGATAGACGCCTTCGAAATTCAATGTGCTCATGCGGATTCTCCGGGGAGCGCGCATTGTCGGGCGCGCGAAGGGGGCTGTCAAAGAGCGGTTACAATTCCCGGGTCGAACAACACAACATTCCGGGAGAAAAAAATGGACATGCCGATCAATCAGCTCAAGCGCGCGCTGCGCGCGGGGCGCACGCAAACCGGTTGCTGGCTGAGCCTCGCGAGCCACGTCTCGGCGGAAATTTGCGCATCGGCGGGTTTCGATTGGGTGCTGGTGGATACCGAACACGCGCCGGCCGACCTGCAGAACGTGCATCACCAATTGCATGCCATTGCCGCTTATCCGACGGCCGCGCTCGTGCGCGCCTATTGGAACGACACGGTATTCATCAAGCGCCTGCTCGACGTGGGCGTGCAATCCCTGATCCTGCCTTACGTCCAGAGCGCGGAAGAGGCAAAGCGCGCGGTGGCGGCGGTGCGCTATCCGCCCAAAGGCATACGCGGCGTATCGGCGAATTCACGCGCGAACCGCTTCGGACGGGTCAAGGATTATTTCGAGCATGCGAACGACGAAATCCTGCTGATGGTGCAGGTAGAGACGCGGGCCGCGGTCTCGGAAATCGAGAAAATGGCCGCGATCGACGGCATCGACGGCATTTTCATCGGCCCGCAGGACCTCGCGGCGGACTACGGGCACCTCGGCAACCCCGCCCACCCGGAAGTGCAGGCCGCGATGGCGGATGCGCTGACCCGCATCAAGAAAACCGGCAAGGTGCCGGGCATCCTCGCCTTCAACGAGGCCGATTCCAAGCGCTGGATCGAGCACGGCGCGCAATTCGTCGCGGTGACCTCGGACCAGCATCTGCTCGTGCGCGAAAGCGCCGCGGTCGCGGCGCGGTTCAAGACCTGACGGTACGCGGGCCTTTGGAATCCTTGGCCGGTTGCAACCGGCCAAGAATGAAATCGGCGATGCCTGCGGGATCTTCGCCGATGTCCGCGACGAGCGCGTCCTTTGGTTCTTCCAGCGCCGCGAACTGCGATTCCAGCAAGCCCGCTTTCATATAGTGGTTCTTGCGCGCTTCCAGGCGGCTGCGGATGAGCTCGAAGCTTCCTTTCAGGTAGACCCAGCGGATCGGCAATCCGCCTTGCGCCAGCCTGTCGCGATACTTCTGCTTCAGCGCGGAGCAAGCCAGCAGCACGCTTTCGTTCCTGGCGTGCTTTTCCGCCAGCATTGCGTGCATGCTGTCGAGCCACGGCCAACGGTCTTCGTCCTGCAGCGCGATGCCGTTGCGCATTTTCTCGATGTTCGCCGCGGAGTGAAATTCGTCGGCGTCGTACAGGCGCCAGCCGGTGCGTTCGGCAAGCGCTTGCCCGATGGTGGTCTTGCCCACACCGGACACGCCCATGAGCACGACGATCATTTCGATTTCGCCGGTTGCACCGCGTGGCCGCCGAAGCCCGCGCGCATTTTCGCGAGCAGCTTCGAGCCATAGTCGTCCTGGCCCTGGCTGGCGAAGCGCGCCATGAGTGCCAGGCTCATGACCGGCGCGGGCACGCCGAGTTCGACGGCTTCGATCGCCGTCCAGCGGCCTTCACCGGAGTCGGCGACGATGGGACTGATGGAATCGAGCGCCTGGCCGTCTTTCAGGAATTCAGCCGTCAGGTCCAGCAGCCAGGAGCGCACCACGCTGCCGTGGCGCCACATCTCGGTGACCGCGGCGAGGTCGAGATTGAATTCCTTCTTGGCTTTCATCATCGACAGGCCTTCCGCGTAGGCCTGCATCATTCCGTATTCGATGCCGTTGTGGATCATTTTCACGTAGTGGCCGGAACCGACCGGGCCGCAATGGATCCAGCCCCGATCCGGCGCGGGTGCCAGCAGTTTTACGAAGGGTTCGACCTTCGCGAAGGCGGCTTTTTCGCCGCCGAGCATGAGCGCGTAGCCGTTTTCCAGGCCCCATACGCCGCCGGATACGCCGGCGTCGATAAAGCTCAGGCCAAGCCCGGACAGCCAGCCACCGCGTCGTTGTGAATGCTTGTAGTTGGCGTTGCCACCATCGACCAGCACGTCGCCTTTCGCGAGCAACTTCGAGAGCGACGCCAGTGCCTGCTCGGTGATGTCGCCCGAGGGCAGCATCACCCACACCACGCGCGGCACGGGCAGGGCGGCCACCAATGCCGCCAGGTCCGCGTGCAGCGTCACCCCGTTTTCTTTCTCGAGCGCGCCGCGCGCGGCCGCGCTCACGTCGAAGGCGGCGACTTTGGCACCGCCGCGCGCCAGGCGCCGAACCATGTTCGCGCCCATGCGACCCAATCCCACCATGCCGATTTGCATTCGATTCTCCGCTTGCGATTTCGCCAGCGTGCATTGTCGCGGCTCGATCTGGCGTGCGCAATGCGCTTGCGCAGGGTTTCCGGTACATTTCGGCGGGACGAAGCGACGACGGAGGAGGAGATGGCGAAGGCGGTATTCCGCAGCCTGGAGGAACTGGCGGCGAAGGCGGGGCAGGAGGTCGTCGTGAGCGACTGGCTGGAAGTCACGCAAAAGCGCATCGACCTCTTCGCCGAGGCGACCGGCGACCACCAGTGGATCCATGTGGACGTGGAGCGCGCGCGGCGCGAATCGCCCTTCGGCGCGCCGATCGCGCACGGCTTCCTGACGATGTCGCTGCTCAGTCACTTCATCAACGAATCCCTGGATTTCGGCGGCACGAAAATGGGCGTGAACTATGGCTTCAACCGCCTGCGCTTCACGTCCCCGGTGAAGGCGGGATCGAATTTGCGCGCGCGATTCAAGCTGAAGGAATTCCAGCGCATCGAAGGCGGCGCGCAAATGACCTGGGATATCGCCATGGAATGCGAAGGCGAGGCCAAGCCGGTGCTGGTTGCCGAGTGGATCGGCAGGCGCTATGTCTGAGCGGTTCCCGGCGATATTCGTATCGCACGGTGCGCCGACGCTGCCGCTCGACGATGTTCCCGCGCGCGATTTCCTTGCGGGCCTGGGGAAAACGCTCGGCAAGCCGAAGGCCGTCCTCGCCGTTTCCGCGCATTGGGAAAGCAGCGAGCCCGTGGTCAGTTCGGCCGCGCAGCCGGAAACCATCCACGACTTCTACGGCTTTCCCGCCGAGTTGTACCGCATGAAGTATGCGTCCCGCGGCGCGCCGGCGCTCGCCCACCGGGTCGATGCGCTGTTGCGGGAAAAGGATATCCCTGCGCACGTCCATTCGGCACGCGGCCTCGATCACGGCGCGTGGGTGCCGCTCTTGCTGATGTACCCGGATGCGGATATTCCCGTTACGCAGTTGAGCGTGCAGCCGCCGAAGGACACCCGCCACCATCTTTCGCTCGGCGAAGCCTTGCGGCCGCTGCGCGACGAAGGCGTGCTGATCCTCTCTTCGGGCGGCGCTACCCACAATCTTTACGAATTCGGCCGCCACAAAAGAGGTGAGCCGCCGCCGGGTTGGGTCACGGGATTCCAGGAATGGCTGGCGACGACCATCGAATCCGGAAAAACCGGGGACTTCCTGCGTTATCGCGAAGTCGGGCCGGACTCCGCGCGCAATCATCCGAGCGAGGAGCACTTCCTGCCCATTTATGTCGCCGCTGGCGCAGGCACGCCAGGTATCGCGGGCCGTCGCATTCATCGCAGCCACACCTTTGGCGTGCTGGCGATGGATGCTTATCGTTTCGACTGAGCCGCGTGCGATGGCGAGAGAGGATTTTCGATTCATCCATCGGTTGCGCGTGCGCTGGGCGGAAGTGGACCGGCAGGGCATCGTCTTCAACGGACACTACCTGACCTACTTCGACGTCGGCGTCACCGAGTACTATCGCGCGCTCGGCTATCCGTACCCGGACGGGCTCGCGCAGCACGGTACCGACCTCTACGTGCGCAAGGCCGAGGTCGAATACCACGCGTCCGCGGTTTACGACGACGAAATCGATGTGTGCGTGCGCGTCGCGCGCCTGGGCAGATCGAGCTTCGATTTCCGCATCGAGATCCGGCGAGCCGACGAGTTGCTGATCGAGGGCAAGCTCGTCTACGTGAATGCCGATCCGGTCGCGCGAAAATCGTCGCCGCTGCCCGGCTTCTTGCGCGAAGCCATCTCGAGGTTCGAAATCACGCCGCCGACGGAGCAACCCGGATCGCCCGCCTGAAAGCGAAAAGCCGGGGTTAAAAAGCGGCCTGCCCGGTGTCATACTTCGGTGTCCGGCCGTTGCCGGAACGCATAACAACATCACGGGGGAGGAGAACGGGCCCGGCGTCAGCGCCTGCGACGCGTTACAACGCGCCTGCGGTTGCCGGCTTGCCCGCATCCATCCCGCGTTCCGACCATCCATTCGAGGAACAGCAATGAATTTCGAGTATTCCGACAAGGTCAAGGACCTGCAGAAGAAGGTGTCCGCCTTCATGCAGGAACACGTCATGCCGCAGGAAGTGCGCTTCTACGAGGAGATTTCGCAGAACCGCGCCAAGGGCAACCCCTGGATTCCGACTCGCATCGTCGAGGAGCTCAAGCCCAGGGCGCGCGCGGCCGGCCTGTGGAACCTGTGGCAGCCCAAGGACCACGGTGGCACGCTCACCAACCTTGAATATGCGCCCCTGTGCGAAATCATGGGCCGCAGCAGCTGGGCGCCCGAGGTGTTCAACTGCTCCGCGCCGGACACGGGAAACATGGAGGTGTTGCTGCGCTATGGCACGCCGGAGCAGCAGAAGCAATGGCTGGTGCCCTTGCAGAACGGTGAAATCCGCTCGGCCTTCCTGATGACCGAACCGGAGGTCGCCTCGTCGGATGCCACGAACATCCAGTGCCGCATCGAGCGCGTCGGTAACGAATACGTCATCAACGGGCGCAAATGGTGGTCGTCCGGCGCCGGCGATCCGCGCTGCAAGATTTTCATCCTGATGGGAAAGTCCGATCCCGACAACGCCGACCGGCACAAGCAGCAGTCGATGATCCTGGTGCCCGCGGAGGCCAAGGGCGTGAAGGTCTTGCGTTCGCTCAGCGTGTTCGGCTATGACGATGCCCCGCACGGGCACATGGAAGTCCTGCTGGAAAACGTGCGCGTGCCGGCATCGAACATGCTGCTGGGCGAGGGGCGCGGCTTTGAAATCGCGCAGGGCAGGCTAGGCCCGGGCCGCATCCACCATTGCATGCGCATCATCGGCCAGGCGGAGCGCGCGCTGGAGCTCATGTGCAAGCGTTTGAAAAGCCGCGTGGCCTTCGGCAAGCCGGTGGTCGAGCACAACCTTTGGCATGAGCGCATCGCCGAATCGCGCCTGATGATCGAACAGGCGCGCCTGTTGACGCTGAAGGCGGCCTACATGATGGATACGGTCGGCAACAAGCAGGCGAAGGCCGAGATCGCGATGATCAAGGTCATCGGCCCGAACATGGCCCAGCAGATCATGGACTGGGCGATCCAGGCGCATGGCGGGGGCGGCGTTTCGCAGGATTTCCCGCTGGCGATGATGTATGCCCATAACCGCACCCTGCGGTTGGCGGATGGCCCGGATGAAGTCCACCGCAACCAGATCGCGCGACTGGAATTGAAGAAGTTCGAGGACATAAAGCCGCATCGCTAGGCGGAAGTCCTGCACGGGGCGAACCGCGGACGCGGTTTCGCTCCGTGGTTATTGCGGCGCAACATTGCGGATTTCGCCTCGCTCGTCGGCCCGGCCATCCGAAGCGGCGCTCCACCTGCCGGGATCATGGCCCGCAAACCCGCGCCTGGCACGGGTTTGCGCGCTTTCGCATCGATCGCTTCTCCTGCGTAACAAAGTCCTGCGAAGTGTTGAAACGCTCCCTGCGTTCGTGTATTTTGGCCTGCGTAACTATTCAATCGTTACATCGATATAACTTCATTCCTCACCAGGGGGAGCTCTGCAATGAAAATCTCGTTCAACGTAAATGGAAAAGGCACGAGCGTGGATGTCGCGCCGGACACCCCGCTGCTGTGGGTGCTGCGCGATACGCTCGGCATGACTGGTACGAAGTTCGGCTGTGGCAAGGCACTGTGCGGCGCCTGTACGGTGCACCTGAACGGTCAGGCCGTTCGCTCCTGCCAGACCCCGATCGGCTCCGTTGCCGGCCAGAAGGTCACGACGATCGAAGGCCTCGGCGGCAACCACAAGGTCCAGAAGGCATGGATCGCGCTGGACGTGCCACAATGCGGCTACTGCCAGCCGGGCCAGATGATGTCGGCCTCCGCGCTGCTGGCTTCCAACAAGAATCCGTCCGACGAAGACATCGATGCCTTCATGTCGGGCAACATCTGCCGCTGCGGCACCTATCCTCGTATTCGCGCGGCGATCAAGCAAGCCGCGAAGATGGCCTGAGGGGGATGACAAATGGAAAACACGATCAAGAATGAAACCCGCCGCGACTTCCTGAAAGTCAGCGGCTCCGTTGCCGGCGGACTGGCTCTCGGCTTCTACATGCCCGGCCGCCATAATGTCGCCGTCGCCGCGGAAGCCGCGACAGCGAGCCCGAACGCATGGGTGAAGATCGGCGCCGACAACACCATCACGATCATGGTGGCGCGTTCCGAGATGGGCCAGGACGTCTACACGTCCATGCCGGTTCTCGTTGCGGAAGAGCTCGAGGTCGACATCAACAAGGTCAAGGTCGAGTTTGCTCCCCCGGCCGAGGTTTACATCAACGCGCTGCTCGGCGGCCAGCTCACCGGCGGCTCTACGTCGGTGCGCGATGCGTGGGAAAAGCTGCGCAAGGCCGGTGCCTCCGCCCGCATGATGCTCGTGGCTGCGGCCGCCAGCGAGTGGAACGTGGATGCGAGCAAATGCAAGGCCGCCGACGGCATGGTCACGGGCCCGGGTGGCAAGAAGGCGACGTACGGCCAGCTCGCCGCCAAGGCGTCCGGCATGGAAGTGCCGAAGGATGTCCCGCTCAAGCCGTCCAGCCAGTTCAAGGTCGTCGGCAACAGCAAGCAAAAGCGCCTGGACACGGAAGCGAAGGTCAAGGGCCAGGCCAAGTTCGGCATCGACACGCGCGTTCCCGGCATGCTGTACGCCGCCGTCGCGATGGCGCCGATGATCGGTGGCAAGGTCGCGAGCTTCGACGACTCCCGCGCGAAGTCCATGCCCGGCGTCAAGGCGGTCGTGCAATACAGCCGCGGCGTCGCCGTGGTGGCCGATTCCTACTGGCAGGCCAAGAAAGCCAAGGACCTGCTGCAAATCCAGTGGGATGCCGGCCCGAATGCTAACAACGATTCGAAGTCGATCTGGGAAGGCATCCGCGCCGCCAGCGAACAGCCGGGCGCGGTTTTCCGCGAGCACGGCAACGTCGAGACGGGCATGAGCGGGGCAGCCAAGACGGTGGAGGTGACCTACCAGCTGCCGTTCCTGTCGCACTCGCCGATGGAGCCGCAGAACACGACGGCCGACGTCAAGGCCGACAAGGCCGTCATCATTACCCCGACGCAATTCCAGCAGCTGATCCCGCATGTGGTCGGCGCGGCGACCGGGTTGAAGCCCGAGCAGGTCGAAGTGCATACGACCTTCCTTGGCGGCGGCTTCGGCCGGCGCGTGGAAGTCGACTATGCGATCGACGCCGCGGAAATTTCCAAGGCGGTGGGCGCACCGGTCAAGATGTTGTGGAGCCGCGAAGACGACATGACGCACGACTCCTATCGTCCCGCCAGCCTGATCAAGATGTCGGCCGGCCTGGATGCGGGCGGCAAGCCGGTTGCCATGCGCTTCCACTCCACCAGCCCGTCGATCTCGGCCCGCCTGTTCCCGAGCATCGTCAAGGACGGCATCGATCCGTTCGCGGTGGAAGGCATCGACAACTACCCGTACGACACGCCGAACATGAAGCTCACGTACCAGATGCACGATGCTGGCGTGACGCCAGGCTACTGGCGCGGCGTGTCCCATAACCTCAACGCGGTGGCGCTCGAATGCTTCGTCGACGAACTGGCGGCTGCGGCGGGCAAGGATCCGATCCAGTACCGCATCGACATGCTCGACATGGGCTCGACCAAGCACCAATGGTCCGGCCTGTCCGCCGGGGTACCGGTCGGCGCGCGCATGAAGAGGGTGCTGGAAGAGGTTCGCGCGAAGTCCGGCTGGGGCAAGAAGCTGCCCGAGGGGCACGGCATGGGCGTGGCGGTCATGGAAGGCTACAACACGGTCATCGCCATGGTCGTGCAGGCCGCGGTTTCTTCCAACTACGACGTGTCGATCGAGAAAGTGACTGCGGTCGTGGACGCTGGCCAGCTGATCCATCCGGACCAGGCGCTGGCGCAAATGCAAGGCACGATCAACTTCGGCCAGTCCGCATGCCTGTGGGGCGAAATCACGCTGAAGAACGGCGGGGTCGAACAGACCAACTTCGACATGTATCGTGTCGCGCGCATGAACGAAGCGCCGAAGTCGCTGGAGATCCACTTCATCAAGAGCGACAGCACGCCCGGCGGTTTGGGCGAACCGGGCACGGCAGTGGTCCAACCGGCAATCGGCAACGCCATCTTCGCCGCTTGCGGCAAGCGCTGCCGGACGTTGCCGTTCTCGCCGGAAAACATCAAGGGCTCGGCCTGAGATGCCGATCGCCCGGCCCAGCGGCCGGGCGATGGTTCGGCTTCAAACCCTCCGGCGCAAGCCGGAGGGTTTTTCATTCGTAAAGTCAGCCGGCGCTGGTTTAGAATCGTTATTCCCGGCAGGCCAGAACGACGGAGCAAGGAAGCGGCAGCATGGATAGCGTCGATTTGCAGGTATTGCGCAACGGTGTCGCATGGCTGGACGAGGGCCATCGCGTCATCCTGGCGACCATCGTCGAGACCTGGGGCTCGTCACCGCGTCCGGCCGGTGCGATGCTGGCGATTCGCGATGACGGCCTGGTCGCCGGCTCGGTGTCGGGCGGCTGCGTGGAAGACGATTTGATCTACCGGATTCGCGATAAATCGCTCGCCATCGACAAGCCGGAAATCGCCACCTACGGCATCAGCAAGGACGAGGCGACCCGATACGGCCTGCCTTGCGGCGGCAAGCTGGAACTCGTGCTCGAACCCGTGCAGGACAAGGGAACGCTCGCGCAATTGCTCAAGCACGTGGACCGGCACGAGCTGACTGCACGCTCGCTGGACATGCGAAGCGGCCAGGTGACGCTGCGCCCGGCACATCGTTCCGAAAAGACATTGAATTTCGATCGCCGGTATTTGACGACGGTGCATGGCCCGCGCTGGCGCCTGCTGATCATAGGCGCAGGCCAGCTCTCGCAATATCTTGCCCAGATGGCGCAGGCGCTCGACTACAGCGTCACGGTCTGCGATCCGCGCGAGGAGTACGCGGAGACCTGGAACGTCGAAGGCTCCGTCCTCGATCGCGGCATGCCGGACGACGTGGCCCTGGCGATGAACCTGGATTCCCACAGCGCGGTCGTGGCGGTGACGCACGATCCCAAGCTCGATGACCTCGCGTTGATGGAGGCGTTGAAGTCGCCCGCATTCTATGTCGGCGCACTCGGCTCCCGCCTGAACTCGCAGAAGCGCCAGGAGCGCCTGAAGATGTTCGATTTGACGGATGCCGAGCTGTTGCGACTGCACGGTCCCATCGGCCTGAACATCGGCAGCAAGACGCCGCCGGAAATCGCGGTGTCGATACTCGCGGAAATGACGGCCACGCGTCACGGCGTGGATCCGGACAAGGTCGGCAGCCGCGAACGCGGCGACGCGGCGGAAGGCAACCAGCAGGTCTGCGAGGTCGCGCAAAGCGTCTAAGCGCCTTGGCGGCGAAGGATAAACAGTGGGAGCCGGCGGGCTCCCATTTTTTCGTACAATCGGCGGCGGACAATCCACGCATCGACGAGGAGAGCAGGCAATGAGGTTGAAGAACAAGATAGCGATCGTGACGGGCGCGGGCTCGGGATTCGGCGAAGGCATTGCGAAGCGCTTCGTCGAAGAAGGCTGCAAGGTCATCGTCAACGACCTGAAGCCCGAAGGCGGCGAGCGTGTCGCAAAGGCATTGACCGCCGCGGGCGGCCAGGCGAAATTCATCCAGGCGGACGTCGCGAAGTTCGCCGACTGGGAACGCCTCGTCAAGGCGACGCTGGATGCTTTCGGCGGCCTGGACATCGTCGTCAACAATGCCGGTACGACGCACCGCAACCAGCCGCTCGTCGACGTGACGGAAGAGCAGTTCGATCGTGTCTACGCCGTCAACGTCAAGAGCCTGTACCAGAGCGCCAAGGCTGTCGTGCCGCATTTCCGCAAGAAGGGCGGCGGCGTGTTCATCACCATCGCGTCGACGGCAGGCGTGCGGCCGCGGCCGGGACTGGTCTGGTACAACGGCAGCAAGGGTGCTGCCATCGTGACGAGCAGGGCGATGGCAGTGGAACTCGCGCCCGACAAGATTCGCGTGAACGTGGTGAATCCGGTGGCGGGCGATACACCGCTGCTCGCGGAATTCATGGGATCGGACACGCCTGAAATTCGCGCCAAGTTCGTCGGCAGCATTCCGCTGGGCAGGTTGAGCCAGCCGCTCGACATTGCGAATGCCTGCCTTTACCTCGCCTCCGACGAGGCGAATTTCATCACCGGCGCTTGCATAGAAGTGGACGGCGGTCGCTGCGTCTGAATGCTGGATCGCAAATAAAAAAGGCACGCGGGAGCGTGCCTTTTTTATTTGCGGGATTTACTTTCAGCCGGTGAAAGCCTGCAGCCCGGTCTGCGCCCTGCCCAGGATCAGCGCGTGCACGTCGTGCGTGCCTTCATAAGTATTCACTGCCTCGAGGTTCATCACATGGCGCATGACGTGGTATTCGTCGGATACGCCGTTGCCGCCGTGCATGTCGCGGGCAAGCCGCGCAATGTCCAGGGACTTCCCGCACGAGTTGCGCTTGATCAGGGACACCATCTCGGGCGCGGCCCGGCCTTCGTCCATCAACCGACCGACACGCAGCACGGTTTGCAGCCCCAGCGTGATCTCGGTCTGCATGTCGGCAAGCTTTTTCTGGATGAGCTGGTTCGCCGCCAGCGGACGCCCGAATTGCTTGCGCTCCATCGTGTAGTTGCGCGCGGCGTGCCAGCAAAACTCCGCGGCGCCCAGCGCGCCCCAGGCGATGCCGAAGCGGGCCTTGTTGAGGCAGCCGAACGGTCCCTTCAGGCCTTCCACGCCGGGGAGCAGGTTTTCTTCCGGGACGAACACGTCCTCCAGTGCGACTTCCCCGGTGATGGATATGCGCAGGCTGAACTTGCCCTCTATCTTCGGCGTCGACAACCCCTTCATGCCGCGCTCGAGCAGGAAGCCGCGGATCACGTTCTTGTCGTCCTTGGCCCAGATCACGAACACGTCAGCGACCGGGGCGTTCGTGATCCACATCTTCGCGCCCTTGAGCAGATATCCGCCGTCGACCTTGCGCGCGCGCGTGATCATGCTGCCGGCATCGGATCCGAAATCCGGCTCGGTCAACCCGAAGGCGCCGAGGAATTCGCCCGTGGCAAGCTTCGGAAGGTACTTCTGCCGCTGCGCCTCGGTTCCGTATGCGTAGATCGGATACATCGTCAGGCTCGATTGCACGCTCATCATGGAGCGGTAACCCGAATCTACCCTTTCGATTTCGCGTGCGATCAGGCCGTAGCTGACGTGGTTCACGCCGGCGCAGCCGTAGCCTTCCAGCGTGGAGCCGAGGAAGCCGAGGCCGCCCATTTCCGTGAACACTTCGCGGTCGAAGCGCTCCTGGCGGTGTGCCTGGAGCACGCGCGGCATCAATTTATCCTGGCAATAGTCGCGCGCCGAATCCCGCACCATGCGCTCCTCGTCGCTGAGTTGTTCGTCGAACAGCAGGGGATCTTCCCAGCGAAAAGACGGGCGGACGTGGGGGGCGTTCATGCTTTTCTCCAGTGGGCGGGCGGGAAAACGCGAATCGACGGATGCAAGTCGATTTGGCGCAGTGGCCGTATTCTAAGCCATACCGGGTTGCCTCGAGGGAGCGGCCGCCGGCGACGACGACCTGCGGGCCATGCTATTTCTTTTGCTTCGTGCAGATGTCGAAGCCGTCCCGCCAGCCGGATGCGTACTGCGGGTCGTGCTTGAAGCGATCTTCGTCGCGGGTTCGGCCAGAACTGCGCTTGCTGCTATCGCAGCCATCCAGGTAGCCCGCGCGAAATGCCGGCGGGTAGCCGGCGAGGTTGACGTTCGCTTCCTTCTTCGCAGGAGGACTGCCGCAAGCGCCCAGCACTGCGACCGCCACGATGAGGGCAAGCCTGTTCATGCGACGAATAGGTCTGGCACACCGGGGACCAAGCGCTGCGACGGGAGTTTTCATCTGGAGCGGATCATAACCCGCCATCACCGCGATGGTGGCATCGAGGGATACGCAGGCAAAAAAACGCCCGATAAGGGAGGGAATCGGGCGTTAAACACGCAAACCATAAAAAATGAAGCGTTCGAAATTTATCCGTTACTTGTATTCCTCGTGACTTGTCGGCAGTCGACCTGCCGCTTATCCGATCCTGATCACTGAACCGTTGACCAGCTTGATTCTTTCGCCGACGCTGAACGCGGGCCGCTCGGTTTCGTAGATCGTTCGCGTGCTGCCGTTTTCCATGTGAACCCGGACCACGAATCCGCCGGCGAATCCGGCCGTGGCGCCTTCCGCGCTCTTGCCGCTGGTCTTCAGCATGTCCATGCCGTCGGGGGGCGTGGCGACAAAATGCGCCGCATCGCGAACCGCCACCCCGGAATGCCCCGGGCTGATCGAATCGACGACTCCGCAATCCGGGCACACCGCCTTGCGGGCGGCGACACGCGCGCCGAACTGGAAATTGACCGGCTTGCCTTCGATCGCCGATTCCCCGCGATTGCGCGTGAGCCCCTCGTGGCGCTCCGCAGAAACCATCGGCGCCTGTATCAATCCACTGGACGGGGTTCTGGCAAAGCTCGAAAACGGATTGAGGTTGGAATGCGTAATCGAAAGATGGCCGGTGATGGCCGCCACCCCGATGCCGCTGAATGCAACCACCGAAGAGGCGGCTGCGACGATCAGCGGAATGAAAAAGTGATTCTTTTGATTGGTCATGTTTGCTTCTCTCCCCGCGGTGCTAACGGCGCGAATTACCGACCATTGAGTAGCGGCGACGGGGACAGTCAAATCGATTACCACAGGCAATGCGAGCACGACGCATGCCAACGCACAGAAGAAACCTGAAAACAACCAGTTGAGATTTCCGAGGCGCTTTCCAGCCCAGGATTTCGTCGCCATTTGACGACGGAATCGTGGGTGGAAGCTATCGCGGGACGCCCGTCAGACGGGCTTGAACAGCTTGGGGTCGAGGTGATGCCGCTGCAGCAGCTTGTAGAATTCCGTGCGATTTCGCTTTGCCAGCTTCGCCGCCTGGGTCACGTTGCCGCCGGTGATTTTCAGCAGCTTGGCAAGGTAATCGCGCTCGAATTCGCTGCGCGCCGACTCGAAGGACGACAGCTCGGCGCTTTGTCCGCGCATGGCGCTGTCGACCAGCGTGGGCGTGATGATCGAGGTGGTCGAAAGGGCAACGGCCTGCTCGACGACGTTGTAGAGCTCACGGACATTGCCTGGCCAGGATGCCTTGACCAGGACTTCCATCGCCTCGGATGCAAATCCGTTCAGCGACTTCTTGTAGCGCTCCCCGAGCTGGTTCAGGAAGTGGGTGGCGAGACCGGGAATGTCTTCACGCCGTTCCGACAGCGCCGGAAGGCTGAAGGAGACCACGTTCAGCCGGTAGTACAGGTCCTCGCGGAACGTGCCTGCCTTGATGGCTTCCTCGAGGTTGCGGTGCGTCGCCGAAACGATGCGGACGTCGACAGGCAGGGTCTGGGTGGTGCCGATCGGGCGGATTTCCTTGTCCTGCAGCACCCGCAGAAGCTTCACCTGCAGGGGCAGCGGCATGTCGCCGATCTCGTCCAGGAAAACGGTGCCGCCTTCGGCTGCCTGGAATAATCCCTTATAGTCGCGTGCCGCGCCGGTGAACGAGCCCTTGGTATGCCCGAACAATTCCGATTCCAGCAGTTGCTCGGGAATCGCCCCGCAATTGATGGCGACGAAGGGATTGGCAGCGCGCGGGCTCGCCTTGTGGATGGCGCGCGCGAGCAATTCCTTGCCGGTCCCGCTTTCTCCGCGTATCAGGACGCTCGCGTCGCTGCCGGCGACCAGCTTCGCCTTGCCGAGGATGCTTTCCAGGGCGAGGCTGCGGGTGATGATCTCGGAGCGCCAGTCGGCGTCGCCATCGACCTTTTCCGGCCTGCCGCCGCTCAATGCGACGGCTTTCTCGACTTGCTGCAACAACTCCTTGCTGTCGAAGGGCTTCGTCAGGTAACCGAAGACGCCGCGCTGGGTCGCGGCCACGGCATCCGGAATCGTGCCGTGGGCGGTTAGGATGATCACCGGCAGGGCGGGGTTGCTCTTGTGGATGTTCTCGAACAGCGCCATGCCGTCCATGCCGCTCATGCGCAGATCGGTGATGACCAGCTGCGGGATCGCCACGGACAGGCGCGCGAGCGCGCGTTCCGCGCTGTCCGCGCTTTCCACCGCGTAGTCCGCGCCTTCGAGGCGGAAGGTCAGCAAACGCAGCAGGTCGGGATCGTCGTCGACGATGAGTACTCTGGCTTTGGGCATGGTCATTTCTTCTTTGGCAAATTCTGTTCTCGTTCGATCATCTTCATTTCCATATCGAGCAGGGCTTCGAGCTTTTGCTGCAGGGCTTCCGAGCGCCGCTGCTCTTCCTTCAACCTGGCGGTTTGCTGTTGCAGGGAGTCGTCGCTGCGCTTCAGTTCGATCAGCTGGGAATGCAGCAGAACCGCCAGCGGGCGCAGGCTGGAACCATCATGCCCCTTGTCCCTGGCAAACGGGGCCAAGAGGGCGATGGCGGTATTGTCGTCGCGAAAGGTGGTCCCGGGCAACGACAGCAGTAGAGCAAGCTGCAGCCTGTTAAGTTCCGACCTGTCCCTGTCGAACGCTTCCTTCGACCTGTCGAGCTCCGCCGCGAGCTCGTTGCCCTTCATCGCCAGCAGCCGGTCGTAGAAACGCGCGAGGCGTTCCGGATCGCTGCGCGCAGGCTCGGCGGCAACGGCAACCGCGGCTGCCGGCTGGCGCGGCTCCGCATCGCGGCGCACGCCTTCGGTCACCGGGACGCAGGCCGCGGCGATCACGCCCGGCAGGATCCAGGTCATCCTGAAATTCACGCGGCCCATTTCACGCGGCAATCTCGGCCCGCCGTTCCGGCAGTATGACACGCAGATGCGCGCCCGGATTTCCGTCCACGATGATCTCGACGCTGCCGTGGTGGGCGCCGACGTACTCGCGCACGATGGCCAGTCCCAGGCCGGTACCCTTGACCGGCCCGGTGTATTCGGCACCGCCCTGGTAGAACGGCTCGAACACGCGTCCGCGGTCCTCCGGCTGGATACCGGGGCCTTCGTCCATGACGTCGATCACGATGTCGGCGCCGCGCCGTCGCATCTGCACGCGTATGGTGCCGCCCGCCGGCGAAAACTTGATCGCGTTCGACAGCAGGTTGTCGAATATCGCCTCGATCTTGTTTTCGTCCGCTTCCATGGAAAATTCCGAAGCCGCGAGGTTCAGGCTGAGGTTCTTCGCTCGCATCGCCAGCGAGTGCTGCTGGGCCACGCGCGCGGCGAGCGCCTTCAGGTTGAAGCGGGTAAAGGTAAGCGCGGACGTATGGAACTGCGCGCTGTGGTAGCTGAGCAAGTCCTCGATCAGCTTCTGCAGGCGCAACGTGTTCTGTCGCAGGATGCGCGCGATCTCGAACTGGCCCGCCGTCATTTTTCCGGTGACTTCGTCGGAGAGCAATTCGACGCCTTCGCGCAATGCGGTGAGCGGCGTCTTGAGCTCGTGCGAGACATGGCGCAGGAACCGGGATTTTTGCTCCTCGAGGTCGAGCAGCCGCAGCCGCAGCCAGTCGAGCTGGCGCCCGAGGGATTCGAGGTCCGCAGGGCCGCTCACGGAAACGCGCGTGTCGAAGCGGCCTTCGCCCAGGCGCTGGATCGCCGATTCGAGTTGCGCGATCGGCTTCGAGATCAGCATGGTCGCCCCCACGACCAGCAGCAGCGCGATCGGCACGAGCGCGAGCAGTTGCCAGAAGATGAAGCGCTGGACCTCGCCGGCCATTTTCTGCATGGTGTCGACTTCGCGGTCCACCAGGGAATTGCCCTGTTCGTCCAGGCCGCGCGCCGCCTCCGACAGGCCAGCCAGTTCCGCCGCCGCGAGGTTGATGATGTCGGGCTTGCCGGCCGCGCGGCCGATGCGATCGAACAGCGCCACTTCGCGGCCCTGCAAGGCTTCCATGGCGAGCTTCTGCTTCGCGTCGAGCGGCAGCAGCGACATCTTGCGCGCGGTATCCGTGAAGCGTTCGTGCGCGAGCCCGTAGCCCTGCAACAGCGACGGGTCGCCGATGATCGCGAACTGCCGGATGCTGCGCTCCATGCTCGTGATCTGCTCGATCAGAAAGCGCGTGTTTTGCGTGGTCTGCACCGCCTGGTAGACGGCGCGCTGGCTGTGGGTCGCGAGCTGGTGAATCGAGTAGGCGTTGTTGATCAGCGCGAATATCAGGGGCAGAACGGCCAGCGAGAAGCCCGCGAGAATGAGCTTCAGGAAGGAGCGTGGGTAGTAAAGTTGCATCAAGGAGGGTTCATCGCTCCGAGTTGGTCGTCATGTCGTTCGCAGTTCGCGCATATGCATCCTGCGTATGCCACCGTGCCTCGCAGCAGGCGAGCGCGGGGCACGGCAAGAAATGCCGCACTATCGCATGTAACGTGCGCGCCTGCCATCGAACGGCGTGTCGGCGCGCCAGGCTCACGCTCGTCAACCGCGAATCCGCGCATCGACGCGGCCGAATGCTCCGAAATCGGCGATGACGTGATCGCCGGCGGCAATCGGCACAGGTGCGATGCATGTCCCGGTCGTGATGGTGTCGCCGGCCCGAAGCATGTCGCCCGCGAGCGACAGCTCGTTCGCAATCCAGGTCAGCGCAATGAGCGGCCCGCCCAGTACGTTCTCGCCCAAGCCTTCGCGAGCGGGTTTTCCGTTGATGTGCGCCGTCACCGGATGCCTGGCGAGATCTGCTTGACGCCAATCGGCGACGACGACGGGTCCGATCACGAAATAACTGGCGCAGGCATTGTCGGCGATGAGTTGCGCCGCCCCGACCGTTACGAAGTCGCGGTAGCGGGAATCGGGAATTTCGATGGCGGGGTGCAGGTCCGCGATCGCAGCCTTGACCTCGTCGATCGAATACGCCGATTTGCGCGGCGGAAGATCCTTTGCCATGCGAAACGCGAATTCCGCTTCCGCGACTTCCATGATGTTGTTGGCGAGCGACACTTCGGCTCCGGAGTGCGCTACGCGCTTCTCCAGCAAGCGGCCCGCGAGAGGGCCGTCGACGCCGATGTGCTTCTGTCCCGCCTTGCTGGTCGCCGCGATTTTCCAGCCGAAGGTTTTTTGCGACGACAATCGCGCAATCTCCGCCTGTATCAGATAGCCGTCTGCCCGCGTGGACGGACGGCAGGCCGCCGGCAACTCGTCGATGCGTCCATTGGCAGTCCAGGTCGTCCACAAAATTCTGGCGGCATCGTTGATTGCGCTCTTGTCCATTGCGGATTTTCCGATCTTCGGTTGGGTTGGGATTCAGAGGGGTGCTCTGACCATGTTGACGAGCGGCCGGCCGGTCGCCAGCCGGTCGAGGTTCTCCGCGATGAGCCGGCAGCGGCGCGGCAGCAGTCCCTGTGTCCATCCCGATCCATGCGGCGTCATGATGACGTTGTCGAGGTCGCGGAACGGCAACCGGGACGGTTCCGCGTGCATCGTTCCCTGCGGGGGGTAGTGGTACCAGGTGTCGATGGCAGCCCCGCCGATGCGCCGGTCGCGGCAGGCCTCGAACAGTGCCGTTTCATCGATCAGCGCGCCGCGGGCGACATTGATCAGGAATGCATTCGGCTTCATGCGCGCGATGCGTGCCTTGTCGAGCAATCCCGTCGTCGATGCATCAAGCGGCAGGGACAGCAGCACGAAATCCGAATGGGCAAGCAAGTCGTCGAGGCCGCGCATCGACTCCACGCGCCCGACGTCCGGATCGGCGTCCCGTGCGGTGCGGCTGCAGGCGAGAACGCGCATGCCGAAGGCCTTCGCCCGTACGGCGACTTCGCGACCGATCCGGCCGTAGCCGACGATGCCCAGGGTCTGGGAGTGCAATTCGCCGTGCCGGGGCCCGGTGAGGTGGGAGCCGAACCACTCGCCGCGCCTGAGCGCGGCGTCCATGCGCGGGATGCCGATGACCCACTGGAGCATGGCGGACATTGCGTATTCCGCAATGCCGATTTCGTGTTCGAAAACATTGCATACGGCTGCACCCGGCGGTACCGCATGGAAGGCGATGTCGTCCGTGCCCGCGCCGGGAAGGTGCAGCAACTTGAGCCTGGGTGCCGACGGCATGTCCGTAGTCCAGTTCATCGAGATCATGGCGTCGGCGCCGGCCAGCGCATCCGTCAGTTCACCGCGATTTGAGCTATCCGCGATTGCAATATCCCATTTGGAATTCAGGAATTCCGGGATCAGCGCAAGCCTCCCGTCAGCATCGATTTTTTTTATCAGCAGCTTCATCCGTGGTCGATCTTTTATCCCGAATTGCAATCAAACCCGCTCCATCGCGCGCTATTGCGGTCGCCGACGCGAAGTGTAGGGGGCGATACGCTCCGAGAAAAGGCCGCAGGGCACAAATTCGTCGCTGGCCGACGACATTTTCACCCTGTGGTCCGAAATTTGCATCTGCAGCATTTCAGTTGTTGGGATTGGTAACAAGTCGGCAGGACGTCTGGGAGGGCGCCGCCGTGCTCCGCTTGCGTTTGCGCGGAGTGAGCTCTTCCAAATATTCAAGGAGTCGACGTCCATGGTCATCAACGATCCGCCGGCGGTAGCGCTCGTCAAGAGCCTCATCAATCCCGTAGCCATCGTATTCACGCTGTTTGCCTGCACGCTTTTCTATCGCGAGCCCTTCGCCGGTCCCTACGTGGTGCTCGGCGTGCTCGTGTTCCTGATTTCCACGCAGGTCTTCGACGACGTCGACGTATTCCGCTCCTGGCGCGGCGTGCGTCCGGGCTCGGACGACAGGAAAGTGATATTCGACTGGGTGGTCGTCATCGGCATCCTGCTGTTCCTGGGATTCGCGACCAAGCTTTCCGCGCAGTTCTCCCGCAAGGTCATGCTTTCCTGGTTCCTGGTCACGCCGTTCGTGCTGATGATCGCCCATGCGCTGGCCCGCTTCGTGGTGCACCGCATGGCCATGCAGAAAAGCGTCGAGCGATCGATGGTCATCGTCGGGGCCAATGCCCTGGGTTTCCGGCTCGCACAGCGGGTGCTGGAAGATCCGTACTACGGCGTCGAGGTCAAGGGGTTCTTCGACGACAGGAATCCCACGCGCCTCGAGCTCGCCAACGGGCCGCTGCTGGGAAGCGTGCAGGACTTGCCCGCCTGGGTCCGCGAGCACTCGGTCGGCACCATATATATAACGCTGCCGATGGTAGCGCAGCCGCGCATCATGAAAATGCTCGACGAGCTCGGCGACACCACGGCGTCGGTGTATTTCGTGCCGGACATCTTTGCCTTCGACCTGATCCAGGCCCGATTCGACGAGCTGGAGGGCATCCCGGTGGTCGCCATCTGCGAATCGCCCTTCGCCGGCTTCAACAGCCTGCTCAAGCGGTTGTCCGACATCGTCTTCGCAAGCATCGCGCTGCTGGTCCTGTGGCCCTTCATGCTGGCCATCGCCGCGCGGATCAAGATGACCTCGCCGGGACCCGTGCTCTTCAAGCAACGCCGCTACGGGCTGGATGGCGCCGAGATCATGGTCTACAAGTTCCGGTCGATGAACGTTCTCGAGGATGGTGATGTCATACGCCAGGCAAAAAAAGACGACGACCGGATCACGCCTTTCGGGATGTTCCTGCGGCGTTCGTCACTGGATGAGCTTCCGCAATTCATCAACGTGCTGCAGGGAACCATGAGCATCGTCGGGCCGAGGCCGCATGCGATCGCCCATAACGAGCAGTACAGGAAGCTCATCAAGCGCTACATGATCCGCCACAAGGTGAAGCCGGGGATTACCGGATGGGCCCAGGTCAACGGTTACCGGGGGGAGACGGAGACGGTTGAAAAAATGCGCTCGCGGGTCGCGTACGACCTGGATTACCTGCGCAACTGGTCGGTGTCGCTGGATTTCCTGATCATGATGAAGACGTTGACGGTGGTGTTCAAGGATCAGAACGCTTACTGAAGGCATGCGTGCACGCGCTGCGTGCAGAAATACCTGGCTGGGTTGAAGAGTGTATGAACACATCGCATGTCGGCGGTGCGCGGAGTCGTGAATGGCTGCTTGTCGCCGCGTCATGGATGGCCGTGCAGCTGTGCGGTTGCGATGTGGAAGCCAGTCACGAGGCGGCCACGGGTGCCGTAGCCAGGGTGAATGACGAAATCGTATTGGCGCGGGAGCTTGGCGACCAGGTCGCAAAGGCGGGATTGCATGCCGGCGAAGGCGCGGGAATCCGGCGCAAGCAGGTTCTCGAGGCACTCGTAGACGAAAGGCTGCTGGCGCAGCGCGCGCTCGAAAACCGGCTGGATCGCCAACCGGAGACCATCGCTGCGCTGGAAGGGGCACGACGGCGCGTCCTCGCCAGGGCTGCGATCGAGCAGGCATCGGGCCGCGGCCCGATCGGCGAGCGCGAAATCAGGGATTTTTACGTGGCGCATCCCGAGCTGTTCGAGCGCAGGCGGACCTACGTGTTCCATCGTTTCGATCTGGCGGCGGGGAAAAAATTGCCACCTTCCTTGCAAAAGTTGCTCGACAAGGCGTCATCCGCGCCTGAAGTCAGGGCCGCCCTGCGCCAGGCGAACGTGGCGTTCACGGATCGTTCGGAGACTCGTATCGCGCAAACGCTGCCGGCGGCGATGCTGAAGCAGGCAACCCGCATGCGAAAAGGCGACATCCTCATCCTGAACGACGGCGCGGCCACCGTGCTCATGCAGTTGGAGGACAGCGTGCCGGATCCAATGGATGCCGCACGCGCGGCGCCGGAGATCCGCGCCTACCTCGCGGACGAAAGGAGCCGGGTGGCCGCGGACGCGCTGCTCAGGCAATTGCGCAAGAACGCAAGGATCGAGTACTACCCCGGCGGCGCCGATGACGTGCAGACGCAAGCCGATGCCAGCCATGCGATAGCGTTGCCGCCGGGAACGCGCGGACGCGAAGCGTCCATTGCCCGCGTGAGTGCCGCGGCTTCCTCCAGATGACAACCGACCAACAACCGGGAAATCCACACTGCATGTTCCATTTCGTTCGAGCAATCATCGGCATCGTCGCCATCTTTGCATCCGTGACCTGCTTCGGGGCGGCGCGCGGCTATCTGCTGGGTCCGGGAGACAGCGTCAAGATCTCGGTCTACCAGAACCCGGACATGACGATCGAAACCCGGGTTTCCGAGGTGGGATCCGTCACGTTCCCCCTGCTGGGACCGGTCGAGATCGGTGGATTGACGCCGGCACAGGCGGAAATCCGCATCGCTGCGTTGCTCAAGTCAGGGGGCTTCGTTCCGCGCGCGCAGGTAACCGTGCTGGTGACCCTGTTCCGCAGCAGGCAGGTTTCGGTGCTGGGTCAGGTCAACCATCCCGGGCGCTATGCCATAGAAGAGCCGACCGTGCGGCTGACCGACGTGCTTGCCATCGCCGGCGGCATCGCGACCACCGGCGCGGAAACGGTCACCGTGATTCGCGGCGGCGAAGGCAGCGAGCAGCGCATGGAAGTGGACCTGCTCGGCTTGTTCGACGGCTCCAACCAGGCAAAGAACATCGAGCTCGGAAACGGCGACACGGTATTCGTGCCGCGAATCCCCGTCTATTACATCTACGGGGAGGTGCAGCGGCCGGGGGCTTATCGGCTGGAGAAAAAAATGACCGTGATGCAGGCGGTTTCGCTCGCCAGCGGCCTGACGCCCAGGGGAAGCGAGAAGGGGCTTCGCATCGAGCGTCGCGGCACGACCGGGGGCGTGAAGTCGATGAACGCGAGCATGCAGGACATCGTGGTGCAAGACGATGTCATCTATATCAAGGAAAGTTTGTTCTGACGGGTTGAAAAACATGAGCTTCCAAAGGGTTCTGCTGATACTGCGCGCACGCTTCAAGCTGCTCGTCGCCGTGCTGGTCGCCACGGTCGCCGCGGCGGGGATCATGTGCCTCGTCGTTCCTCCCCGCTACAGCGCGACGACGACGCTGGTGATCGACATGAAGGCGACCGATCCCATCACCGGGGCGACGGTGCCCGCGCAACTGCTCATGTCGAACTACATGGCCACCGAGCTGGACATCATCCAGAGCCGCGCCGTCGCGCTCAAGGTCGTGAGGGCCCTGAAACTCGGCGAGGACGCAAGGATGAAGCAGTTGTTCCAGGAGCAGGTCGACGGCAAGGGCTCGATCGAGGAGTGGCTGGCGGGGGGGCTTTTGACGAAGCTGGACGTGAAACCGTCGCGGGAAAGCCGCATGGTCGACGTGATTTTCACTAATACCAATCCGGATGTCGCCGCCAAGGTGGCCAATGCCTTCGCGGATGCCTATATCCAGACAAACCTCGACATGAAGACGGTGCCGGCCAAGGATTCGGCGGTATGGTTCAACACGCAGCTCAAGCAGCTCCGCGAGCAGGTCGAGAATGCGCAGGCGCGCCTCTCCCGCTACCAGACGGAGAAGGGCATCACGACCACGGACCAGAGGCTGGACGTGGAATCGGCGAAGCTCGCGGAGGTTTCCAGCCTGTACGTGCAGATCCAGGCCCAGGCCTATGAAAACGCGTCCCGGCAGAAGCAGTTCGACGAATTCATTTCGCAGAAGCGCAGCATCGACTCGCTGCCGGAAGTGTTGTCCAGTCCCGTCATCCAGGACCTCAAGTCCCGCCTTAGCGCGGCGGAGAGCCGGTTGAGCCAGGCGTCCAACACGCTGGGCGTGAACCATCCGGACTACCAGCGCGCGAAATCAGAAGTGGACAACCTGCGCGGCAAGCTCAACGAGGAAGTGCGCACCGCGGCTGCCGTCATCAACAACAACCTGCGCGTGACGCAAAGCCGCGAGCGCGAGCTGCAGTCCGCCGTGTCGGCGCAGAAGGCGAAGCTGCTGGAACTCAATCGCAACCGAGACGAGCTCGGCGTGCTGATGAAGGAGGTCGAATCCGCGCAGCACGCCTATGACACGGCCTCCCAGCGCCATAGCGAGACCAGCCTGCAAAGCCGCATGGACCAGGGCAGCGTCGTCGTGCTCAACCCGGCGACGCCGCCGATCGAACCCTCGTTTCCCAAGCCGCTGCTGACCATGGCGCTCGCGGTGTTCGTCGGCCTGGTGCTGGGCATCGGTTCCGCGCTGCTGGCGGAAATGCTCGATCGCCGCGTGCGCGGCCCTGAGGATCTGGCGGACATCATCGACCTGCCGGTGTGGGGAATGCTCGAGGACACCACGCCGCTGTCGCGGGTGGTGGACCGCAAAAACAGGAAGACAGTCAAGCGCGGGCGCTTCCTGCGCTCGCTTCAGGAACCGACCCTAGGATGATTTACACATGACCATTCCCGGAGAGAAGCTCAACGTCTACACGGTTCCGGCGCGCACGATGCGGACCAACGCGCACATCGGCGCGCTGCTCGTGGATTCGGGCAAGATCACGCAGGCGGATGCCGATCGCGTCATGCACCTGCAGCGCGAGAAAGGCCTGCGCTTCGGCGATGCCGCCATCAAGCTCGGCCTGGTGGCCACGTCGGACATCCAGGAAGTGCTGTCGCGGCAATTCGAGTTTCCCTACCTTGTTCCCGGCTCGAGCAGCCTGAGCGGCAACCTCGTCGCCGCCTATGCGCCGTTCGACAAGAGGCTGGAGGTGTTCAAGGCGGTGCGCAGCCAGCTCATGCTGCGCTGGTTCAACCTCGACGTAGGCGCCAAGCATCTGGCGATCGTGAGTCCCGGCCGCAAGGAGGGCAGGAGCTACTTTGCGGCAAACCTGGCAGTGGCCTTCTCGCAACTCGGCGAGCGCACGCTGCTCATCGACGCCGACATGCGCCACCCCAGCCAGCACCTGCTGTTCAGCCTGGAGAATCGCGCGGGCTTGTCCACGCTGCTCTCCGGCCGCGCCGATGCCGAAGTCATCGAGCACATCGTGCCGTTGATGGACCTCTCGATCCTGCCCGCGGGTCCCAGGCCGCCGAACCCGCAGGAGCTGCTCGGCCGGCCGTTCTTCCAGAAGCTGCTGGCCGATCTCGCCGAAGCCTACGACGTCATCATCCTCGATACCCCGGCGGCCGAATCCAGCGCAGACGCGCAGACCATAGCGGTGCGCGCGGGCGGCGCGTTCATGATCGTGCGCCGCCACCATACGCCGGCGCGCAACGTCAAGACGCTGGCGGGACAACTCGGCGGCCTCGGCGCGACGTTGATGGGCGCGGTCGTCAATGCGATCTAGCACCTCGCATCCGCCGGTCGGTTGCGTGGCCCAACCAGCGACGCTGTGGTCCACGTGAACGCCTACTGGATCCGTTACCTGCCGGGCTTCGTCCGCACCAGGCTGGACGGCCGTCACCGCCTGCAGGCCATCGTCAGCAACAGCGGCTGGTTGTTCGTGGACAGGGTGCTGCGCATGGCGGCGGGGCTGCTCGTCGGCGTTTGGGTGGCGCGCTACCTGGGACCGTCCCAATACGGCTTGTGGAATTACGCGGTCGCGTTCGCGGCTCTGGTTGGCGCTTTCGCCTCGCTGGGACTCGACAACATCGTCGTGCGCGAGCTGGTTCGCCATCCGCAGCGCCTCGACCGGATACTCGGCACGGCCTTCGTGCTCAAGCTCATCAGCGGCGTTGCCGCCCTGGCTGTTGCGATTGTCGCGATAGCGATCGTGCGCACCGGGGACACGCTGGCCATGTGGCTGGTCGGCATCAGCGCCGCCGGATTCATCTTCCAGTCGGTCAACGTCGTGTCGTTCTACTTCCAGGCCAAGGTCAGGTCGAAATTCACGGTCTACGCGACCAATGGCGCCTTCCTGCTGTCGGCCATCGCAAAGGTCGTCATGCTGGTGGCTGGAGCCCCGCTGCTGGCTTTCGCCATTGCCGGACTCGCGGAGGTGGTGCTGTCCGCGATTTTCCTGGTGGTGGCATACAAGCTGAACCACCTGCAGATGCGCAGCTGGCGCTTCGACCGGACAGAGGCGAAGGTGCTTCTGCGCGAATCCTGGCCGCTGATGCTGTCCGGCATGGCGATCATCGTCTATACCCGCATCGACCAGATCCTGATCGGCCAGATTCTCGACGAGCATGCCGTGGGCCTCTACAGCGCCGCGGTCCGCATCAGCGAAGTCTGGTATTTCGTTCCCGTGGCGATCGCCACGTCGGTGTTTCCGTCCATCCTGGAAAACAAGAAACGCAGCGAGGCACTGTACCTGCATCGCCTGCAGTCGTTGCTCGACGTGCTCGCGATCATGAGCGTGGCGGTGGCGCTGCTCGTCACGTTTGCCGGGGACTTCATCATCGCAATGCTCTACGGCGCCGCATACGCCGACGCCGCGGCGGTGTTGAAGATCCACGTCTGGACCGGCGTATTCGTGGGGTTGACGGCGGCGGCCAGCGGCTGGTTCCTGACCGAGGGCCTGCAGACCCTGGCGTTGCGCCGGACGCTAGTGGGCGCGGTGGCCAGCATCAGCCTGAACGTGCTGCTCATTCCCCGCTTCGGCATCGTCGGCGCCGCATGGGCGGGGCTGGTTGCGCAGGCCATCTGCGTGTTCTCGAACGCGGCGACCGCGGGCAGCAGGAAGATTTTCGTCATGCAGCTGAAGGCGTTCCAGGCGCGAACGATTTTAAGGAGGGTGGTTCCGTGAATGCTCCCATGAACAATGCAGTGGGCGGTTTGGCAGGTGTCGCAGCGGCGGGGCCCGTGCCCAGGAAGTTGAACGTCGGCTGCGGTACCGACTATCGCGAAGGCTTCATCAACATCGACGGCAGCAATGTCCTTTCTAAAGTCGACGCGGTCATCGACATCGGCAAGGCGAGCCTGCTCGATCACTTTGGTGCCGGCGAGGTGGATTTCATCCTGGCCAACGACATCATCGAGCATCACTTCCGCTGGGAAGCGCTGGCAATCCTGCGCGACTTCTTCACGTTGCTCGCCCCGGGCGGCTCCATCGAAATCAGGGTGCCGGATGCGAAATTCATCATCGGCTCGTGGCGCATGCCGATCGAGAAAAAGATCGTGCTGCTGTACGGCGGGCAGGACATCCCGCAGGGAAACGCCGAGATGGACGAGTCGAGAAAGAAATTCCCCGGCTACTTCTGCCACAAGTACGGCTGGACCATGCAATCCATGAAGAAGGAACTGGAGGGTATCGGTTTCAAGAACGTCAACGCCCAAAGGCAGGGCACGAATTTCGTCAGCCGCGCCACCAAGTGAATCATGCTGCGAAATGAATCGATGCAGTCGCCGGCCCTGACGCGTCCGCCGTTGGACGCCTCGCCGGCATTTGCGCAGCCCATGGATGTCACGACCGTCATCACCACGGTCCGGCACAACATCGGCGACGACTTCGTGCGTGAGGGCCTGCTGTTCCTGCTCGATTCCGTCGATGCGCTGCGTCGCGTCGAGCTCGTGCACAAGCATTCCCCGGTCACGGCCACCTACGGCTGGGAATCGGTCCGCCAGTTGCGCTGGTCGCGCCGTATCGAGCCCGTGCTGCGGACCTTGCATGTGCGCAACCGGGTCGGCGAAGCGGACCTGTTGCTGCAAAGCGGCGCGCCGGTCTACTGGTGCCATCCGGGCGGCCCGCATTGCGCGGACAACGAGTGGTTCGATCCGCTTATACGCAAGCGCTTCCTGCCCGACCGCCGCGGCCGCCGCTTCATCAGCGTCGCCGGCGGCAGTTGCCAGCGCTACGGCTCCGACGGCAGCGAGATCGAGCAATGCCCGAGATGCCGCGCCTACATCCGCGAATTCTTCGACAGCTGCGACCTCACGCTGCTGCGCGATGATCTGGCGAGGAAGATGCTGAACCGCGCGGGGCGCGATGCCGACGTGCTGCCGTGCACGTCGATATTCGCGCGCGACCGCATGAAGATCGTGCCGCGCAAGGGCGAATACATCGTGCTCAATTTCATGGAAAGCGGCGGCCACTACACGTTCGGCCAGGACATCGACGCGGGACGCTGGCGCCGCCAGTTCGTTGCGCTGGCGCGCGAGGCCGCGAAAGCCGGGCGCGTCGTCATCGCCTGCCACACGCCCGGGGAGGAAAAGCTGGCCGGCGAACTGTTGCCCGACGTTGAAAGATTCCTCGTCCCGAACGAGCACGTTGCCTTCATGGAGTTCTATGCCGGCGCGGCGTGGGGCGTCATGAACCGCGTGCACGGCGCCTTCATGATGGCCTCGCTCGGGAAGCCGGCGGTGGTCATCGGCAACGACAGCCGCGCGCGCATGATCGAGAACCTGGGCCTGCCTTCGCACTACGTCGAGGATGTCGAGGAAGTGGGCGTGACGCGCCTGATAGACGAGGCGCGCTCGCGCTGCGCGACGTATCCGGAGCAGATCGAGGCGATTCGAAAGGACGCCCGAACCCGCTACGAGGGCCGCATCGCCGCGGCGCTTTCCTCATGATTAACGCCGCCT
This sequence comes from Burkholderiales bacterium, assembly GCA_035548375.1. GTDB lineage: Bacteria > Pseudomonadota > Gammaproteobacteria > Burkholderiales > JACQAP01 > JACQAP01. The sequence continues at coordinate 120,813 of DASZTG010000063.1, forward strand.
CCGCCCGTAACCGTTCCGGCGCGCTCAGAAGCCTCGCCGTGCGCTGCGTTGCGTGGGTCGCGGAGAACGCCGTCCTGCTGTATTCGCGTCCGCGCAACCGCGGGAGCGACGTACTGCTGGTGCGCCTGGACGCGATCGGCGACTTCATATTGTGGATCGATGCCGCGAAGGAACTCAGGGCATTGCTGCCGGACCGGCGGCTGGTCCTGGTCGCGAATTCCATCTGGGCGGACGTCGCGGCCTGCCTGCCGTTCTGGGACGAAGTCTGGCCGGTCGACGTTTCCCGACTGAAGCGGCACGGCATGTATCGGTGGAAGCTGATGGCTGCGCTGCGCAAGCGCGGCTTCGACATCGCCATCCAGCCGACGCACTCGCGTTCGTTCATGGAAGGGGACACCGTGGTACGCGCCAGCGGCGCCCGCGATCGCATCGGGGCGGCGGGGGACGACAGGCGCATGCTGGGATGGCAAAGAAAGGTATCCGACGGCTGGTACACGCGCCTTGTGCCGTCGCGCGCGGAACGCATGACGGAGCTGGAACGCAATGCGGAATTCCTGCGCAACCTCGGACGGGAAGGATTCGCGGAGTCCTTGCCCCGGCTGCCGAAGCTGGCCGAGCTTCCGGCGGACCTGCGCATTCGCCAGCCCTACCTGATTCTGTTTCCGGGCGCGTCCTGGAGCGGCAGGCAATGGCCGCCGGCCAGGTTCGCCGAAATCGCGGACGGACTGGTGCGCGAGACGGGATTGATGGCAATTGTTTGCGGCAGCGAGCCGGAAGCGATGCTGTGCCAGCAGGTCGTGGAATCGTCACACGCAAATATGATGAATTTCGCCGGCAAGACCTCGCTTCCGCAATTCGTCGAACTGGTGAGGGAGGCCCGATTGCTGATCGGCAACGAGACTTCGGCGATCCACATCGCGGCGTCCGTCGGGACGCCCGCAGTGTGCATCCTGGGCGGCGGCCACTACGGCCGCTTCCTGCCCTACGGCCAGGCGGTCGATCGCGCGGCGCGCCTGGAAATCGTCATTCGCGCGATGCCCTGCTTCGGCTGCGACTGGCAATGCTCGCAACCGCACGAACCGGGCGCGGCCGTGCCTTGCATCGGCGAGATCCCGGTGCGCGAAGTCATGGATGCGAGCAGGCGGGCGCTGGGAACCCAAACGGCGTTGGCGCTGGCCTGATGGAACAGCTCCGGTCAAGCGAGATCGGCATCGTGGCTTCGGTCGGCATATCTGGCGACGAAGCGCTCGATGTCGAAGAAATCGGCCGCCCTTTCCCTGACCACCTCGTCGGCCCAGTCCCACCAGCGAATTTCCAGCAGCCTGGCGATGATTTCAGGGGCGAATCGATGCTTGATCACGCGCGCGGGCGTGCCGGCGACGATCGCATACGGCGCGACGTCGCGGGTTACCACCGCCCCCGCGCCCACGACCGCGCCGTCGCCGATGCGCACGCCGGACAGCACGATCACGCCATGCCCGATCCAGACGTCGTTGCCGACATGGATGTTGCCCTTGGAATTCACGCGGTAGGTGCCGGTGTATTGCAGGAACACCGGGGACGTGCTGACGGCGCCGTGATCGTGCTCGCCGCCGGCGAGGAACACGACGTCCTCGGCGATCGAGCAATACTTGCCGACGCTGACCGACAGTTCCTTCTGCCAGCCGTACAAATGGACGCCGTTCGCATATGAATGCGTGCCGATCTTCCATTGCATCGGCCCGGTCCGCATCGACCGCTCGGCATTCACGCCGCCCTCCGGAAATTCGTCGTGGCGCCAGAGATTGGAGAACCGGTACACGAATCTGGATAGTCTGCGCAGCATTATTGGATCCTCATCGCGGCTCGCCGATGGACTTCCGGTCGATGGCGCAGCGTGATTCTAAAGTCTCTGGCGCGGGCCGCGCCGGCAATTCGATAGCGAATCCCGCTCGCGGATTCCTGATTCCGGTCGTCGACGCATGAGCGAATATTCGATGGCAGGCGCCTATGCCGCCCATTCCGTGCGCATGCGCTGGCTCGTTCCGGCCGTGTTCATCGTTGCGGCCGCCGCTTTCGGGGCGGCCATTCCCATGACGCCGCCGTGGTGGATTCCGCTGGCCGTCGTGGCGGGCCTCGTGGTCATGGTCTCCACGGCGATCTTTCCGATGATCGGCCTGGTGGCCACTTTCCTGCTGACCGTGCAGGTCGTGCCGCCGCAGTTCGCGCCCGAAGTCTCGCTCAAGGTGGTCAAGCTCGATCCGGGCGAAATCCTGTTCATGTGGACTTTTTTCGTCTGCGCGGCGAGGGCCGTGCTCCTGAAGCAATCCGACAAGTTCGAATGGCCGCGGTTTTCGATTCCGGTGCTTTTTATCCTGGGCTGCGCCTTCGTCGGCGTCGTCTACGGCAAATACATCCAGCACAACGGCGAATTCGTGCTGGCCGAGGCGCGCGGCTTCCTCGGGCTGCTGGCGCTGCCGATGATCCAGTTCCTGATCCGCGACCGCAACGACATCCGGCAGCTATGCATGTGGCTGTGCTTCGCCGCGGTCATCGTGGCCGGCTACATCATCGTGCAGACGGTCACCGGAATCCCGATCCTGGGCGGGCGCTTCGAGCCGCTCGACCATGAAAACGCGGATGTGATGCGCAGCGTCGCGCCGGGCGCCTCGGTGCAGGCGTTCGCGCTCTACTACATGGCGCTCTCGCTGAAGTCGCCGGGCGGACGCATTCGATTCTGGCTCTTGCCGCTGATATTGATCGTGCTGCTGGGCCTGCTCGGAACCTTCGGGCGCGGCACCTGGGTGACCACCGCCCTGGGCGGACTCATCGTCGCGTTCCTGATCGGCAAATGGCGCGGCCTGTTCCTGGCGATGCTCGCCGGCGTGCTGCTGGTGACCTTGACCTTGTCCGCCGCCTATGTGGTCAAGCCGCGCGTTGCCGAGGCGGCCATCGATCGCGCGCTCGGCATAGGACGTGAGCTGGACAAAGGCGATTCGTTCGGCTGGCGCCGCATAGAGAACCAGCTTGCCATCAAGTCCATCCTCAAGCGTCCGTGGCTGGGGACAGGCTTGGGCGGCATCTACAAGGACGTGGCGTCCTCGCGCGGACATTTTGACGCCGAATTCTATTTCATCCACAACTCCTATCTTTTCTTCCCGCTGAAGATGGGCATATTCGCGGCGCTGGGCCCCATCCTGATCATCGGGACTTTCCTGCTCCTGTTCCTGCGGATTTACCGGATGACCAACGGCCAGGTCGGAACCATCGTCGCGATTTGCACGGGCCTGACGGTCGTCATGCACATCGCCGCCTATGCCGGCCAGACGCTGCGATCGTTCCCGGGCTTGTTGCCCCTGTGCACGGCCATGGGGTTGTGCGCGTGCATGTACCGTTTCCTGCGTGCCGAGCAGAAGGCCAGTCCGCAGGTGGAGGTTATTCCGCGCGCCGTCCCGCGCGGTCCGGCGCGCGTGCGCGAAACCAGGATCGTCAGCCCGACGCGACCTGCATTGCCGGCCTTCGCCCGGCCGAAGGAGGCTTGATGGAAATCCATGGCAAAGGAGTTCGGAGCAGGGCGACGGTGCTTGGGCTGATCTGCGTGGTGCTCTCGTGCGCCGCCTCGATGGCGACGGCACAGGACTGCGGCGGCCCGCTGACCGGCATCAACATGGCGGGTGCGGAGTTCGGGAAAAACGTTCCCGGACGCGAAGGCGCCGACTACCGGTTCCCGAGCGGGCGGCAGATCGAGTATTTCGCGCGGTTGGGCTTCAAGTCGATGCGGCTGCCGGTGCGGTGGGAGCGGCTGCAGCCGGAACTGGGCGGCGACCTCGATGAACGATACCTGATAGGCATCGTGAATTTCCTCAACGAGGCGGCCCGCAACGACATGACGGTCATCGTCGATCTGCACAACTACGCGCGCTACAACAACCAGGTCATCGGCAGCGAAGGCGTGTCGGCCTTCGCTTTCCAGAATGTCTGGCAGCGAATCGCGCTCGCGCTGAACGGCCACCGGGCGTTGCTTGGATATGGATTGATGAACGAGCCGAACAGGACCGGCGGCTTGTGGCATCGGGTGGCCCAGTCGGGCGTGGACGGCATCCGCAGCGTGGATCGCGTCCACCGGATCTATGTGTCGGGTGAACAATTCAGCAGCGCGTCCAGCTGGCCGAAAGTCAATCCGCAGCCGTTCGTGAACGATCCGGTGAAGCTGGAAGTCTACGAAGGACACATCTACTTCGATGCGGACTCCAGCGGGCGCTATGCCTCCCCGGAGCCTCCCGCCGATCCGGCGCAGCTCGTCGATGCGAGGCTGCGACCTTTCATGCAGTGGCTCGCGGAATACAACAAGCAGGGCATCATCGGCGAATGGGGCGTGCCGAGCGACGATGCGCGCTGGTTCCCCGTCGCGCAGCGGATGGTCGAATTTTCGCGCGAGAATTGCCTGCCGACGTTTATCTGGGCCGGCGGAACCTGGAGTCCCGGATACAAGTTGTCGCTGGAGCCGCGCAACGGCATGGAGCGGGCGCTGACCCGGCATCTGGCCAGCCTGATGCATCGGCTCGCGAACTGATGGTCGAGAGCGATGCGTTCATCGCCGGATACCGGCCTTGCACGGAACATGACTGACGCATTGGAGGAGGACAGCATGACGCCGCCAGATCGAAGACCGTTTTTCTCCATCGTGGTGTGCAGCTGGAACAGCGCCGCGTTCATCCGCGATTGCGTGCAGTCGGTGCTCGACCAGACATTCGCTTCGTATGAAATCGTGTTCGTCGACGGCGGCTCGACGGACGGCACGCTGGAATACATCGCTTCCGTGCCCGCGGCGAAGACGGTGCTGAACGACGTGCGCGGCGGCATCGCCAATGCCATGAACGCGGGCATACGCGCCGCGCACGGCCAAGTCATCGCGCACCTGCATTCGGACGACTACTACTACGGACCGCGCACGCTCGAGCGGGTCCATGGCGTTTTTGCCGAGCATCCTGCGGCGGCGTGGGTCTACGGCTGGTTCAAGAACGACGTCGACGGGATCGTCAAGGATCCGCCGTATTCGGCACGCAGCTACTCCCGCGCGGCGCTGCTGCGCCGGAACATCGTTCCCCACTGCGCCACCTTCGTCCGCTCCGAGGTCTTCGCCAGCCTTGGCGGCTTCGATCCCGCATACCGCCTGGCGATGGACTACGACATGTGGCTGCGGATTTCGGCCCGCCACGCGCCGGTACAGATCGAGGATTGCCTGGGCGTATTCCGGCGGCATTCGGCGAGCGCCACCACGGTCAACCGGCTGAAGTCCTTCAACGAGGACTTCAGGGCGAGGTTCGTCCACGGCCCGGCGTGGCACTGGCCGGAATTCGGCGTGCGTTACCTGGTCAGGCGGTTCCGGGACTTGCGCAGCCCGATCGCCTAGCCGCACGGGGAAGCGGATGACACGATTCACGGACGAGATGAGGCGAAGGGGGATCTGTTTGGATCCACCCGAACCGTGTCATGCCTGACGTCTTCCTCATTTCACACGGATTCCAGGGCGAATACGAAGTCGGGTTCGCGAACGGCCTCGCCTGCAACGGGGTGGCCGTGACGTTGATCGGCGCGAGCCGGACCCCGGTTTCACGCCTGTCGCGCGGCATTCGCTTCATCGACCTGAGGGGCGACCAGAACGAACGTCGCCCGGTATGGAAGAAGCTCGCCAACATGGTCCGCTATTGGCTCGCGTACGGGCGCCTCGGCCTGAAACACCGGGACGGCGTGTTCCATTTCATCGGCATGTTCTCGCTGCGGTCCGGTTTCGCGGTACTCCTGGAGGCGTTGTACGCGCGCGTGGTGTTCAAGACCTGGGTGTTGACGGTGCACAACCTGCAGCCCCATGACGGCGAGTCCAGGCTGAATCACCTGGTGCATCGCGTGGCCTACCGCCTGCCGGACCTGCTGGTCGTGCATACCCGCGAGGTCGCGAAGTCCCTGCAGGAGGGCTACGGCGTCGCGCCGGAAAAAATCGTGCTGATCGAGCACGGCATCGACCGGTTCATCGCACCGGACAGCCGCAGCCGCCAATACATTTGCGACAAGTTCGGCCTGCCGGTCGACAACGGGCTGCTGCTCTTTTTCGGCAACGTCTGGAAGTACAAGGGACTCGACCTGTTGCTGCAGGCGCTGGAACTCACGCGGCTGCCGCCCGAAGCCAGCCTGCTGATCGTGGGCAAGCCGAGCGGGGAGGACTATTCCCGGGAAATCGAGTCGCTGATGGCCCGCTCGACGTTCAGCCGGCAACTGGTCTGGAGCAAGGGCTACATGCCGGATGAGGACGTGCCGAAATTGCTCGCCGCCGTGGACGCGCTCGTGCTGCCGTACCGCAAGATCGACCAGAGCGGCGTGATGTTCGCGGCGAAATCGGCGGGCCTTCCCGTCCTCGCCACCGACGTGGGCGCCTTCTCGCGCTATATCGATCCCGAAGCGGACGTCCTGGTGCCCGCCGACGATTCGAACGCGCTGGCGCAGGGGCTGTCGAAATTGATCGACCGGATTCCGACGTCGGACAGGCTGCGGGCCATCGAAAAGGCAAGGCGCTACGAGTGGAAGAACACCCTGAGCGACTACGCCGGAATGCTTGCCGACCGGAAGTGGGAACACTCTACACAGCGGAGCTGACTACCATGCAAACCAGCAGCGGAGCCGAACCGAACATGCAGGTCAGCGCGGCCGACCAGCGCACGCAGGGCACGAGCAGGGGCGGGGGATCCGCGAAACTCGGCCTGGCGGCGCTGATTTCCCTCGTGCCGTTCGCGTGGGCGCGGCGCGCCCTCTATGGCGTCCTGATGGGATACCGGATTCCGTCGTCGTCGAGAATCGGCTGGCTGACGGTCATCGCGGTGTCGAGCTTCACGGTCGGCGAGAAAGTCAGGATCGGTTCGCTGAACCTGTTCAAGGGCCCCATTCGCGTGAACATCGGCGATCGTTCCAGGATAGGCCGGATGAACCGCTTCACTTGCTCATGGCATGTGATGCAGGAGCGGTTCCGGGACAGGCGCTACACGCCTGTCCTCACCCTGGGCGTCGATTGCCTCGTGCTCGACGAGCACTACTTCGATCTGTTCGGCGAGATATCGATCGGCGATGGCAGCTGGATCGCCGGGCACGCCAGCCAGTTCTGGACGCACGGATTGAGCGTGTCGGACCGCGACATCCATATCGGCAGGAACAACTACATAGGCTCCGCGGTCCGCTTCGCTCCGGGTGCCGCGATCGGCGACTACAACATCGTTTCCCTCGGTTCCGTGGTGCTTTCCAAGCTCGATTGCCAGAAATCGCTGATCGCCGGCTTCCCGGCGAAAGCCATACGCTCGATCGAGGAGGACGTCGCGAGCGGAAAATACCGCTTCACCTTCGAGGACTGGTGACGCATGGCCGCAGCCCTGCAGGGCATGGTGGTGCCGGGCACGCGCGAGACCTCGGTGACGGTCTGCATCGCGAGCATAGGACGCACGTCCCTGCTGGCGACCCTGCGATCGATTTCCGACGGTAACCGGCCTTCCTATTTGCGCATCGACGTGGTCATCGCCGACGACAGCCGTACCGGGGCGGCGGCCTTCCTGCTCGAAGGGGAAAGCGCCTGGCCGTTTCCCGTTGTGGTGATTCCCACCGCGGCCTGCAATGTGGCAATCGCGCGCAATGCCTGCCTCGATGCCGCGCGAGGGGACTACCTGGCATTCGTCGACGACGACGAATGGGTGGAATCCACCTGGCTGGTGAACCTGATCGAGCAGGCCGAGGCGACCGGCGCGGACGCGGTGTTCGGCCCGGTCGTCGCCATTTTCCCGCCCGCGACGCCGGACTGGATTCGCAAGGCGGGGCCTTTCGTGAAGCATGTCGGCGTGCACGGCAGTCGCGTCCTGACGGGATCGACCTGCAATGCGCTCGTGCGCCGTGCGAGCATAGAGCGGCTCGGGCTGCGCTTCCTGGAAAAATTCGGCGTGTCCGGCGGAGAGGACACTGACTTCTTCGCGCGGCTCGGCGCGGCGGGCGCGATCCTGGTCGCGTCCGAAAGGGCCGTCCTCTACGAAGTCGTGCCGACCGAGCGCTTGCAACTCGCTCACCTGCGCCGGCGCTACGTTCGCGGCGGGCAGTCCTATGCGCAGGCTGTCATGGCGGACGTGCCGCCGCTTCGTCAAGTCATTTTTTATGCGATGGCGTTCTTCAAGCTCGTGATCGCCGTCGGCGTGGTGGCGATCGCCATTCCGTTTCGCCGCGAAATCGCCATGAAGTATGCCTTCAAGGCCTGGCTCAACGCCGGCAAGCTGCGCCACGCAGCCGGCTATCCCTTGTCGCGCTTGTACGACGCGCCGCCATGACGATCGCCGACAACGCCATCGCTTACCGGCTGGAGCCGTCGACGGACCGCACGACGCCGCGCGTGCGCAGGCGCCAGGACATCGAGCTGCTCAGGATCGTGGGTGCTTTCGGCATCGTCTGGTTTCACTCGCGCGTGGCCGGCTGGGAGTTTGCCTATTCCGGCTTGATGTTCTTCCTGATCATTTCGACATTCCTCTGGTCGGTTTCCGGCTCGGCCGAACGCAGCGTCTTGCAAAGAGCAAGGCGATTGCTCGTCCCCTGGCTGTTCTGGCTGGCGTTCTACGGGGTCGTCAATCTTGCCACCGCGAAGCCGTTCGTCCCGCTCGACAAGGGCATCGTTCTTGGCGTGCTCGCCGGCAGCAGCATTCATCTCTGGTTCCTGCCGTTCATATTCGGCGTGCTGGTCTTGCTGGATCGCATTCGGGGCCGCCTGCGACCCGAAGTCCTCGGCTACGGATGCGCCGTCGCGGCAATCGCAGTGTTCGTGTCGTCGCCGCTGTGGACGCCGTGGACGAAGGAAATGGGCGCGCCCATCGCGCAGTACAGCCAGGCCCTGTTCGGCGTGCTGGTCGGCGTGTTCCTCGGCCACTATCGACTGTTGGGTGCGACCTGGCGCAAGTTGCTGCTGGCCGTGATCGTGTTGATGACCGTGTGCTTCTATATCGTTTCCGGCGCCGGCATTCCGTACATCGTCGGAACGACGGTCGCCGCATACGTCCTGCTGCGCGGCATCCGGTTTCCCGAAGGCCTGGAACTGGGCTGGCTGTCGGCCGCCACCTTGGGCATTTACCTGATCCATCCGTTTTACCTGCGCATCGTCGGCAAGTTCTCGGCGATCGGCGGAATCTGGTATCCGATTCTTGCATTCCTGCTGTCCGCGCTGACCATCGTGCTGCTGCGGCATTTCAGTCCCCGCATCGCGAGGTATGTGGCATGAGGCGCGACTTCCTCGACACGGCAGCCGGCACGGAGGCTTTGCCCAGGCGCGAAGTACTGGGCATTTCGGTGGCGAGCCTGAGCCGCGAGGCGGCGACCTTGCTGCTCGAGCAGAAGATCCTGGAAGGCATTCCGGCGCGCGTGGCGTTCGCGAACGCAAACCTCGTGAACATGGCGTGCGAGGACGAAGCGCTGCGCGAGCGCCTTGCGAACTTCCTGGTGCTGAATGACGGCGTGGGCCTGAACATTGCCAGCCGCTATTTGCATGGCGAGCCCTTCCCGGACAACCTCAACGGCACGGATTTCATCCCGTTCTTTCTCGACAACTGCGGTTCTCCGCTGAGGATTTTCCTGCTGGGCGGACGCCCCGAAGTCGCGGCGAACGCCGCGGCCATCGTGGCGCGGCGATGGCCGCGCCACTCGGTGGCCGGCCACCAGCATGGGTATTTCGCCTCGGACGAAGGCGATCGCGTATTCGAACGCATCCGCGCCGCATCGCCCGATGTCGTCCTGGTGGCGATGGGCAATGGACCGCAGGAACGCTGGGTCGAGCGCCTCGTGCCGCATGCGGCGATGTCGGCATTTGGCGTGGGTGCGTTGTTCGATTTCCTGACCGGCGAGGTGGCGCGCGCGCCGGCGTGGATGCGCGGCATCGGGCTCGAATGGGGATTCCGGCTGGTGCAGGAACCGCGCAGGCTGTTCCGGCGCTATCTCGTCGGCAACCCCAAGTTCATCCTGCGCGTGCTGCTGGCGCGCCACCGGAACAGATATGCAAACCTTTGAAGATGACGCGGCCTCGCCGGTGCTGCACGTCGCGGTCGTCGCGATAACCTATCGTCGGCCGCACGGCCTGGCGAAGCTGTTGCGCGCGCTCGAAGGCCAGGTCGCGCCGGAGCGGGGGCCGTTTTTTCGCCTGAGCGCCGTGGTCGTGGACAACGACCGCGCGGCTTCGGCCGCCGCGGTGGTGAAACGCTTCGAGCACAGCCTGACGCTGCCGATCCGTTATGTCGTCGAGTTCGAGCAGGGCATTCCGCTCGCGCGCAATACCGGCATCGCCAGCCTCCCCGAGGATGCGGATTTCCTCTGCTTCATCGATGACGATGAGTGGCCGGGGACCACCTGGATCGCGGAGTTGCTGAAAACCCAGCGCGCCACCGGCGCAGAGTGCGTGCACGGGGCGGTGATCCCGGTTTATCCGGATGGCGCGCCGCGCTGGCTCAGGAAAAGCCGCATTTTCGAGAGCTGGGATTTTCCCGACCAGGCGATGCTGCGCGAAGCGGCGTCGAATAACGTGATGATCTCGACGGCCTTCATGCGCCGCACCGGGCATCGCTTCGACGAGCGCATGCGCATGACGGGCGGCTCGGACTATCTTTTTTTCCAGCAGGCCGTGGCGTTGGGCATGCGCATCGTCTGGTCGGCCGCTGCGCCGGTTTACGAGGAAGTCCCGGCTAGCCGGATGACGCTGCGCTGGGTGGCGCAGCGCCAGTATCGCCTGGGCAACACGTTTTCGCTGAGCGAGCGGCTGGCGGGAACGCGTACCGGCCTGGTCAAATGGGTCCTGAAAGGGCTCGCGCGCATGGGTCTCGGCGCGGTCATGCTGCCGTTGCTGTTGTTCTCGCCGTACTACGGCATGCGTGCAATCCGCCACCTGCTTCGCGGCGCGGGAACGGTCGCGGGAGCCTTCGGCCACATCCACGAAGAGTATTCACCCAAGGGCCTGGCCAGGGACCGCGGCATCGAAGCGAATCGGCGCGCGGCCTGATTGGCGACCGATCGGCGTCGCACTCACGCCGCGCCTGACGCGCCCGTGCGCGGGGAACCGCGACGGTTACTGCTGGCCGTTGAACTTGATCGGGTCGCGGCGGGATTTCTTGCGCAACTGGAACCAGACCAGCCCCGCTCCAACCAGGAAGACCGCCCACAACTCCGACTCGGTGCCGGCATTGGCAGCCACGAGTGCCGCCGCATGCGTGGATTCCCGGTCGATCCTGGTGTCGCCATTGAGCAACGTCCTTGGCCCGGCTGGCGATGCGAGCGGCAGCGGCAGGATGCCACCCGGAGTTCGCGTATCTTCCATGACCAGCCGCAGGCTTTCGTCCGAACGGGACGAAATCTTTTGATTGGTGTGGCTGACGATGCCCGTCCTGATATCGAGCGGCGAGAGATGGAACTGCGATTCCCTGCCAGCGGCTGGAGCAGAAGCGTGGATGCGCTCGCTCTCTGCGGACATCGCAGGTCGCAAATCGAAAACGGCGGCTTCGGCGCCAGGCGCGAGCAACATGCCCAGGATCGCCGACAACGGAAAAAGTACCTGGAGCAAGACGGTTCCTGGCCTGTTCTGCATGTTGCCCTTTGCCATTTGGTGTCGATACCTTTCCCGGTTAGCACGTGCCGTGCCACGCGGTGCGAAAAGGTGCGCCGATCCTAGAAATACCGGGTAACCGACGCGCCTATCGAGTTGTACTTGAAGTCGGCGAAATCCACGTTCGACGTGCGCTTGCCGGTTTCCAGGGTCAGGGCCAGCTCCGTCAGCCGCAGCGGCGTCCAGAGGGCGCTGACCTGGTAGATGTAGTCCTTGTCGTTGCGCCGCTCGGTCACCGGCGCGATGCCGGGGTCGCCTACGTACTTGCGATCCATGTACGCGACCTTGCCGCGGAACGCGATGTTTTGCGAGTAAGACCAGGTCGGGATGATGCTCCAGCCGGTGATCCTGACGAAGTTCGCGGTGAGGTCCTCGAACGCTTCCAGTTGCCGCCACGTGCCGAACTCGATCGCCGTCTTGGCCGTCACTTGCCACAGCCAGGCCAGCCGCCACGTGGGATCGCTGAAATTGCGAAACGGCCTTTCGTCGAATTTGCGCTCCGTGTAGCCGAAGCGTGCATCTATCTGCGAGAGGCCGCTGAGCATCCACCGGGACACGATGCTGTATTCGTTTTCGTGGAAATCGTTCACCACGGCGACGCCGTCGACGATCTGGTCGTTCGGGTAGCGGGCGTCCGCGGTGCGGTACTGCAGGCCCACGGAATTCAATGCCGGCGTCAGCCAGTTCACCGTGAAGGCCGTGTTGTTGTACTTGTAGTTGAGAACCTCGCGCGAATCGTCTCCATGCCGGTAGTCGAGGTAGTAGCCGTCGACCGAGAGCTTCAGGCGCGAATGCAGCAGGTAGTTGGCGGACCCGTAGATGCGATCCTCGTTGATCATGTCCTTCACGTTCTGCTGGAAGTTCGAGAAGCTTTCCAGGTAGCGGGCCTGGCCGGCGCCGAGGACGCCGTTCCAGTCGTTGCCGACCTGCCATTTCCATTCGCCCTTGACGGCGTCCGAGACGTTGTCGAGGTTGTCGTTGTTCTGGAACTTGTTCGCGTTGACGTTCGCCTCCGCGATGAAGGTCTGCCGGCTCGCCTGCAGTTCGTACCTGCCGCCGCCGCCGACGCGATAGACGATGTCGTCCTTGTCGCCGTTGACTGTGGGCGCGCCAGCCTCGTCGGATTGCCGGAACAGGTTGCTGTCGTACGTGATGCCGCCGGACAGGCGCAAGGTCAGGGGCTTTTCGGCTTCCTCCCACTTCTCCTTTTCCAGCGGGGTGAACCGGGTGAGGGGCTGGTATTGGTAGAGCTGCTGGTATTCGTTCAGTTGCTGAGCCGGAGCCTGTTGCCATATTGCGACAAGCAACAGCGCGGGAAGGCATCGGGCAATTTTCATCTGGGGTCCGGTGTCGTCGGGTGCGATTGGAAATGGGCGCCGGCTGCAGGCGTTCGTCATGCCACGGATATAGAAACGCCAAAGGAAATTTAGTTCGGGACGTAACGGCCAATGGCGCGAAAAAATCCGGCATCACCGGCGTCGTTGCCGAACGACATCGACGCGGCGCGCACTCGATGCGCGCGCGAGCCAGTCGCGATTGCGTCAAAACGGGGCGGCGGGCATCGACGGCGGAGTCGGGGGGCCAGGCGATCTCGGATGAAATCTTGCCGCCCGATGCCGACATGCGCAGATTGATACCGCGGCTTGCCGGTCTGCTTGGGGAAAGCTGGAATGCGGGCGCGTCCCGGACCGGAAGGTCCGTGCCCTATGTCCCTATGCTCAGGGGGCCATCGTCTTTGCCGAAACTTCCCAGCCGGCCTCTATGCCGCCCGGCAGCATTTGTCCGCGGTCTTCGCCGACCTCGGTGTCGATCAGCCGATTGAGCTTCTCGTTCATGGCGACCACGAGCTCGCGGTTGCGCGTGCCGTCCTGTGCGAGGTTGTTCATCTCCAGCGGGTCGGCTTCCAGGTCGAACAGTTCGACGTCGTTCAGCCTGAAGAGATCCTCCAGGGTGGTCGGCCGGTTGTGCTGCTTGGGCGAAAAATAACGCGCGAACACATGGCGGCCATCGTAGATCATGCGCACGGCGCCGCGTTTCATCATGTCCGGGACGATGCCAGCGCCTTTGAGTTGGTTCGGCTTGCCGCCCTTATGGATGTAGTCGACGGCCTTGTGCAGAAAATCGCCGTCGATGTAGGCAAACATGTTGTAGTTGAAGAGTGCGCCTTCGCGAACTGCGTGGAGGGGTGCTGTTTCGGGCGCCGCCAGCAGGCCGGAAAGATCCTTCCCCGGAAGTCCCTTGACTATTTCTGCCTGCTTCGCCGGCGCGGCGCCGGTCGATGCCACGAGCGTGGGCGCGATATCGACGTGAGACGTGACCGCGCGGCACTGCTTGCCGCCGGCGTAATCCGGGTGAGCCACGATGAGGGGAACGTTATTCTGTTCCCGATATGAGACCGCGCCCTTGGCATGGAGCTGGTGCGCGCCGTCCATGTCGCCGTGGTCCGCGGTGAGGACGACGATGGTCCTGTCCGTAAGTCCCGCGGCGTCGAGTTCCGCGAGCACGGTCGCGATGTTGCGATCCGCGTCGCGCAGGCAGTTCAGATAATTGTTGTGGCGCCGGCGCCAGCGCGGCTCCTCGTTCGGGATGGCGCCCACCATGGCGTCGTGCGAGAGCAGGAAGTCGCGGTGCGCGCTCGGACGGCCGGGCGCATCCAGCGGCTGGTCATGACTGGCCGGCAGGTTGAATTCCCACTGCGCCGCATACAACGGATCCACCGGATCGCGCGCGACGTGGGTGAGGCCGCGTTGCGCCTGCACGACGGTGCCCGGTGCGTCGGTGTCGTAGAACATGATGTCGTGCGGGTTGACGAGGTTGACGGCCAGGAACCAGGGCTTGCCTTGCGCGGCGAGCTCGCGCCCCTTGCCGCGCAGCCAGCTGCCGCCCATCGCGGCGATCACGCCGTCATGCAGGTAGCCGCCTTGCGTGTGGGCAATGATGTCGCCGATGCCGAAGTAGTCCGAGAAGCCGTAGGCCTCCATCTCCTGCGTGAAGATCCTGGTCGGGCTGCCGAGCTTGTTGACGGTTTCGAATTCCTTCGTGAGGTGCCACTTGCCCTTGTAGGCGGTGTAGTAGCCGGCCTCGCGCAGCATGTCCCCCACCGTGCGGATCTCGGTCGACATGCTGTCTATCCACGGGAAGTTGGTGTTGTCGAACATCCGTGTGTGCTGGATGTGCTGCCCGGTGTAGAGGACGGAGCGCGATGGGGTGCATACGCAGGAATTGATGCGATGGTTGACGAAGGTCGTGCCTCGCTTCATCAACTGCTCGTGCGCGGGCAGGCGGTAGCCCTGCGGCAGTTCGCCGGGCCGGAAGAAGCGCTCCTGGTCGGTCAGCAGGAACAGGATGTTGTAGGGCGCTTTTCCCGCAGAGCCTGATGCGGATTGTGCGGAATTGCCTTGCATATGACTTCCCCTTTGGTATCTGTGCGGATTGGAATTCGGGGAGAACCCGATGCGGGCGACCTGCGCCTGGGCGGCGTACAGCGTGGGCATCGCGTTGCCGATGGCGGCAATCGCGGGACAACCCCCCTTGACTTACGGCGTACGAATCCTTGACCCGCTGTTTTTATCGTGACGGGCGACACGATACTCGCTTTGCATGCAGCGTCAACTCGCCGCGGCGGCCAAAGGCCGGGGCTCGCGCCCGGAGAATGAAGCCTCGCCGCGAAAAACGGTGCATGCGGGGCCGCCATGCCCTTAAAATTCGCGCGTGGAACCGGGCAGTCGCAGGGGGCGTCGCAGAAGCCGATTGCCTTGATGAGTCGATCGAAGGGGCAACGGCGGGGGCAAGCGTGCGGAAACTGGATGGAATCTTCGACAATCGGGAATCGAGGCAGCGCGAATACTGGATCAAGGGACATCTGGCGGGTCAATGGCCTTCCCACGCGTGCCTGACGGGGCTCACCACGATGACCCCGTGGGAGCGAAAGATATTGGAGCAGCCCTGGGGCCACTACCCGAATGCGCCCTACGTCGAAGGAGCGGGCGAACGCGGAAAGGATTGAATGTCGAGCGAGCCGTGCGACCGCACGGCTGGCGCGAGGCCTGCGTCGCCGCTGAACGATCCGGCTGATCGACGTTCCAAAACAGCTTGTCGAATGATCGTTGCGACGGCAAACCGTCGTCTGGAAATTTTCAGGGAACAACTGGTAGATGAATCATTGGGTCTTCTATAAGGACAACGCCGGACGGTGGCGCTGGTCGACCATGGATGAGAACCTCGAGAACAATGATTCCGCCGGTGGATTCAAGTCCGCCGCGGAGTGCCTGAAGGACGCGGAGCGTCACGGCTACGTGCCCGACCTGCCGCCACAACCGGACGATGCGGGGCGGTTGTAGAGGGGCCTCGTCGGCAAGCTGAATAAATTCAAGTGCTGGTGCCGGGAGCCGGAATCGAACCGGCACGCCTTTGGGGCGCGGGATTTTAGCTCCGACATAACCTGCGATGCAGGTTAGTCTCCACTGAAATCTCGGCATATCCGCAATCGGTCGTGCTGTTGGTGCCGGGAGCCGGAATCGAACCGGCACGCCTTTGGGGCGCGGGATTTTGAGTCCCGTGCGTCTACCAATTCCGCCATCCCGGCATCGACGCTTGCTACGTTTACCGCAAATCCCTTGTCGCGGGATTTAGTTCCGGCCCGGGCGATGCCCTTAACTTGACCATGCGATGGTCAGATTTGCCTTCACTACAACAACGCAAATTACGCATTGTAGTGAGTCCCGTGCGTCAACCAATTCCGCCATTGCGCACGGGGAGCGCAATTATCGGCAATTCGGTCGCGGCGGGCAACCGGGGTACCACGCATCCCCCGATATAATGCGCGCGATGCGAATCGAAGAGTTCGACTACGACCTGCCGCCCGCGCTGATCGCGCAATTTCCCCTCGAGGATCGCACTTCCAGCCGCCTCCTTCATCTCGATGGGGATGCCGGCACGCACGCGGACCATCGTTTTGCCGAGCTTGCGGATTTCGTGCGCGAAGGCGATTTGTTCGTCTTCAACGAGACCCGCGTCATCAAGGCGCGCTTGATGGGCGTCAAGTCCAGCGGTGGCCGGGTCGAAGCGCTGGTCGAACGCGTCGTGACGGCGCGCCGCGCGCTGACGATGTTGCGGGCAAGCCACGCGCCGACGACGGGCCAGACGATTCTCTTCGGTGGATCCGAGCAGGCGACGGTCATCGAGCGCCGGGATAATTTTTTCCTGCTGGAATTCGCCTCCGATGTCCTGGGCGTGCTGGAGCGTTGCGGCGAAGTGCCGCTGCCTCCCTACATCGAGCGTCACGCGGATGCATCGGACCTGGCGCGCTACCAGACGATCTACGCGCGCAATCCCGGCGCCGTGGCCGCGCCGACCGCCGGGCTGCATTTCGACCAGGCGATGCTCGATCGCCTGGTGGACCGCGGTGCCAGGCTGGCCTACCTGACGTTGCACGTGGGTGCGGGGACCTTCCAGCCGGTGAGGGAGGACGAAGTGGACCAGCATGTGATGCATGCGGAGCGCTATTCGATTCCGGAGGACACCGCCAATGCGGTGGAGGAAACGCGTGCATGCGGAGGTCGCATCTGTGCGGTCGGCACCACCAGCCTGCGCGCGCTGGAGGCCGCGTCCAAATCCGGCCCGCTTGCCGTAGGAGAAGGCGAGACCCGTCTCTTCATCATGCCCGGCTATCCGTTCCGGTTGGTCGATCGCCTGGTCACGAATTTCCATCTGCCTCGTTCGACCTTGCTGATGCTGGTCAGCGCCTTTGCCGGCATCGAGAACGTGCGCAATGCGTACCGGCACGCGATAGACCACGGCTACCGGTTTTTCAGCTATGGCGATGCGATGCTGATCGACCGGGCACACCGTCATTCCCGGCAGGCCGCCTGACCGATGCGATTCGAACTGCTGGCAACGGATGGGTTGGCCCGCCGCGGACGCGTGACCCTCGCGCACGGTGTCGTCGAAACGCCGGTGTTCATGCCGGTCGGGACCTACGGCTCGGTGAAGGCCATGAGCCCCAAGGACCTGGATGCGATCGGCGCGCAGATCGTGCTGGGCAACACCTTCCATCTCTGGTTGCGGCCCGGGCTCGACGTCATTGGCGCGCACGACGGCCTGCATGGCTTCATGTCCTGGAGCAAGCCCATATTGACCGATTCGGGCGGCTTCCAGGTTTTCAGCCTGGGCGAAATGCGCAAGATCAGCGAGGAGGGCGTGACCTTCCGCTCGCCGGTGAACGGCGATACCTGCTTCCTGTCGCCGGAGGAGTCGATGCGCATCCAGCGCACGCTCGATTCCGACATCGTCATGATCTTCGACGAATGCACGCCCTATCCCGCCGACGAACAAACCGCGGCGGCCTCGATGCGGCTGTCGCTGCGCTGGGCGCAGCGCAGCAAGCGCGCCCACGAGGGCAATCCGAATGCGCTGTTCGGCATCGTCCAGGGCGGCATGCACGAAGCCTTGCGCGACGAATCCCTCGCGGGATTGCAGGACATCGGATTCGACGGCTATGCGATCGGCGGGCTCTCGGTGGGCGAGCCGAAGGAAGACATGCAGCGTGTGCTGCAGCATACGGCGCCGCGGCTGCCTGCCGCCGCCCCGCGTTACCTCATGGGCGTGGGCACGCCGGCGGACATCGTCCATGCGGTGCTCAATGGCATCGACATGCTCGACTGCGTGATGCCCACGCGCAACGCGCGCAACGGCTGGATTTTCACGCGCGAAGGCACGGTCAGGCTGCGCAACGCGCGATACCGCGACGACACGCGGCCCCTCGAGGAGGGCTGTGCCTGCTATACCTGCAGGAATTTTTCGCGCGCCTACCTGCACCACCTGCAACGCGCCAACGAGATCCTCGGTTCCCACCTGAACACGGTCCACAACCTGCATTTCTACCAGCGGCTCATGGCCGAATTGCGCGCGGCGATAGAAGCGGGAACCCTCGAGCAATATGCCGCTTCGATGGGCGTTCGGCGGGGGTAGCCATGCTAGAATGCGCCACTTTTTCAGGCCCCAAGGCGCACCCGGGGCCCTGACGATTCCGGCTCGATCGCAGAGGGGCGCCGCTGGCGGACCTAAGTTCCCGAGCAGACACCATCAGGAGGAATGCACGTGTTGATCAGCAACGCCTATGCCCAGGCCGCCGCGCCGGCCAGCCAGGGTTTCGACCTGTTACAGATGTTGCCGCTGGTCCTGATGTTCGTGCTGCTGTACTTCCTGATGATCCGGCCGCAATCCAAGCGCGCCAAGGAACACAAGGCCATGCTGGCCGGCCTGCAGAAGGGCGACGAGGTCGTCACCGCCGGCGGCACCCTGGGCAGGGTGACCAAGGTCGGCGATAACTTCGTGTCCGTGGAAATCGCGTCCGGCGTCGAGATCCAGGTACAGCGGCCCTCGATCACCACCTTGCTGCCCAAGGGCACCATCAAGGGCGCGGACAAGAGCTAGCGCGCATCCCAACCGTCACTGCCGCTTCGCCTGACCCGTCGCGCAGCCAAAGGCCATCCATGAATCGCTATCCGCTGTGGAAGTACGTTCTCATCGCCATTGCATTGACCGTCGGCCTGCTCTACACCTTGCCGAACTTCTTCGGCGAAGTGCCGGCCGTGCAGGTGTCGCCCGCCAAGTCGACGGCGAAGGTCGACGTGGCGCTGATGACCCGCGTCGAGCAGGCGCTCGGCCAGACGAACATCAAGCCGGACGGCATGTTCCTCGACCCGGCCAGCATCAAGGTGCGCCTGGCGAACACCGACACGCAATTGAAGGCGAAGGACGTGCTGCAGGGCGCGCTCGGCGACAACTACGTCGTCGCGCTGAACCTGCTGTCGAGTTCGCCGCGCTGGCTCTCCAGCATCAACGCGTTGCCGATGTACCTTGGACTGGACCTGCGCGGCGGCGTGCACTTCCTGCTGCAGGTCGACATGAAGGGGGCGCTGACGAAGGCAGCCGATCGCTATTCGGCGGATATCCGGATCACGCTCCGGGGCAAGGAAATCCGCTACGCCGGCTTGTCGCGCGACGGGCAGAACGTCGTGGTCAAGTTCCGCGACGCGCAGACGCGAGACCAGGCCGCCACCGAGATCGGCAAGCAGAATCCCGACCTGCTGCTCAATTCCGCGGACGTCGGCTCCGACTTCACGATTACGGCGTCGCTGCGCCCCGAGGTCCAGAAGCGCATCCAGGAATTCGCCATCCAGCAGAACATCACCACGCTGCGCAATCGCGTCAACGAGCTTGGGGTCGCCGAGCCGATCGTCCAGCAGGCCGGCACCGATCGCGTCGTGGTGCAGCTTCCCGGCGTGCAGGACACGGCACGGGCGAAAGAGATTCTCGGCCGAACTGCCACGCTCGAAGTGCGCATGGTAGACGAAGAGCACAGCGATCCCGCTTCGCTGCAGGCGGCCATTTCGGGCCAGCCACCGCTCGGCGCGGAACTGCTCTACGATCGCGAAGGCGCGCCCCATCTGCTCAAGCGCGAGGTGATCCTGACCGGTGACCGCATTTCCGATGCGCAACCCGGCTTCGACAGCCAGACCGGCGAGCCGGCCGTGCACATCAACCTCGACGGCCGCGGCGCCACGATCTTCCAGCAGATCACGCGCGAAAGCATCGGCAAGCGCATGGCCATGGTGCTGGTGGAAAAAGGCAAGGGGGAGGTGATCACGGCGCCGGTAATTCGCTCGGAAATCCCTGGCGGCCGTGTGCAAATCAGCGGCCGCATGAGCACGACCGAGGCGCGCGACGTTTCGCTGCTGCTGCGTGCCGGCGCACTGGCGGCGCCGATGGAAATCGTCGAAGAAAGAACCGTCGGCCCGAGCCTCGGCGCGGACAACATCAGCCGTGGCTTTCATTCGACCATGATCGGTTTCGGCGCGATTGCAGTCTTCATGATCGCCTACTACATGTTCTTCGGCGTCATTTCCGTGCTGGCGCTGGCGGTCAACCTGATGCTGCTGGTCGCGCTGCTGTCGATGCTGCAGGCGACGCTGACCTTGCCCGGCATCGCGGCAATCGCGTTGACGCTCGGCATGGCGATCGACGCCAACGTGCTCATCAACGAACGCATCCGCGAGGAATTGCGCAACGGCACCACGCCGCAGGCAGCCATCGCGGCGGGGTATGAACGCGCGTGGGCGACGATCCTGGACTCGAACATCACCACGCTGATCGCCGGCATCGCGCTGTTCATGTTCGGCAGCGGCCCGGTGCGCGGCTTCGCGGTGGTGCACTGCCTGGGCATCCTGACCTCGATGTTCAGCGCCGTCCTGGTTTCGCGCGGAATCGTGAACCTGGCATTCGGCGCGCGGCGCAAGCTGGACAAGCTGCCGATCGGCAACACGGACTGGTACACGCGGCACAAGGCCGCCTGATCGCGGGCGAACGAAGCCCGTTCAAGGACACAGAAAATGGAATTTTTCCGGATCCGCAAAGACATTCCCTTCATGCGCCATGCGCTGGTGTTCAACGTCATTTCGTTGATCACCTTCATCCTGGCGGTGGTTTTCCTGGTCACGAAGGGATTGCACCTGGGCGTCGAATTCACCGGCGGCACGGTGATGGAAATCAACTACGGCCATGCGGTCGACGTCGACAAGATCCGCAATGCGCTGAACGGCGTGAACCTGTCGGACGCCACCGTGCAAAGTTTCGGCAGCTCGCAAACCGCGCTGATCCGCCTGCCGGCCAAGCAGGGCGTGACCGGTGCCCAGCTCTCCGAAACCGTCATCAAGGCGCTGCGCCAGGATGACGCCTCCGTGGAATTGCGCCGCGTGGATTTCGTCGGCTCGCAGGTCGGCAAGGAATTGGTGGAGAACGGCGCGCTCGCGCTGCTTCTGGTTTCGATAGGCATCGTGATCTACCTGGCGCTGCGCTTTGAATGGAAGTTCGGGGTCTCGGCGATCATCGCGAACCTGCACGACGTCGTGATCATCCTGGGCTTCTTCGCCTTCTTCCAGTGGGAATTCTCCCTGCCCGTGCTGGCGGCCGTGCTGGCGGTGCTCGGTTATTCCGTGAATGAATCGGTGGTCGTGTTCGACCGGATCCGCGAGAATTTCCGCAAGATGCGCAAGGCCTCCACACCCGAGGTCATCAACAACGCCATCACCCGCACCATGTCGCGCACGATCATCACGCACGGCTGCACGCAGCTGATGGTGACGTCCATCCTGATATTCGGCGGCGAGACGCTGCACTATTTCGCGTTGGCGCTGACCATCGGCATCCTGTTCGGCATTTATTCCTCGGTTCTGGTTGCGAGCCCGCTGGTCATGTGGCTGGGTGTCACGCGCGAGGACTTCATCAAGCCCGAGAAGAAGCAGGAAGAAGCGGTCGTCTAGGACTGCGGGCTCCACAGTGGACCTGCTGACCGGATTCGTCGACCTTGTCCTGCACCTGGACCAGCACCTGCGCGAGCTGGTCCAGAACTACGGCAGCTGGGTTTACGCCGTGCTTTTCCTGATCGTCTTTTTGGAAACCGGCGTGGTCGTCACGCCTTTCCTGCCGGGCGATTCGCTGCTGTTCGTGGCGGGGGCGATTGCCGCGGCAGGTGAGCTGAACGTCCACGCGCTTGCCTTGCTGCTGATGGTGGCGGCCATCGCCGGCGATTCGCTGAATTTCTCGATCGGCCGTTACCTCGGTCCGCGCGTATTCCGTTACGACGATTCGCGCTTCTTCAAGCGAGCGCACGTGGAGCGGACCCATGCCTTCTTCGAGCGCCATGGCGGCAAGGCCATCATCATCGCGCGCTTCGTGCCCATCATCCGCACCTACGCGCCGTTCGTCGCCGGCATCGGCGCGATGGACTATCGGCGCTTCCTGGCGTTCAACGTGACCGGGGCGATCCTGTGGGTGATGCTGCTGACTTACGCGGGATACTTCTTCGGCAACCTGCCGCTCGTCAAGAACAACCTGACCGCCGTCATCCTCGGGATCATCGTCCTGTCGGTCATGCCGGCGATCCTCGAGTATTGGCGCGCAAGGCGCGCGCGCTAGCCGGGTCGGCGCGTCAGACTCGCCGGGCGAGTTCCGCGGCCAGTCCGGTGTAACTAGCGGGCGTCAGCGCGAGCAGGCGTTCCTTTTCCGCGGCCGGAATGGCGAGGCCGCGCACGAACGCATGCAGCGATTCGCGGTTGATCCCCGCCTTACCGCGCGTCAGCTCCTTCAATTGCTCGTAGGCATCGTCGATGCCGTGGCGTTTCATGACCGTCTGGATAGGTTCGGCCAGCACTTCCCAGTTCGCGTCGAGGTCGCGCGCCAGCCGTTGCGGATCGGGCTCGAGCTTGCTCAAGCCCCGCAGGCAGGAATCGTAGGCGAGCATGCTGTAGCCCAGCGCCACGCCCATGTTGCGCAGGACGGTGGAATCCGTCAGGTCGCGCTGCCAGCGCGAGACCGGCAATTTCGACGACAGGTGCGACAGCAGGGCGTTGGCGAGGCCGAGGTTGCCCTCGGAATTCTCGAAGTCGATGGGATTGACCTTGTGCGGCATGGTCGAGGAGCCGACTTCGCCTTCCTTGACCCGCTGCTTGAAGTAGCCGATCGAGATATATCCCCACACGTCGCGATCCAGGTCGAGCAGCACCGTATTGAACCCCGCGATCGCATCGAACAATTCCGCGATGCAGTCGTGCGGCTCGATCTGTGTGGTATAGGCGTTGAACTCGAATCCGAGCTTTTCGACGAAGGCGCGGCCGAATTTCTCCCAGTCGAAACCGGGAAACGCCGCCAGGTGCGCGTTGTAGTTTCCCACCGCGCCGTTGATCTTGCCCGTCAGCACGACGTCGGCGATGCGCGCGCGCTGGCGGCGCAGCCGCTGAACGACGTTGGCCATTTCCTTGCCCATCGTGCTTGGCGTGGCGGGTTGCCCGTGCGTGCGGGAAAGCATCGGCAGGGCGGCGGTGGCATGCGCGATCGAGGCGAGTCTCTCGATCAACGCATCGACGGCCGGAAGCACGGCCTGGCTGCGCGCATCCTTGAGCATCAGCGCGTGGCAGAGGTTATTGATGTCCTCGGACGTGCAGGCGAAATGCACGAAGCGGGTCGCGCCCGCGATCTCGCGGTTGCCGGACAGCTTTTCCTTGAGCCAGTATTCGATGGCCTTGACGTCGTGGTTCGTGCGCGCCTCGATTTCCTTGACGGCTTCGCCGTCGGTAACCGAGAAATCGCGCACGACCGAATCGAGTTGATTGACGGTGGCGGCGGACAGCGCCGGGATGTCCGCAAGCGCAGCTTCGGCACACAGCGCCTTGAGCCACTCGACCTCGACCTGTATCCGGTAGCGGATCAGGCCGAATTCGCTGAAGTAATCCGACAGCCTGGAAACCTTGTCCCGATAGCGTCCGTCGAGGGGGGACAGGGCGGTGAGGGCGGAGAGCGGCATCATCCGGAAGGGAAGCACAGGGGGATGATTTTATCACGCGCTCAGCGTGAAACGGCCGAACGGTCGATGATGCCGCCGCCCAGGCAGACCCTCGATTCGTAGACGACGACCGACTGGCCCGGCGTGACCGCCCATTGCGGCTCCGCGAAGCGGATCTCGCAGGCTTGCGCGTCGACGCTTTCGATTTCACAGGGCGCATCCTTCTGGCGGTAGCGGGTCTTCGCGCCGTAGACCCAGTTGCGGTGGGGAAGCGATCCGCCGATCCAGGTCAGGTCGCTTGCCGCAAGCGATTCGGAGAGCAGTGCCGGGTGGTCGTGTCCTTGCACGACGCTCAGGCGGTTCGACGCAAGGTCCTTGCCGCTCACGTACCACGCCTCGCCGTCGCCATCCTTGCGGCCGCCGATGCCCAGCCCTTGGCGCTGGCCGAGGGTGTAATACATGAGCCCCATGTGCTGGCCGATGACTTTCCCGTCGGGCGTGACCATGTCGCCCGGCTGCGTGGGCAGATAGCGATTCAGGAACTCGCGAAACGGGCGCTCGCCAATGAAGCAGATGCCGGTCGAATCCTTCTTGTCGTGGTTCGGCAGCTTCAGCTTCGCGGCTAGTTCGCGCACGTCGCGCTTGTACATGCCCCCAAGCGGGAACAGCGTGCTGCGCAACTGCGCCTGGTTCAGCCGGTAGAGGAAGTAGCTCTGGTCCTTGGTGCCGTCCTCGGCCTTGAGCAACTGGAACAGGCCGTCGACTTCGCGCACCTGCGCGTAGTGGCCGGTGGCGATGCGATCCGCGCCGAGTTGCAGGGCATGATCGAGGAAGGCCTTGAACTTGATCTCGGCATTGCAGAGCACGTCCGGGTTGGGCGTGCGGCCGGCCCGGTGCTCGGCGAGGAAGCTCGCGAACACGCGATCCTTGTACTCGGCCGAGAAATTCACGGCCTCGATGTCGATGCCGATCAGGTCCGCCACCGATACCGCGTCGATGAGATCCTGGCGCGAAGTGCAGTATTCCTCGTCGTCATCGTCTTCCCAGTTCTTCATGAACAGGCCCAGAACCTCGTAGCCCTGTTCCTTGAGCAGCCAGGCCGCGACCGACGAATCGACCCCGCCGGACATGCCGACGACGATGCGTTGCTTGTTCGCCACTTCAGGTGCTCCGCTTCACTTGTAGTCCACCAGCAGGTCGAGCGGCGCGCGCTTGCCGAGGAAATAGTCGTCCATGCAGCGCACGACCAGCGGGCTGCGATGCCGGTCGCGCCCGGCGCGAATTTCTTCAGGAGTCAACCAGGCTGCGCGCACGATGCCCTCGTCGAGCTTGCGGTCCGCATGGTGCTTGCCGAGGCGGCCGGCGAAAGCGAATCGCACATAGGTGACGCCGGTGCCGGACACCCGCCAGCGGTAGATGCCGATGAGATGCTCGGGCATGAATTCCCAGGCGGTCTCCTCGAGCGTTTCCCTCGCCGCGGCTTCGACGAGGGACTCGCCCTCCTCGAGATGCCCCGCGGGCTGGTTGAACAACAGGCCGCGTTCGGTATTTTCCTCGACCAGCAGGAAACGGCCATCCTGTTCGACGACTGCCGCCACCGTGACTTCGGGTTTCCAGATCATGGATTCTTCATGCGAGCTTCGGGAACAGCTCGACGATGCCGCGGTAAACGTATTCGACGCCGATGGCGGCGATGATGAGACCCATCACGCGCGTGATGATGTTCATTCCGGTCTTGCCCAGGCGATCCGAAATGCGCGTTGCTGCGGCGAACGTCGCCCATACCGCGACGCTGATCAGCGCTGCTGGAATCAGCAGCGTGAAATGGTCGAAATAACGCTCGGAATGATGCGTGGCGATGATCATCGTGCTGATGGCGCCGGGCCCTGCCAGCAGGGGAATGCCCAGCGGCACGACGGCGACCGCGTCTTTCTCCTCGGCTTCCAGCGCTTCGTCCGGCGTCTGCCGGATGCCGCTTTCCTTCGCCTGCAGCATGGATATCGCCATCAGCAAAAGCAGGATCCCGCCGGCGATCTGGAACGACGACAGGCTGATGCCGAAAAAGTGCAGCACCTGGGTGCCGATCAGGGCGGCGCCGGCCAGCACGCAAAAAACCGTCACGGCCACGATCTGCGTTACGCGCCTGCGCTCGGCGCGGGTGTATCCGGACGTGGTGCTCAGGAATACCGGGAGGCTTGCCACGGGATCGACGATGGCCAGCAGCGCCACCGTCAGCTTGATCAGGTCCGTCCATTCGCCCATGGTTTGCGTTGCCGGAGACCGCAGTCAGGAAATGAAAAAGGCAGGGTTGCCCCTGCCTCCTCTGGAATCTGTTTTCGTCGAATCGACTAATGGGAGCAAGACGCCCGCGCCCTTTCGAATTGGGACGGAAGAATAAGGAGTTTTACCGGGGGCGTCAAACAACCGGGCGGTGCTTCATGCCCGCGTCGAAGGACAAAAAAACGAGGCAGGGATCGCTCCCTGCCTCGCCTTATACGACTGTGGAACCCGAATTACTTGGCGGCCGGAGCGGCAGCGGCAGCCGGGGCGGCAGCGTCGTCCTTCTTGGCCTTCTTGTGCTTCTTGCCGGACTTGGCGGGCTTGTCCGTCGGCTTCGCTTCGTCGGCGGCAACGGCCGAGAACGTAACGGCTGCAAACAGGCCTGCGATCAGGGCGGCGATGAGCTTCTTCATGCTGGTCTTCTCCAAATGTAGGTTTCTTCAGGGTGACACTGGTAAAAGCTGTCAGGTCCCTTAACGCCGGCCTATATGGCCGGTTGACATATTTTGTTACAACTTGCGACGTCTGGCTAGTGGTGCGCAGAATCGGCGAGGACTATCCGGTAGTCGCCGGGCTTAAGGCCTTCGAGGGTCCACTTGCCGATTCGATGGCGAATCAATCGCAGGGTTGGATGTCCCACTGCCGCGGTCATGCGCCGGATTTGCCGGTTTTTCCCTTCTGCAATCTCGATTTCCATCCAGCTCGTGGGAATGCTTTTGCGAAAGCGGATGGGCGGCGTACGTGCCCAAAGCGCTTCGGGCTCCTCGATCACGATCGCCTGGGCGGGCGCGCTGACGAATTCACCCAGGTCGACGCCGCCACACAGTCTCTCGAGGGCATGGCTATCCGGGATGTTTTCCACCTGGACCCAATAGGACTTGGGCCATTTCCTGGCTGGATGGCTGATCTCGTTCTGCAGCGCGCCGTCGTCGGTCAGGACCAGCAGGCCCTCGCTGTCGGTATCCAGCCGGCCTGCCGGATAGATCCCACGGACGGGGATGAAGTCCTTCAGCGTCTGCTTGCCGGCCGAGGGGCTGAACTGGCAGATGACGCCATAGGGCTTGTTGAACAGCACGACCCGGGACATGCTGCGCGGCCTGTTGGTGCCAGGGCGTGCAATCGATTCAGCGATGTTCGTGCGCGGTTACGTAGTCGTACGCGGGCAGCGTGAGGAACTCCACGAATTCGTCGGCGAGCGTCAGCTCTTCGAACATCTTCGCGCCTTCCGGATAGTTGCCCGCCGCATAGCCCTTGTCCCCCAGCATCTCGCGCACCTTCGCCAGTTCCTGGGGCACGAGATCGCGGAACATCTCCTTCGTGACCTTGCGCCCGTCGTCGAGCACGCCGTGCTCGCTTCGGATCCAGTGCCAGATCTGCGCGCGGGATATTTCCGCTGTCGCCGCGTCTTCCATCAAATTGAAAATGGGTACGCAACCCGTCCCGGCCAGCCAGGCGCCGAGGTACTGGATGCCGATGTTAATGTTGATGCGCAATCCCTGCTCGGTGATGGGTCCCTTCGGCAGGAAGTTGATCAGGTCCCTGGCCGATACCTTGACGTCGTCGCGTTTTTTCGCGATCTGGTTCGGCGTCTTCATGACCTTGTCGAAGGCTTCTTTCGCCACCGCGACCAGGCCCGGATGCGCGACCCAGGTGCCGTCGTGTCCGTCGGTCGCTTCGCGATCCTTGTCGGCGCGCACCTTGGCCAGTGCTGCGTCGTTCGCCGCGGGGTCATTCTTGATCGGAATCTGCGCCGCCATGCCGCCCATCGCAAAGGCGCCGCGCTTGTGGCAGGTCTTGATCAGCAACAGGGAATAGGAGCGCATGAACGGGCTCGTCATTGTCACGAGGCCGCGATCGGCGAGGATGAAATCCTTGTGCTTCTTGAATTTCTTGATGCAGCTGAAAATGTAGTCCCAGCGCCCGCAGTTCAGGCCGGCCGAGTGCTCGCGCAACTCATAGAGGATTTCTTCCATCTCGAAGGTCGCGAGTATGGTCTCGATGAGCACGGTCGCCTTCACCGTTCCCTGCGGCAGGCCGAGCTCCTCCTGTGAGAACGCGAACACGTCGTTCCACAAGCGTGCTTCCAGGTGGGACTCCATTTTCGGCAGGTACAGGTAGATGCCGGATTTCTTCTGCACGCGGACTTTTGCGTTATGGAAGAAATAGAGCCCGAAGTCGAACAGCGAACCCGACATGGGCTGGCCGTCGACCTCGACGTGCTTTTCAGGCAGGTGCCATCCTCGCGGGCGCACCAGCAAGGTGGCTGGCTTGTCGGAGAGCCTGTACTGCTTTCCTTCCGGGCTGGTGAACGCGATGCTGCCGGCCACCGCGTCGCGCATGTTGATCTGTCCCTGCACCTGGTTGTCCCAGGTCGGCGTCGATGAATCCTCGAAGTCCGCCATGAACATGTTCGCGCCCGAGTTCAGCGCGTTGATGACCATCTTCCGATCGGTCGGCCCGGTGATTTCCACGCGCCTGTCCTGCAGGTCGGCGGGCACCGGCGCCACCTGCCACTGCCCGTCGCGGATGGCCTGCGTTTCCGGCAGGAAATCCGGCAGCTTTCCGGAATCGATTTCCTTTTGCCGCTGCACCCGGCGATCCAGCAACGCCAGTCGGCGCCCGTTGAACTGCCGGTGCAGCTTGGCGAGAAAGGCGAGGGCATCGCTGCTCAGGATATGTGCATGGTCGGGCGTGATGGCGCCAAGTACCTTCATGCCGGCCGGTATGTTCGGCTGCGTCATGTCATGCCTCCGGGAGAGAATTTTATATCGTGAAAAATGATTTTGCTAAATGATAAGTTGGAAATGCCCTCGGTACAAGCGCGGCTGGCTACTCCGTGAACGCAAATAGGCGTGCGCAGGGTGGCAGGCTCACGCGTAAGTCGGCAGGCTCAAATCGGTGGGCACTCCTCCTGCGTTCGCGACCATGACATCTGGCTGGGTCGAACGCGTTTCTTTTTTCGCGCCACGGCCGAGTCGCAAAAGTCGAACGCTTCCGATTTTGTTTCCGGCGCGATCGTTGCTTTACAATTGCCGCTTCGCGCAATTCTCCCCGATCTTCTCTCAATCCAGCCACAACCTCCACGAGGCAGACTCCATGTACCAGCACATCAAGGTGCCGACCACCGGCGAAAAAATCACCGTCAAAAAAGATTACTCGCTGGACGTGCCGGCCAATCCGATCATCCCTTACATCGAGGGGGACGGAACCGGCGTGGACATCACTCCGGTCATGCGCAAGGTCGTGGATTCGGCGGTGAACACGGCATACGGAGCGAAGCGCAAGATCGTCTGGATGGAAATGTTCGCCGGCGAGAAATCCTGCAAGGTGTACGGCGAAAACGTCTGGCTGCCCGAAGAGACGCTGCAGGCAAGCAAGGAATTCGTGGTGTCGATCAAAGGCCCGCTGACGACGCCGGTCGGTGGCGGCATCCGTTCCATCAACGTCGCGCTACGCCAGGAACTCGATCTCTACGTGTGCCTGCGGCCCGTGCGCTACTTCAAGGGGGTGCCCAGTCCCCTGAAGCAGCCTGAAAAGACCGACATGGTGATTTTTCGCGAGAACTCGGAAGACATTTACGCGGGTATCGAGTGGGCATCTGAATCGGACAACGCGCGCAAGCTGATCGACTTCCTGATGAAGGATATGGCCGTCAAGAAAATCCGATTCCCGAAGACCTCCGGCATCGGCATCAAGCCAGTCTCCCGGGAAGGCACGGAACGCCTGGTGCGCAAGGCGATCCAGTACGCGATAGACAACAAGCGCCGCTCGGTGACCCTGGTGCACAAGGGCAACATCATGAAGTTCACCGAGGGCGCGTTCCGCGACTGGGGCTATGCGCTGGCGAAGAACGAGTTCGGCGCGGAGCTGGTCGACGGCGGCCCATGGATGAAGCTGCCCGGCGGCATCGTCATCAAGGACGTGATCGCCGACGCCTTCCTGCAGCAGATCCTGCTGCGCCCGGACGAGTACGACGTGATCGCCACCCTGAACCTGAACGGGGACTACATCTCAGACGCGCTGGCCGCGCAGGTGGGCGGGATCGGCATTGCGCCGGGCGCCAACATGAGCGATTCGGTGGCGATGTTCGAAGCCACGCACGGCACGGCGCCGAAATATGCGGGCAAGGACTACGTGAATCCGGGGTCGCTGATCCTTTCCGCCGAAATGATGCTGCGTCACATGGGCTGGGTAGAGGCTGCGGACTTGATCGTCAAGTCCATGGAGGCGGCGATCAACGACAAGGTCGTCACCTACGATTTCGCCAGGCTCATGGCGGGTGCCAAGCAGGTTTCCTGCTCGGGATTCGGCGATGCCATGGTCGAGCGCATGCGCTAGGCGGGCCGGGACTCAAGGAAAACAAAAAGCCCGCGACTCTGGTCGCGGGCTTCGAATATTCTGCGTCGTTTCTGCGGATCTGGATCCGCTCCGGAATCAAGCTGCCTGGATGTTGGAGGCTTGCTTGCCCTTGGGTCCCTGGGTGACCTCGAAACTCACCTTCTGGCCTTCCTTCAACGTCTTGAAGCCGTTCATCTGGATCGCGGAGAAATGCGCGAACAGATCTTCGCTGCCGTCATCGGGCGTGATGAAGCCATAGCCCTTTGCGTCGTTGAACCACTTTACCGTCCCGATTGCCATACATCCCTTCCCCTGGGTAAAAAACGCGGGCTGGATGACCCGCAGACCGTTTGAGTTTCAAGACCGCGTTATTTGGAAATCTCTTGCAGTGCCCTTGAAGCCAAACACCAATTTGCTTTGTAGGTTATTTATTTTGGGAAGTCAAGTACGCCAAAAGCGCGCAAGCGGTTGTTGCAATGCGGTTTTAATCCCTTCCTGGCAATCGGGCAGGCACGAAAACTGCACTTGTATTTTCCCGTGTTATCCGCAAAATTAGGCATAAGTGAAAGTGGCGAGACGAGACGAAGCAATGGCAACGGGAAATCGTGACAGCACGCTCCTTGAAGCCGAAAAGAGCAAGGTCAAGCAGCCTCCGTTGTTCAAGGTCATGCTCCTGAACGACGATTACACGCCGATGGACTTTGTGGTCGCCGTTCTGCAGACTTTCTTCTCGATGACACGGGAACAGGCAACCCAGATCATGCTCAAGGTTCACCGCGAGGGAATGGGCGTTTGCGGGGTGTACCCACGTGACGTCGCGGCGACCAAGGTCGAGCAGGTCATCGCGTTTTCGAAACAGCATCAACATCCGCTTCAGTGCGTGATGGAGGAAACATGATTGCGCAGGAGCTAGAAGTCAGTTTGCACATGGCCTTCATGGAGGCCAGGCAGAAGCGCCACGAATTCATCACCGTGGAGCACCTGCTGCTCGCCATGCTCGACAACCCGTCCGCAGCCGAGGTGCTGCGCGCGTGCGCGGCCAACGTGGAAGAACTGCGCAAGCTCCTGACCGAATTCATCAACGAACACACGCCAGTCGTCAGCGGCGAGGATGTGGACACGCAACCCACCCTGGGATTCCAGCGCGTCATCCAGCGCGCGATCCTGCACGTGCAGTCCTCGGGCAAGAAGGAAGTCACCGGCGCGAATGTGCTGGTCGCGATCTTCGGCGAGAAAGACTCCCACGCCGTGTATTTCCTGCACCAGAAAGGCGTGACGCGCCTCGACGTGGTGAATTTCATCTCCCACGGCATCACCAAGGTGCCCCAGACCGCGCCCACCAAGCCGCAGCCCGAAAGCGAGGCGGATGCCGACCAGGAGCAGAATTCCGGCGGCGCGCTCGAAAGCTATACGCTGAACCTGAACGCGCTGGCCATCTCCGGCAAGATCGATCCGCTGATCGGCCGCGAGCGCGAGCTCGAGCGCGTGATCCAGACGCTGTGCCGCCGGCGCAAGAACAATCCGCTGCTGGTGGGCGAAGCCGGTGTCGGCAAGACCGCGATCGCCGAAGGCCTCGCGCGCCGGATCATCGAAGGCGCGGTGCCGGAGATCCTGGCGCGCTGCCAGGTCTACTCGCTCGACATGGGCTCGCTGCTGGCCGGCACGAAGTATCGCGGCGATTTCGAGCAACGCCTGAAAGCCGTGCTGAAGCAACTGACCGATAACCCGAACGCGATCCTGTTCATCGACGAAATCCATACGCTGATCGGCGCCGGCGCCGCGTCTGGCGGCACGCTGGACGCGTCGAACCTGTTGAAACCGGCTCTCTCTTCGGGGGCGCTGAAATGCATCGGTGCGACCACGTATACCGAGTACCGGGGCATTTTCGAGAAGGATCACGCATTGTCGCGGCGATTCCAGAAGATCGACGTGGTCGAGCCCTCGGTCGCCGAAACGGTGGAGATCCTGCGTGGCCTGAAAACCCGCTTCGAGGCGCACCACGGCGTCAAATACACCGCTTCCGCTCTCACCTCGGCGGCTGAGTTGTCGGCGCGCTTCCTGAATGACCGCCATTTGCCCGACAAGGCGATCGACGTCATCGACGAGGCCGGGGCGGCGCAGCGCATCCTGCCGAAATCCAAGCAGAAGCGCGTCATCAGCAAGCATGAGATCGAGGAAATCATCGCGAAGATCGCGCGCATCCCGCCGCAGAACGTGTCGTCGACCGATCGCAGCAAGCTGCAGAATCTGGACCGCGACCTGAAGGCGGTCGTGTTCGGCCAGGACAAGGCGATCGATGCCCTGTCGGCCGCGATCAAGATGTCGCGCAGCGGCCTGGGCAATCCGCAGAAGCCGATCGGCTGCTTCCTGTTCAGCGGACCGACCGGCGTGGGCAAGACAGAGGTCGCCCGCCAGCTGGCGTACACCATGGGTGTCGAGCTGATCCGCTTCGACATGTCGGAATACATGGAACGCCACGCGGTGTCGCGCTTGATCGGCGCGCCGCCCGGCTATGTCGGATTCGACCAGGGTGGATTGCTGACCGAGCAGATCACCAAGAACCCGTACTCGGTCGTCCTGCTCGACGAAATCGAGAAGGCGCATCCGGATATCTTCAATATCTTGCTGCAGGTGATGGACCACGGCACGCTGACCGACAACAACGGGCGCAAGGCGGATTTCCGCAACACCGTGATCATCATGACGACCAATGCAGGCGCTGCCGAGTTGTCGAAATCGACCATGGGGTTCACGCAACAGCGTGGTTCCGGAGACGAAATGGCCGAAATCAAGCGCATGTTCACGCCGGAGTTCCGCAACCGGCTCGATGCTTCGATTTCCTTCTCGGGGTTGTCGCCCGAGATCATCGTTCGCGTGGTCGACAAGTTCCTCATGCAGCTCGAAGAGCAGTTGCACGAGAAAAAAGTGGAAGTCATGTTCACGGATGCGCTCAAGGCCTACCTGGCCAAGAACGGCTTCGATCCGCAGATGGGCGCGCGCCCGATGGCGCGCCTGATCCAGGACACGATTCGCAGCGCGCTTGCCGATGAATTGCTGTTCGGCAGGCTGGCGAACGGCGGCAGCGTTACCGTCGATGTCGATGCGGACGGCAAGACCAAGCTGCAATTCGGCGAAAGCCGGCGGGAAGCCAAGGACAAGGAAGAAAGCGTCGCCTGATCCCGCAGGCAGGAAACAAAAAGCCGGACGCAAGTCCGGCTTTTTTATGCGTATGCGCGCGTCGGTCAGGTCGCGCGCGGGCGCGCCGGATCCGCGATCCACTCGCTCCACGATCCGGCATAAAGCCTTCCCCCATTCAGGCCGGCGATCTCCATCGCCAGCAGATTGTGGCATGCGGTTACGCCCGAGCCACACTGGCTCACCAGTTGCGCCGGGGAGGCATTCCCGAGAATCTCGTTGAACTCCCTGCGTAGCTGCGCGGGTGCCTTGAAGACCCCTTGCGCGGTCAGGTTGTCCTTGAAGAAACGATTGCGTGCGCCGGGTATGTGCCCGCCGACCGGATCGATGGTTTCGTTCTGTCCGTGAAAGCGGTCGTTTGCGCGCGCGTCGACGAGCAACATTTCCGGTGACTGCAAATGTTCCAGCACATACCTGGCATCAACCCAGGAGTGATCGGCTTTCCCGGAGAATTTCCCGGGTTTCGGCGCAGGCACCTTGTCGGTGACCGGCTGGCCGGCTGCGAGCCATGCCTGCCATCCGCCATCGAGCACGGCCACGTTTCGATGGCCCATCCACCGCAGCATCCACCATAGCCGCGACCCGTATACGCCACCGGCATTGTCGTACCCGATGACTTGCTTGTGCGCCGTGACGCCCATGCGCGAAAGCCA
The DNA here is from genome assembly GCA_035548375.1 of Burkholderiales bacterium. Lineage (GTDB taxonomy): Bacteria > Pseudomonadota > Gammaproteobacteria > Burkholderiales > JACQAP01 > JACQAP01. The sequence continues at coordinate 155,251 of DASZTG010000063.1, forward strand.
AGCGGCGAATACCTCGGGTTCCGGCAGCGGATGACGACCGTTGCGGCCGGTCAACGGCGCCGCGAGGTCGCGATCCAGGTGCGCGAACAACGCGCCCGGAATGTGGGATTCCGCATACGCTTTCGCGCCGAACTCGGGGTTCGTCAACTCGTGCCGGCAATCGAATATCACGAATGCCGGATCGTTCAGATGTTGCGCGAGCTCGGTAACGGATATCAGCGTGGTGAATTTCATGAATGGGGAATCCGCCGCGTGAGCGCGGCAGGGTGGTTGATCTCGATTACAGGTTTGCCTGGATGCGGGCGCGCACGAATTCGTGGAAGTGGATCATGCCGTCTTCCATCGGCGACTGATAAGGGCCGAATTCGTTGCGGCGCTGGGAATGCAGCGCGCGACGGCCCTCGGTCATGCGCAGACAGATTTCCTCGTCTTCCCTGGCCGTTTCGGCATACGCCTGCTGCTCGGCCTCGACGAACTCGCGCTCGAACAGCACGATGTCCTCGGGATAGTAGAACTCCACGGTGTTGGTGCAATGCTCGGGATCGCGCGGCAGGATGGTGCTGACGACGAGCACGTTGGGATACCACTCCACCATGACATTCGGGTAGTAGGTCAGCCAGATCGCGCCTTGCTTGGGCATCTCGCCGTTGTTGTAGCGCAGGACGGCCTCGTGCCACTTGCGATAGGCCGCCGTTCCGGGCTTGCCCAGCGCCTGGTTGAGCCCGACGGTCTGCACGCTGTACCAGTCGCCGAACTCCCATTTCAGGTCGTCGGCGTTCACGAACTGGCCGAGCCCGGGATGGAAGGGACCGACATGGTAGTCCTCGAGATAGACCTCGATGAACGTCTTCCAGTTGACGGCGTACTCGTGCGTAACGACGCGGTCGAGCTTGTAGCCCGAGAAATCCAGGTCGGCCAGCACGCCCAGGCTCGCGAGGTCGCGATTGGGATCGCGCGGCCCGGCGAATTGCAGGCCGTTCCAGCCTGTCAACCTGGTCTTGCCGAGATCGAGGCAGGGATTGCCGGGAAAATGCGGCGCGCCGAGCAGCTTGCCCGACATGTCGTAAGTCCAGCGATGCAGCGGGCAAACGATGTTCTGCGCATTGCCCTGTCCCTTGAGCATGATCGACTGGCGATGGCGGCAGACGTTGGAGAGCAGTTCGACGCCGTTGCGGTTGCGAACCAGCGCCTTCGCGTGGCTCATCCATTCGATCGAGCGGTAGTCCCCGGCGTTGGGAACCATGAGTTCATGGCCCACGTAGCCGGGCCCGTTCTCGAACAGGACCTGCCGTTCGATTTCTGCAATGGCGGGATCGAAATACCAATCGATCGGAAGCTGGACCGGCGTGCGAGTCAGCGCGGAAACATTAGCCAGGTCGGTCATAACCAGGTGTCCCGTGAATCAGAACTACTGAAGAATAAAAAAACCGCCCCCGAAACGATAGATGCAGGGGGCGGAATTCCGAGGCCGATTTTCCCTTAAAACCATACTGGACGCAACGTATTCGCGGCGAACGAAGCGCAGGGGATGACACAAATGGGACCTGCATTCGTTGACCCGGGTTCCGGGGATGGGCTATTTTTACAATCTTTGCGGACGATTCGTCCGTCACCCGGCACAAGCCGTGAGCAAACCGAAATCCCAGACCCCAGAGAGTTTCGAGGCCGCCCTTGCCGAGATCGAAGAGATCGTCGCTTCGATGGAAGCCGGACAGCTTCCGCTCGAGCAATCGTTGACGGCATACAAGCGCGGCGCGGAACTGCTGCAGTTCTGCCAGGCGCGCCTGCAGGAAGCCCAGCAGCAGGTCAAGATCCTCGAAGCAGGCACACTCAAGACGTTCGACGGTGACATCAGCGCCGAATGATTTCCAGGGCTGGATGCTGGGCCGCCAGGACCGCATCGAGAAAGCCCTGCATGCCATGCTGCCGTCGCCTGACGTCGCGCCGGCGCGCCTGCATTCGGCCATGCGTTACTCGGTGCTCGGCGGAGGCAAGCGCGTAAGGCCGCTGCTTGCCTACGGCGCCGGGGAACTCGCCTGCGCGAGCGTCGAAAAGGTGGATCGCGTGGCCGCCGCGGTCGAAATGATTCACGCCTATTCGCTAGTTCACGACGACATGCCGGCGATGGATGACGACGTGCTTCGCCGCGGCAAGCCCACGGTGCACGTGGAGTTCGACGAGGCCACCGCGCTGCTCGTCGGCGACAGCCTGCAAAGCCTCGCATTCCAGATGCTGTCGGAATCCACGCTTGCCGACGACGCCCGGCACCAGCTGGAGATGGTGGAGATCCTCGCGCGTGCCAGCGGCTCGCGCGGCATGGCGGGCGGCCAGGCCATCGACCTCGAATCGACGGCAAAGGCGCTTGCGGTACCGGAACTGGAGTTCATGCACATCCACAAGACCGGCGCGCTGATCCGCGCGTCCGTGGCGCTGGGCGCGCGTTGCGGCAGCGCGCTGGAACCGGCGCAACTGGAACACCTCGACCATTTCGGGAAGTTCGTCGGCCTGGCGTTCCAGGTCGTCGACGACGTGCTCGACGCGGATTCAAGCACGGCGACGCTCGGCAAGACCGCCGGCAAGGACGCGCGCGACAACAAGTCGACCTACGTGAGCGCGCTCGGAATCGAGAGGGCGCGGGACCTCGCGTCCAGCTTGCGCGACGACGCACTGGCCGCACTCGATTCGCTTCCGGACAAAGGCGGCCGCCTTCGGCAACTGGCGGACTTCATCGTGCTTCGCAAGTTCTGATCAACCAGACCACAACCCAAGGTTGCGCTGCGCGCATTCCGTCCATGCATGAATTGCTGAACACCATCCAGTCTCCCGCCGACCTGCGCGCACTCGAGCGCAAGCAGTTGCCGGAGCTTGCGCGCCAGTTGCGCGAGTTCCTGATTGAATCGGTGTCTGCCACCGGCGGCCATTTGTCGTCGAATCTGGGCACGATCGAGCTTACCGTCGCGCTGCACTACGTCTTCAACACGCCCGCGGACCGCCTCGTATGGGACGTCGGGCATCAGACCTACGCGCACAAGATCCTCACCGGGCGCCGCGATCGCATGTCAACGTTGAGGCAACTCGGCGGCGTCGCGGGCTTTCCGCGCCGGGACGAAAGCGAGTTCGATACCTTCGGCACCGCGCATTCGAGCACCTCGATCAGTGCCGCGCTCGGCATGGCGGTGGCTGCGCAAATGAAAGGCGAGGATAGGCGCGTCGTCGCCATTATCGGCGACGGCGCGATGACCGCCGGCATGGCGTTCGAGGCGCTCAACAACGCGGGCGCCATGGACGCCAACCTGCTCGTCGTGCTCAACGACAACGACATGTCGATTTCCGAGAACGTCGGCGCGCTGAACAACTACCTCGCGCGCCTCATGTCGGGTCGCTTCTATGCCGCCGCTTGGAAGACGAGCGAGAAAGTGCTCGGCGTCGTGCCGCCCATGCTCGAGCTCGCAAAGCGCGCGGAAGAGCACGTCAAGGGCATGGTGACGCCAGGCACTCTGTTCGAGGAATTCGGCTTCAACTACATCGGGCCGATCGACGGACACAATCTCGACGTGCTGGTGTCGACGCTCACCAACCTGAAGAAGCTCAAGGGGCCGCAATTCCTGCACGTCGTCACCCGCAAGGGCAAGGGATACGAGCCCGCGGAAGGGGACCCGATCCTGTACCACGGCGTCACTAAATTCGATCCGGCCGAGGGAATCGTTCCCAAGGCGTCGGGGAAGCCGACCTACACGCAGGTATTTGGCGACTGGATATGCGACATGGCCGCGCTGGACAGCCGCTTGATCGGCATTACGCCAGCCATGCGCGAGGGTTCGGGCCTCGTGCGCTTCTCGCAGGAATATCCCGAGCGCTATTTCGACGTCGGCATCGCCGAGCAGCATTCGCTGACGTTTGCCGCCGGGCTGGCATGCGAAGGCGCGAAGCCCGTCGTCGCGATCTATTCGACATTCCTGCAGCGCGCCTACGACCAGCTCATCCACGACATCTGCATCCAGAACCTGCCGGTGCTGTTCGCGATCGATCGCGCCGGCATCGTCGGGGCGGATGGCCCGACCCATGCCGGCAGCTTCGACCTGACTTACCTGCGCTGCCTGCCGAACATGGTGGTCATGGCGCCCTCCGACGAGAACGAATGCCGGCAGATGCTGTACACCGGCTTCAAGATCGATGCGCCCGTGGCGGTGCGCTATCCACGCGGTAGCGGACCGGGCGCGGCCATCGAGAAAGGCATGACGGCGCTGCCGGTCGGCAAAGGCGAGATCCGCCGCCGTGGAAGCAAGCTTGCGATCCTGTCATTCGGTGCGTTGCTCAAGCCCTGTCTGGACGTGGGCGAAAAACTGGGCGCCACCGTGGCCAACATGCGTTTCGTGAAGCCGCTCGACGAAACGCTGATCCGGGAACTTGCGCGGGACCACGAGCATCTGGTCACGGTGGAAGAGAACACGATCCTTGGCGGTGCCGGCAGCGGCGTCCTGGAAGTGCTGGAAAGACTCGGCTTCCGGAAAAAAGTCCTGCAACTGGGGCTGCCGGATCGTTTTGTCGACCATGGTGACCCGGGAAAGCTGCTGAAGGAATGTGGTTTGGACGCGGACGGCATCCACGCTTCCATCGCCAGATTCATAGCTGAGTAGTTTACTCGGGTATTGGCGGCGCCTATAATGAAGGCGTCAAGAGACTCGGCTCCGAAGGAGCGCTTGCAATGAATTCCCCAGACAGCTTCACGATTCCCGACGTCCAGGGTTCCGTCGATACGCGGCGCCTCGCGATCGACAAGGTCGGCATCAAGGCCATCCGTCACCCCGTCCGCGTGGCGGATCGCGATGGTGGCGTGCAGCACACCATCGCCACGTTCAACATGTACGTCGGGCTGCCGCACAACTTCAAGGGCACCCACATGTCGCGCTTCGTCGAGATCCTGAATTCGCACGAGCGCGAGATTTCGGTGGAATCCTTCGAAACGATGCTGCGCGACATGGTCAAGCGCCTCGAAGCCGAATTCGGCCGCATCGAGATGAGCTTCCCGTATTTCATCAACAAGGCCGCCCCGGTATCGGGCGTAAAGAGCCTGATGGACTACGAAGTCACCTTCACCGGGGAAATCTCGAAGGAAGGCTACGCTTTCACGATGAAGGTCGTCGTGCCGGTCACGAGCCTGTGCCCGTGCTCCAAGAAGATCTCCGAATACGGCGCCCATAACCAGCGTTCGCACGTAACTATCACCGCGAAAACCAACACGCACGTGTGGATAGAGGAACTGGTGCGCATCGCCGAGGACGAGGCGTCCTGCGAGCTCTACGGGCTGCTGAAGCGCCCGGACGAGAAATACGTCACCGAGCGCGCGTACGACAACCCGAAATTCGTGGAAGACCTGGTGCGTGACGTGGCGACGGCATTGAACAACGACAAGCGCATCGACGGTTACGTCGTCGAATCAGAAAATTTTGAATCAATCCATAACCACTCGGCTTACGCACTGATTGAAAAATCAGGTGCGTAATCCACGAAATGGATTGATTCAACATTTCAGTGCGGGCTAACCCGGCATCATCGGGTTAAGCGAAGCGGCCGGAGCTAAAATTTCGAGGAAATCCCGTTCACTCGGCCTACGCGCTGATTGAAAAATCAGGCGCGTAAATCCTGCCGATGGATTGATTCAATGTTTCAGTGCAGGCTAACCCGGCTTCATCGGGTTAAGCGCAGCGGCCGCCGCTAAAATTTCGAATCCATCCTGAAGCGAAAGGACCGCAATGCGGTCCTTTCTTTTTATGCGCATGCAACCTACAGCGCGCGCACCGACACGAGGTTATCCTGCTCCTTCGCGGCGCCCAGCGGGTTGCGCAGCGGCCGGCCGAATTGGGCGGCATGGATTTCGAAGACGTCGCCGACCTTCGTTTCGATTTTCTTCGTGAAGCTGCCGGTCGCGGCGCCGAAGAAATGCACGTGCACGTCGCCGGGCTGACGGAAGTCGCGATACTTGAAATGGTGATGCTCGAGGTTGCCGATCGAGTGGCACATGTTCGATTCGCCCGATAGCCAGTCTTCCGCCCAGATTTCCTTGCCGCCGCGCACGAGGTGCGCGCGGCCGTTGACGGAATCGGGCAATTCGCCGGTCAGCAGCTCCGGTCCGTACGAGCACTGGCGCAGCTTCGAGTGCGCGAGGTAGAGATAATTCTGGCGCTCCATCACGTGGTCGGCGTATTCGTTGCCGAGCGCGAATCCCACGCGCAGGACTTCGCCCTTGTCGCCGATGACGTAGAGGCCGACGACCTCGACTTCCTCGCCGCCGTCCAGGGCATAGGCCGGCAGCTCAAGCGGCTGCTCGGGGGGAACCACGCAGCGCCCGTCACCCTTGTAGAACCACTCAGGCGCCGTGCCGAATTTTCCTTTCACGGGTTTGCCGCCTTCCATGCCCCACTTGAACATTTTCATCGAGTCGGTCAGCTCGGCTTCGTCCTTCTGCAGCTTGGCGTGCATCGAATCGCGCGCCGCCGCGCTGCCAAGGTGGGACAAGCCCGTGCCGGTGATCAGGCAGCAATGCGGATCGGGATGGTCGAGCGGCGGCAGCAGGCGCTTTTCGTTGACCACTTCGTCATAGCTCGCCGTTTCCGCGCCGATCTTTTTCGTCGCCAACGCCTGCAGCGACGTGCCTTCGCGTGCCGCGCTTAACGCAAGGTCGTAGGTCCGGGCGACGCCGCCCAGGATGCGCAGGGTCTTGCCGTCTTCCGAAGCCGCAACGCGGCGCGCGCCGGAACGGTCGGTGAATTGAACGAGCCTCATGCAATCTCCCCCTGTTTTTGTGAATGCGGTACTGCGGGATCGGAATGGTACGACGATTCGCCCGCGCATGCTGCGAGGTTGTGCGCGCAAAACCGCCCACCTATACTGCGGCGAAACCGACGAATGCGGAACCCACGGAGGAAGCATGAAAATCAGGTCGAACGGCATCGAGATCAACTACACCGTCGCGGGCGAGGGGCCCTGGGTCGTCTTGAGCCATTCGCTGGCCTGCAACGTTTCGATGTGGGACGAGCAGGTGCAGTCGCTCCGGTCGAAGTACAAGGTCCTGTGCTTCGATACGCGCGGACACGGCGCCAGCGACGCGCCGGCGACCGACTACACGCTCGACATGCTGGCGGTGGACTTGCTCGGCTTGCTGGACGGGCTCGCGATCAAGGATCCGCATTTCATCGGCCTGTCGATGGGCGGCATGATCGGCATGACGTTCGCGCTCAAGCATCCGGGCCGCCTGCGCAGCCTGGTCCTGTGCGACACGTCCAGCCGGGTTCCGCCGGAAGCCGGGCCCATCTGGGAGGGCCGCATCAAGACGGCCGCGGAGCAGGGCATGGAGCCGCTGGTGGAACCGACCCTGCAGCGCTGGTTCACCGAACCGTTCTACCAGTCCAACAAGCCGATGATGGCGCAGGTCGGCGCCATGATCCGCGGCACGAAGCCGGCGGGCTACATCGGTTGCTGCCGCGCGATCCCGAAGATCAACCTGACCGACCGCCTCGGCGCGATCAAGAGCCCGGTGCGGGTCATCGTCGGTGACCAGGACGTCGGCACGCCGGTGGCGATGTCGAAGGCGATCAGCGATGCGATCCCGGGATCCGACCTGATCGTGATTCCGTCGGCTTCCCACCTTTCCAACCTCGAGCAGCCGGCGGCCTTCAACAATGCGCTGGCGGACTTTCTACGGCGCCATTGACGAGGCGCGATGCGACGATGATGTCCAGGTCGCGCGGCGCGCGCTTCAGGTATTGCGAGAGCAATCGATAGAAGCCGGCGTCGAAGGCCGCGTCGGTGCGCGAGTGCGCGAGTTCATGTAGTTCCGATTCCGAAGTGACGCTGCCGAGGTAGCGCCAGTTGTCGATGACATGAATCTCGACGCGGCCGCTCACCAGGTTGCGCTCGCGAATGCCGATCGGCCCGGCGTGCGGCCAATCACGGATGCGCAGGGCGTGCAGTGCCTGCATCAATCGCATCGAGTGGGACAGCGCCGACTCCCTGCCCACGCAAAGTCCGCGGCAGGTCTTGAGCTGGAATCCGAGGCAGGGCCCCGATCCGGCCTGCAGCCCGCTGCCGATGTGGCACAGGCCGTGTTCGTCCGCCAGCCTGCGCAAGGCGTTGAGCGCGACGCGCTGCGACCGGAACACTCCATGCAGCTTGCTTGCCTCTTGCGGCTCGATTCCGGCGAGGTCGATTGCAACAGGCCTGGCCGGTCCGTCGACAGGATCCCATTGCAAGGCCCAGGCGTCCTGGTCCCTGCGCGGAATGCGATTGTGCGACGGCTGCAAACGGCGCACCCATTCGACGAAGCGGATCTGCATGCCGAGCTCGCCGGCCGATTCCTTCCAGTCGATGCCGGCGATGTCGCCGAATTTTCGGACCGCCGCGCCGGAACGCTCGCCGCTGAAGTGCGAGAGCATGCGCGCTCGCAGGTTCATGGTCTTGCCGACGTGCAAGGCGTGCCCCTGCGCATCCATGAAGGCGTATACGCCGGGCGCCTCCGGCAACCTGTCGAACAGGTCGACGGGCAAGCCGGGAGGCAGTTGCGGTTTTTTCAGCATTTCCGCGACGGCTTGCGATATGCGCTCGGAATCGAATTCGCGATGTATGCACTGCGTGAAATCCCAGAGCACGCGAGCGTCGGCGAGCGCGCGGTGGCGGGCGTCGCAGCTCAGGCCGTGGCGCTCGATCAGGCTGTCGAGGTTGTGGCGCTTTTCATGCGGGAACAGCCGTCGCGACAGCCGCACCGTGCACAGCACGTCGGGTTCGTATCGCAAGCCCACGCGACGGAACTCGCTTTTCAGGAACCCCGAGTCGAACCGCGCGTTGTGCGCGACCAGCGTTTTTCCCCGCAGGCGGCGGTGCAGGTCCTCCGCGAGCTCGGCAAACGTGGGCGCATTGGCCACCATGGCGTCCGTGATGCCGGTCAGCGACTCGATGGTTTGCGGAATCGGCCGCTCCGGATTGACCAGTGAGGTCCATTCGCCGACCGGGCGTCCGTGCTCGACCTCCACGACGCCGACTTCCGTGATCCGGTCGAAATGCGGCGCGGCGCCGGTGGTTTCGAGGTCCACGAAGACCAGCGATCGGTCAAGCATGGATCGACGGGGAACGGGGCTGCATGGCGAACATTTTATCGCGGCCTCCACGGTGCGGGCCGCCGGCATAATGGGCCCAAACGGACGAACGGTATAATCGCGCGACAAAAGGGGGAGGGAAATGTCATTGCGCTTTCTGTTCGTGCTGGGAATTGCGTGTTGCGCACCGGTGTTCGCACATTCCGATGCGGAGGCTCCCGCGGCCGACGTGGTGGATTGCGAGCATCCGCCGGAAAATCTCGCACGGACGTTGCCCAAGCCGGTTGCCGGCGTGGCCGCCGTCGTGTGCACGCCGCACGCGCAGATGATCGCGCCGCATGACGGATGGACGTGGCGCTACCCGGGCAGCTATTTCGATCGTCCGTCCATTCCCGCGTATTCGCACATCGAATCGCGCACCGATGCCGCTGGACGCTACTTCACGCGATTCCAGGCAAAAGAGCTCTCTGCCGCCGAGATCGGCAAGCTGCATGAGCGATTCACGCAATCGCTCGCGACGTATCCCGATTCGAAGGCGCCACCGCGCATCGTGAAGCTGGTGGCGCGCAACGACCAGGGTCATGCCGTGGATGCCTATTTCGGATTCAAATCGAAGGACGAAGGCTGGGTTGCGGTGTGCGCGCCGGAATGCGCGCCGGAATTCTTTTTCCTTTTCAATCGGCAGTGACGACCGGAGTGCAAAAATGAAATTTACCGTCGCAGATGTGCTTCCTGTAGATGCCGGCCGCGCAACGCTCATCGGCCGCGCTTGGACGCCGGGCCGAAACGGCGGCCCCGCTCCCGTCGCCATTTCCGGCGGAAAGGCCTGGGACTTGTCCCGCGTCGCGCCGACGAGCAGCGAGCTCGTCAACATGCAAGATCCGGTGAAAGTCGTCCGCGATGCGATCGCAGGCGGCTGGGCGAAGCCGGTCGGAGCGCTGGAGGATCTTGTCGCCAACTCGCATGCCGACCGGCGCGATGCCTCGAAGCCCTACCTGCTCGCACCCTGCGACCTGCAGGCGGTACGCGCTTGCGGCGTCACCTTCGTCTCGAGCATGCTCGAGCGCGTCATCGAGGAGCATGCGAAAGGCGACCTCGCCAAGGCCGAGGAAATCCGGCGTTCCATTGGCTCGGAAATCGGCACGGAGATCAAATCCATCAAGCCCGGCACGCCGGAAGCCAAGCGCGTCAAGGAATCGCTGATCAAGCGCAACCTGTGGTCACAATACCTGGAGGTCGGCATCGGGCCGGACGCGGAAGTCTTCAACAAGTCCCAGCCGATGTCCGCGGTCGGGCTCGGTGCCGAAATCGGCATTCGCGCGGACTCTTCCTGGAACAACCCGGAACCCGAAGTCGTGCTGGCGGTCAATCGCGCCGGCAGGATCGTCGGCGCTGCATTGGGAAATGACGTCAACCTGCGCGACTTCGAGGGCCGCAGCGCCTTGCTGCTCGGCAAGGCGAAGGACAACAACGCCAGTTGCGCGATCGGCCCGTTCATCCGGCTGTTCGACGGCCACTATGGCATCGACGACCTGCGACGCACGCACATCAAGATCGAGATCGCGGGCCCGGAAGGCTACAAGCTCGCCGGCGAAAGCCGGCTCGAAGCCATCAGCCGGGACCCCGTCGACCTCGCTGGACAGGCTGTCAATCGCACCCACCAGTATCCCGACGGGACCATGCTGTTCCTGGGCACGCAATTCGCACCGGTAAAAGACCGCGACGAACCGGGAAAGGGTTTCACGCACAAGGTGGGCGACGTCGTGTCGATCCGTGCCGATTCACTCGGCATGCTGATCAATCGCGTGAACCACTGCGACAAGATCGCGCCGTGGACTTACGGCGTGGGCGACCTCATGCGCAACCTGGCGGCGAGGGGTTTGCTGTAGGGCCATGGGAAGGTCGCCTCCGTTCGAGGCTGGGGTTCTTCATAAGGCGGGCGCAGCGCTTTCACCCGAGTTGCAGAATCGATTCACCGGGTAAGTCGCCTGCGTTGACCACGAGTCCGCCGCTCGACCCCTCGCTCCAGCGGACGACTTCGCCGCCCGCTGAGCTTTTGGATGCATGTGGAGTTCCCTTGCCGAAGCCGGTGCCTGTGATGCCGAATCTCCCAATCCAACCGACCTCGCGCCTGCGGCGCTCGTCGGCTGATCTTGCGCGTTGGAAGTAGGGCATTGCCAGCCGTCGCGCGATTGCATTCAATGATCATTCCTGCCAAAGGGGCGTGCTTATGAGTAAGGCTGTCGAGAATTTGCAAGCGGCTCAACAACGGGCGATGGCCGGCCGCCCCAAGGCCGGCGGTTTTCCGTATCTCGCCGAGATGCTTCGCAGTGCGGGTGTAACGCGCAACCTGTGGTCACTACCTTCCTGTCAGAGCCTGTACTTGACGGAGCAGGGGCCAGTCGTGATCCAGGGGGCGCCTCTTATCACTGGGATTGCGGCTGTGCCGCAGTTCGCGCGCGACGCGCTGGTCACTGCGCTGCGGACTGACCAGGCCGGTCAAAGTACGTTTCCGGAGTTCTTGATGGCGGCATGGAAGGCTGGCGTCAAGCTACGACGTGGATTTCATCGCAAGAACCGTCACCTACTACGGATCGCGCGGCGAGAGCTACGTCGAGTCGTATCCGGTCGCCAAGCTGTAGGGCGAAGTGGCGAAGAGTGGAAGCACTCGGTCATTGTCAGCTGCCGTGGTCCAATATTCAGCGTGTAGCGGATGCGCGGAAATCGGTCGTGTTTTGCTTGCATTGCGCCGGTGCGCCGCTGACGCCGGGCGTTATATGTCGGTAACACGCCGAAGACTGACCCCTGCGAATTCGAATTGATCGCCGTGTTCACCGGTGACCTTCAGTACATTCGAGTCAAGGCGCTGCAGGAAGGCATGCCGTACCGACTCTCCTTGCCAGCGTTCCCGCACGAATGCGTTGCATACGGGCTGACCGGGCGAGAAACGCAATCGAAAATCTCCCGCGGTGCCGCAAAGCAAGGCCGTGGGCCGGCGAGTGCACAAGGTCGAACTACAGCCCTTCGCTCGACTTGAACGCCGGATGCATGCATGGGAACGTCAAGCGGATTTCATGACCGGCGCCCCGCGGTACCCCCGCGGGCGATCTCTAGAGCGCTACATCGCCTTTCGCAGGCGACAATTCCTGCGCGACTTCACCCTTTTCGGTCGAGATTTGCAGCTTGAGCTTTTCGAGGCCGGGCACCTGGTCCGCAAACCGGATGCCGAGCTTGTCGATGCGGGCGGACGGCGCGCCGTCGCAGTGGAAGCGATACATGGCCTGGATGTTTCCCTCGGCCTTCGTGGGCCGGCCCTGGGTATCGACGGCGAAGGCGTTGGCGGTTTCGACCTGACACCTGGATTTATCCGGAAACACGAACAGCTTGCCGGCATCTTTCAGGCGCGCCACGACCTCATCCGAGGAAAGCGGCGGTGTGCTCAAGCCCGAGGTATCGCCGCGGGTCATCGGCAGCCGCAGTTGCATGCCGACATCCGCGCCGGAAACATCCACCGTCAGCGTGCCGGTCTTGTAGAGCGCCGCGGCGGTGCCGTCGGCATGGGCGGGGAGGGCGCAGGCAAGCAGCGCCAGGGCAAGGCAGGTCTTCGATTGCATGTTGTTCCCGATCGGGTGATTTGAAACGCGACGAGTTTAGCGCAACCCGCCCGGGCGGACAGCAGGAACAATTCCCATGTCCGGCGCCTTTCGCTAAAGCCAGTCCTTCGTCCAGCGTGCGTAGTCGTCGTTGCGCATGTAGCGCTTCATCATCTCGTCGCTTGCAATGCCTTCGAGTTTTTCCGGCTGGGTGCCGTCCCGCAGGGATTTGAGCGTGTCGTGCACCGCGCGCACCGCGGCCGCGAACGGCTGGTGGCCCTGCAGGCAGACCCGCACGCCGCGTTGCGCAAGCAGCTCGCGGTCCATGATTTCCTTGCCGGCCCCGCCGAGGATCAACGGCAGCTTGACCTCGGCAGCTATGGCGTCCAGGTCGGCCTTCGTCTTCACGCCGACGAGAAAGATCGCATCGACGCCGCATTTTTCGTAGGCTTTGGCGCGCGCGATGGCATCGGCGATGCCGCTGATCGCCGGCGCGCTGGTGCGCCCCGCAATCATCAAACCAGTGTCCTGGCGCGCGGCAAGCGCGGCCTTCATCTTGCCGACACCTTCTTCGATGCTCAGCAGTTGCGGCTTGCCGGCGCTACCGAACGGCGAGGGGAGGTCGGTATCCTCGATGGACAGCCCGGCAACGCCTGCCATTTCCAGCTCTTCCACCGTGCGCATGACATTCAAAGCATTGCCGTAACCATGATCGGCGTCGCACATCAGGGGCAGATTGCCCGCGCGGCAGATGCGATTGGCCTGCGCCGCAAATTCCGTCAATGTCAGCACGATCAGGTCCGGCGCGCCGAGCACGGTCAGCGACGCGACCGATCCGGCGAACATGCCGGCTTCGAAGCACAGGTCCTCCGCGATGCGCGCGGAGATCGGGTCGAATACCGAACCCGGGTAAATGCATTGCCTGCCCGAAAGGATGGACCGGAAACGGTTGCGGCGATCTTGCCAGCGCGACATCGTAATTCTCCCTCGTCGTTACAGGCTGTCCATGAATGCAGCCATTTTCTTGCGCGTCCCTTCGTCAGGCAGGCGTCCAGATCCTGCCTGGATGTTATCCAAGAGATGCTGTGGCTTGCCCGTAGCGGGAATGACGCAAGTCACCGCGGGATGGCCGAGGATGTACTTCAGGAAAAACTGGCCCCACGACTTGCAGTCGAATTCCGCGGCCCACGCCGGCACTTCCTTGCCGCGCACGCGCGAGAACAGGCTGGCTTGCGCGAACGGCCGGTTGACGATGGTGGCGATGCCGAGTTCGTGCGCCAGAGGCAGGATGCGCTCTTCCGCTTCGCGTTCGGCGATCGAATAGTTGAACTGCACGAAGTCGTAGTCCTTCGTCTTCATGAGACGCTCGAGGTCCGCGTAGGCGCCCGAATGGTAGTGCGTGATGCCGATGTAGCGCACGCGCCCGGCCGCCTTCCATTGCTTCAGGGTCGCGAGATGGGTTTTCCAGTCGAGCAGGTTGTGGATCTGCATGAGGTCCATGCGCTCGACTTTCATGCGGCGAAAGGATTCCTCCATTTGGCGGATGCCGGCCTCGCGGCCGCTGGTCCAGACTTTCGTTGCCATGAACAGCTTGGCGTGGAGGCCGAGCTCGGACGCGAGATCGCCCACGACCGATTCCGAGGGCCCGTACATCGGCGAGCTGTCGACCAGCGTGCCGCCTTGCTCCGCGAACAGGCGCAGCACTTCCCTGACCGGCTCGCGTTCCGCCGCGGCGCTGCCGACGTCGAAGCTCTGGTAGGTGCCCAGGCCGACGACCGGCAGGGCTTCACCGCTGGAAGGGATGGGGCGCTTGAGCATCGCGGCCATCGGCTCAGCGCTCGACAGGAGCGGCATCGCCGGCACGCCGGCTGCCGCCATCGCTTGCAGGAGCCGGCGTCGCGCTCGATTGAAAGAGTTGGTCATCTGGCCTCCTGATCGCCGCGTTTCTTGCGCGCATGTCTTCCTGGGATCGTCCCAGCATCCAGCCCGTTCCCGCCCACAGCAAGGCAATCGGCACGCCCACGAAGGCGATGCCGGAAAATCCGAGCCCTAGCATGCGAAGTCCCTCGAACAGCCAGCCGCTCGCCGCGTCGCCGCCGCGGAACACCACGGTATCGACGAAGTTCTTGGATTTGTATTTCTCCTCGCGGTTCAGCACGGTGAATAGCACTTCGCGCGCCGGCCGCGCGATCGCGTATTCCGCGGCGCGCCGGATCACCTGGAAGACGATGAGGACGCCAAGCGTCGGAAACACGCCGATGGCAAGGAATCCGGCAGCACCGAGCACCGGAAGGATCATGAGTGTGGCGCCCACGCCGAACAGGCCGACCAGGCGCCCGACCACGAACAACTGGCAGAACAAGGTCAGTGCATTCACGGCGAGATCGATCTTGGCGAACAGCGCGGTGCGTTCTCCGGGCGAGGGGATGTCCACCGCGACGATGTTGGCCTGGTGGAAATACAGGAAGGTGCCGAGCAGCGTGCCCAGCATCACGTAGATGCAGATGCCGATGAGGTAGGGCGACTGCAGCGCCAGGGTGATGCCGGCAAAAATATTCCCGCCGAGTGGCTCATCAACTTTTTCCGGCGGCGAGCGGCGTTCCGCGGGATTGTGCTTCGACCATTTGGCAAGCCGCCAGATGCAGATCACCGACAGGCAGAGCACGGCCGCGGAAACCGGCAACAAATTTTCGGGACCGATGGAAGGTGCCAGGTGCGCGGTCAGCAGCGGGCCGGCCAGTGCCCCGATGCTGCCGCCGGCGGAAATGAATCCGTACAACCGTTTCGCCTGGTCGTTGCGGAACAAGTCCACCATGAAGCTCCAGAACACCGAGACGACGAACAGGTTGAAGACGCTGACCCAGACGAAGAATGCACGGGCCATGCGCGCAGGCGCCACGCCGGATTTCATCAGGACGTAGAAGACCAGCAGGTTTGCCGCGAAGAACAAATAAACGATCGGCAGCAGCTTGCGGCGCGGGAATCGCGAAGACACCCAGCCGAACAGCGGCACGGTGGCGAGCATGGCCAGGAACGTTGCCGTGAACAGCCAGGGCAGGTGCTCGACGCCGCCCTGGATGCCCATCTCGTCGCGCACCGGCCGCAGCATGTAGTAGCTGCACAGCAGGCAGAAGAAATAGGCGAAGGACCACAACGTCGCCGTGATTTCGTCGCGGCGCACGAGAACCAGCCTGCTGATGAACGGTGACGGGCTCGAAGACATCGCTAGTGCCGCATTGTAGCGGGTGAAAGGGCGGCCAATGCCGGAAATTTCCGTCGCCAGTTGCCGACTTGCATCGGCGTCGATTAGAGTCTGGAATTCCTTGCAATCCGATTTCCCATGCCGGTAGATTCCCGATCCGTTCGCGACGCCGCGGCCGCCATTTCCGGCGCCGTGCTCGATACCGCGTGCCTGCATTCGCGCACGCTTTCGGAAATTACCGGCGCGCAGGTCTACCTCAAGTTCGAGAACCACCAGTTCACGGCATCATTCAAGGAGCGGGGCGCGCTGAGCAAGCTGCTCTCGCTCGATGCCGCGCAGCGCGCCGCCGGCGTCATCGCCGTGTCCGCGGGCAACCATGCGCAAGGTGTTGCGTACCATGCCAGGCGGCTGGGCATTCCGTCGGTCATCGTCATGCCGCGCTTCACGCCTCACGTGAAAGTCGAGCAGACGCGCGCCTTCGGCGCGGAAGTCATCCTGCACGGCGAGAATTTCGACGAGGCGAAAGCCCACGCCATGAAAGTCATGGCGCAGCGTGGCCTGACGCTGGTGCATCCCTACGACGACGAGAAGGTCGTCTCGGGGCAGGGCACCATCGCTCTGGAGATGCTTGCCGCGCATCCGGATATCGACATGCTGGTCGTACCCGTCGGCGGCGGCGGCATGCTCGCGGGGATGGCCGTGGCTGCAAGGGCGATCAAGCCCGGCGTGCGCATGATCGGCGCGGAGACCATGCGATTTCCGTCGATGGCCGCCGCGCTCGCCGGAAAAAAAGCCGAGTTCGGCAGCAATACCATCGCCGATGGCATCGCCGTGAAGGAGCCCGGCAAGCTGACGCTCGAGATCATTCGGCGCGAGGTCGAGGAGGTCGTCCTGGTCGACGAGGGCGACATCGAGCAGGCGATGCTCTATCTGCTGGAGATCGAGAAAACCGTCGTCGAAGGGGCGGGCGCGGCGGGCCTCGCGGCTCTGCTGCGGCACCGGGACAAGTTCGCGGGAAGAAAGGTCGGCGTCGTGCTGTCCGGCGGCAATATCGATCCGCTGACGATGACCGACATCATCGAGCGCGGCATGGTGCGCTCGGGGCGGCTGACGCGCCTGCAAGTCGAATTGCGCGACCTGCCGGGCTCACTGGCGAAAGTAACCGCGGCATTGGCCGAGGCCAATGCGAATATCGAGGAAGTCCACCACGAGCGCGCCTTCACGCATCTGCCCGTGCAATCCGCCGTCGTGGACTTCGTCCTGCAGACTCGCGGCCACGAGCATGTGAAGCAGATCATCGCGACGCTCGAAGCTGCCGGCTTCAAGGCGAGGTTGCACAACGACTAGGCGCGAACGCTCGCCGGCGTCGAAGTTCAGGCGGCAGCGAGCGCGCGATCCAGGAACTCCAGCCGGTCCTGTCCCCAGAACAATTCGCCCCGGTACACGTAGGTCGGCGCGCCGAACACCTGCCTCGCCATCGCTTCGTCCGTATTCGCCTCGAACCTTGCCGCGGTTTCGGGAGTCGCGGCGACCTTCAGCAGCGCAGCCGCATCGAGGCCGACGCTGCGAATGGCCTTTTCGATTTCGGCTGCGTCGGCCATGTTTCGCTCTTCCGCCCAGCAGCCCTTCATGAAGGCGCCGGCGAGATTCATCGCGACATCCGCGTGGCCCGCCGCGATGATCGCAAGGGCGGCGATCCTGGCGTCGTAGGGAAAATATTTCGGCTGCACGTTGAGCGGCACGCCGAGATGCTTGTGCCAGCGTTCGAGCTCTAGCAGCCGGTAGGCCTGGCGTTGCGGCGGGCGCTTCGAGACCGGCAGGCCTCCCGAGGCCGGGAATATGCGCCCGTAGTCGACCGGTTTGGGCGCGATCGCGGCGCCATGCTTGCGGGCGATTTCCTGCAGGCGCGCGTGCCCCATGTAGCTCCACGGCGAAACAGGCGAAAAGTAATAGTCGATGGTCTTTGCCACGCGCGAATCCTCTTGCTATCGTTGCGGAAACAAAACGCAGGCGAGTTTAACATCGCCGCGCCACCCGGCTTTGCGCTTGGGCCGCAGCGTCGCGAATGACCGGTGCGATCTCGAACGGAGGAGAACGACGATGAAGTGGTTGCGAGCGCTCGCGGGCGCGATGGCATTGCTCTGCGCCGGTTCCGCCTGGTCGCAGGAAATCATCCTGAAGGTCCACCATCCCTTGCCGGCCACGTCGACGGCGCACCAGAAGGTGCTCGAGCCCTGGTGCGCGAAGGTTTCCGCCGAGTCGAAGGGCCGTATCAAGTGCCAGATCTATCCGTCGATGCAGTTGGGTGGCTCGGTGCCGCAACTGTATGACCAGGTCAAGGATGGCGTCGTCGACGTGATCTGGACGGTTGCCGGCTATTCCGCGGGGCGCTTTCCGCTGGTCGAGGTGTTCGAGTTGCCGTTCTTCATGCGCGATGCAGAAGGGGCAAGCAAGGCGTTGTGGGACTACGTCCAGCAATACGACGCCGACGAGTTCAAGGACGTGCATCCGATTGCGTTCCACCTGCACGGCGGCGGCGAATTCCACATGATCAAGAAGCCGATCGTGCGTCGTTCGGACCTGCGCGGAATGAAGGTGCGCGCGCCGACGCGCCAGACCACCAAGATGCTGGCGGCACTTGGCGCCACGCCGGTCGGCATGCCGGTGCCGCAGGTGCCGGAGGCGCTGCAGAAAGGCGTCATCGACGGCACCATCCTGCCGTATGAAGTCATGCCCGCGCTCAAGGTCGACGAGCTGACGAAGTACCACAGCGGCCCGGATGCATCGCAGCCGCTGATCTATAACTCCGTGTTCATCATCGCCATGAACAAGGCCAGGTATGAATCGCTGCCGCCCGACCTGAAGAAAGTCATCGACGCCAACAGCGGCATCGCGCTTTCCGGATCGATCGGCAAGCTGTTCGCCGAGATGGAAGTCATCAACAAGAAAAAAACCGGCGGCGTGGAAAACGTGATCTCGAACGAAGAGATCGAGGAATGGAAGAAAGTGGTTCAGCCGGTCACCGACGGCTGGATCGCGGATGCGACCGCCAAGGGTGCGGATGGCAAGGCGTTGATCAAGTCGGCACGCGACTTGATCGCGAAGTACAGCAAATAAGGCCTAACTCTCACCGCGGAGGGCGCGGAGGACGCAGAGGAAAGGCTGAGGAAATCAGGTCGAGAGATTTGAAGAGATATCGTCGATAATGATTTGACCTACCCGCGGATCAGCTATTCTGTCTGCAATTTCGATTAGAAATTCCCTCTTGTTTTTCCTCTGCGTCCTAGAAGGGTACTCCGACGTGCTGCGCACGTAGGGTATCCGCGTCCTCTGCGGTGAGAGCTAGAGCAGTAGATCAGGAGTCGCCCCAGACCTCGCGGGCGGTTTCCACCACCAGCCGCAGCTTGGCCGCCTGGCTCTCATAAGCAATGTCGTTGCCATGCACCGTACTGGAGAAGCCGCATTGCGGCGACAGGCAGAGTTGCTCCATGGGAACATGCTTCGCGGCTTCGTCGATGCGCCGCTTGAGCGAGCCCTTCGATTCGAGTTCGCCGACTTTCGTGCTAACAAGGCCGAGCACGACGGTCTTGTCCTTCGGCACGAAGCGCAGCGGCGCGAAGCTTCCTGAGCGCGGGTCGTCGTATTCGAGGAAGTAGCCGTCCACCTTGAGCTCGTTGAACAGCACTTCGGCCACCGGATCGTAGCCGCCTTCCGCGGCCCAGGCGCTCTTGAAGTTGCCACGACACAGGTGCACGCACACGGCCATGTCGGCCGGACGGTCGGCAATGGCGGCATTGATGAGCCGTGCGTAGCGTCGCGGCAGGGCGTCCGGATCGTCGCCGCGCTGGCGCGCGCCTTCGCGCATTTTCGGGTCGCACAGGTAGGCGAGGTTGGTGTCGTCCATCTGCACGTATCGACATCCCGCATCGGCCAGTGACCGCAGCTCCGCCCGATAGCTTTTCGCCACGTCGTCGTAGAACGCCGGTTCCAGCTCCGGATAGGCCTGCCTGCTGATCGCTTGCCGCCCGCCGCGGAAATGCAGCATGGTCGGCGACGGGATCGTGACCTTGGGCGTGCACTTCGTCGCGGACTTCAGGAACTCAAAATCCGCAAGCTGGATCGGGCGCATGTGCCGCAGCGGGCCGGTGACGTGCATTACCGGCGGCGAAAAATCCACGCTGCCCCCGGCGCTGCGAAAGCTCACCGCGATGCCACCCTTCGTCTCCACGCCCTGGAGTTGCTCGAGAAAATCGATATGGAAGTAGGTGCGGCGGAATTCGCCGTCGGTGATGCCGTGCAGGCCGAGGCTTTCCTGGAAGCGCACGATGTCGCGAATGGAGGCGTCCTCCACCTTGCGCAATTCGTCCCGGGATATCCCGCCGGCCTTGTGCCGCTCTCTCGCTTCCAGCAGGGCGTTCGGCCGCAGGAAGCTGCCGACGTGGTCTGCGCGAAACGGAGGCGAGGTGCGCTGGGTCATGACGGGCTGTCGGTCTTCGATGGGAAAGGATCGGGTGCTGCGCCGCAGCGGTTCATCTGGCATCCCTCCGCCTCCGGGCGCCCGGCCAGTCTAGCATCGCGGTCAGTGGCGACGAGGGTACGACCGAAGCGCGACTGGCGCGTTACGGCCCGGTCGGGCACGTGGGCGTCGGCACAATTCGTTAATATGATTGCTACAACGCCGTGCTTTGGCGCTGCACCGAATTCACCACGAGGAGTTTCCCCAAATGAACGTCAAAACGTCAGCTACCGTAGTTCTCCTTGCGCTTGCCTGTGCCGCGGGCAGCGCCTTTGCCGCCGATACCAAGTGGATCAATCCGGCCGTCCCGGATTTCGGCGCCTCCGCCGACCTTCCGGATGCCGCAATGCAGCCGGACAAGAATACGGACTACAAGGTCGTGTTCAACATCACCGCCGGTGCACCTGCGAATGACAAAGTGAACCCCTCGCTGGAACGGGTGGCCCGCGCGGCAAATATCTTCGCGTCGGCCGGCGTTCCTTTGTCGCACCTGCATTTCGTCGCCGTCATACACGGCCCGGCGACGCAGTCGGTACTGGACAACGAGCACTACCAGGAAAAGTTCAGCATGGACAACCCGAACGTGAAGCTCATCAGCGAGCTGAAGGCGGCGGGGGTAAAGGTCCTGGTGTGCGGCCAGGCGCTCGCCGTCAACAAGTTCGCCCACGAGTGGGTGAACAAGGACGTGGAAATCACGCTGTCCGCAATGTCCAGCGTGATCATGCTGGAGCAGCAGGGCTACGTGCTCTTCCCGATGTGAACGCATGAGGCTTCCGGATCTCGGGCAACGTGTCATCGCGGCCGCGGTATTGTCCGCGGCGGTGCATGCGTGGGCGGTAGCCGGCGACACGGCGGATCCGCAATACCGGTATGACCCGCCATGGAACGCGCCGCCGGGCGATGAGCTCAACTTCACCGTGCCAGGCATCGACAACGTGCCCGACCTGCAGGGCGACGTGAACGACCCGCAACTCACGGTGTTCTTCGCCGGCAACCAGTACATGGTCGTGCGCGACCTGGTGCAGGCCTTCCGCGCGGCGCACCCGGAAATCACCCGCGTATTCGTGGAAACGCTGCCGCCGGAAATCCTGACCGAGCAAATCGAGCGCGGCACCATCGTCATCGGCAACATGCGCATTGCGCTCAAGCCGGACGTCTATGCGACCGGGCGCGGACGCATGCAGGAATTGCAGAAGGAAAAGCAGTGGTTCGCGCAAACCGTCGACTACGCCCGCAACCGGCTGGCGATCATGACGGCAGCGGGCAACCCCGGCCACATCGCGGGATGGGACGATCTTGCACGCAAGGATGCGGCACTGTGCATGCCGAATCCCAGATGGGAGGGCATCGCGCGCAACCAGATCATTCCGATCATGCGCAAGTCGGGCGGGGATGCGCTCGTGAAGGCCGTGTACGAGGAGAAAGTCAGCGACGGCTCGACCTTCCTCACCCAGATCCACCACCGGCAGACGCCGCTGCGCATCATGCAGGGCAAGTGCGAAGCCGGCGCGGTCTGGTACACCGAGGCTTATTTCCACGCAACCATGAAACAACATCCGGTGGCGATGGTGACGCTGCCGGACGCGCAAAACAGCTTTGCCACGTATACGGCGGGCCTCATGAAAGATGCCCCGCACGCACAGGCCGGCGAAAGCTTCCTGCAATTCCTTGCCAGTACGGAAGGCCAGGCAATCTACCAGCGCTATGGCTTCCTGCCGCCGAAATAACCGTCGATGATCCTGTTCGCGTCCTTGCGCGTGAAGCATGCCGCTCTGGCCGCGGCAGGCGCGATCTCGGCGCTCGGTGCTTGTGCTTTTCTGTGGGCATCCGGGACGGCGGAGAGCCTGTTCCAGCAGGGCAGGGAGGGCACGCCGGCCTGTGCAACCTGCCACGGCGCGCAGGGCGAAGGCGGCGGCGGGGGCATGTATCCGCGCATCGCCGGGCAGCCTGCCGCTTATGTGGAAAACCAGTTGAAAGATTTTCGCGACGGCCGCCGCGCCAATCCGCTCATGGCGCCGATGGTTGCCGGATTGACGGATGCGGATGCCCAGGCTGTCGCCGCATATGTGGAGGGATTGAATGCGCCGCGCGCGCAAGCCCAGAAGCCGGATGCCGTGCAAGCCGTGCTCGGCCAGGCGCTCGTGACGGTCGGCGCCTGGGAACGCGGCGTGCCGCCCTGTGCCGGCTGCCACGGCCCGGCGCTCGAAGGCGTCACGCCGAACGTCCCCGGCCTGGCGCGCCAGTGGCCGCAATACCTGGCCGCGCAGTTGTCGGCCTGGCAGCAGGGGCAGCGGGCGGCAACGCCGCTGGGATTGATGGCCAAGGTTGCGCACGGCATGACGGCGGCAGAGATAGCGGCGGTCTCCGCTTACATCGGCAGCCTGCCCGATGGCGAAGTACCAGGGATGCCGCGTCCCGAAAAGCCCGAAGCGTGGACCCCGGCACCGCAATCGGCAGATAACTTCGTGCCGCCGCCGGATGCTGCAATACCGGCCGGCCCCTATGGCGATCTGGTGCGCTATGGTCAGAGCATCTTCGAGCAGACGTCGAAATATGCGGGCGAGTATTCGCGCAATGGTCTGAGCTGCCGCAATTGCCACCTGGATCGCGGCCGGCTCGCCACTTCGGGTCCGATGTGGGCGGCGTATGTGCACTATCCGGAATATCGCAAGAAAGACGGCCTGGTGAATACGATGCAGATGCGCATCCAGGGCTGCTTCCGCTACAGCCAGAACGGCGTGGTGCCCGCCGCGGACAGCAAGGAGGTCACGGCGCTGGTGACTTATTTCCACTGGCTTGCGACCGGGTTGCCGACGGGCATCAAGCCCAAGGCGGTGGGCTATCCGAGATTGGCCGCGCCGGAACAGAAACCCCGCCCGGAACGCGGCGCCAGGGTCTATGCGGCGAACTGCGCGCTCTGCCATGGCGAGGACGGGCAGGGGCGCAAGTCCGGGGCGCACCCGGCGTTTCCGCCGCTATGGGGCCCGCAATCGTTCAACTGGGGCGCGGGCATGCACCAGGTCGACATGGCCGCCGCGTTCATCAAGGCCAACATGCCCTATGGCGCGGGCAACACGCTTTCCGACCAGGATGCGTGGGACGTTTCGGCCTACATGAACAGCCGGCCTCGCCCGCAGGATCCTCGCTTCGTCGACGACACCGAAAAAACCCGCGAGAAATTCCACGCCAACCACGAGTTCGATTTCTACGGCAAGGAAATCGACGACGTGCTGCTCGGTGGCAACAAACCGTTGGAGAAGTAGGCGGCGTCGTTTCGCGACGGGCCGGGAATGCTTGGTGGCGGCGGCTTCCTAGCGCAGCGCACCGCTTTCCATCAGCACGGACATCGGCTTCGATCCGCCGAGCAGCTTGAATGCCGGCGAAGCTTCCACCGCCTGCACGAATTCCTCGATGGACTTCGAGTCCGAGGTCGAGCTGGACCAGGGCTTCAGTTCCACCTGGCTGCTGGGCTCGAACATCATCGTGATGCCGGCCACCGCTTCGCCTTCTTCTCCCGGCATTTTCATTTTTCGCAGCAGGCTCAGGTTGAAGGCTGTCGCACAGCCTTCCGACCAGCCGCCGTAGCGAAACACCAACACATCCGCGGATGCGCCGGCGCCGCCGGGTCGAGCGAAGCGATACCAGTCGGTCATCGCCTGCACCATTTCGTCCGGGGTCATGTCCGCGGTGTCAGCGTTACGCTCGCGCATGAAGGCCTGCAACTGCGCCAGCAAGTGGTGCGAAGTCAGCGGCGCATTGTCCGCGTTGGCTGAAGGCAATACCGCAAGCAGCAGCGCTGCAACCAGGGTTTTCAGGAGTACCTTCACCGGACTCATTGTTCCGCCGTAATGCCGAGCTTCCTGAGCAATGCGCCGTTCGCGTCGGTCTCGCGCCGGATCAGCGCTGCGGTTTCCTCAGGCGTGCCGAACACCGGGTCGGCGCCGCTCGCTTCGTATGTGGTTCGCACATCGTGCTCCTGCAGGATGGCGCCGATTTCGCGGTTCAGGGTCGCCACGATTGCCTTCGGCATGCCCGCGGGACCGAGCAGCAGCATGGTGCCGTAGAACTCGAAGCCGGCGAATCCCGATTCGGCCACCGTCGGCACCTGCGGCACCGAGGCATTGCGATGCGCGCTGGCGACCGCCAGCCCCTTGACCTTGCCCGCCTGGATGAAGGGCACGGCGATCGCCGTGTAGGCGAACATGCCGGAAACCTGGCCGCCGATCACGTCCATCATTGCCTGCGTTTCGCCCTTGTAGGGCACGTAGAGGAATTCCGCGCCGGCGGCCGCGCCGAACATCTGCGCCGGCAAATGATTCGCACCGCCGAGGCCGCCGTGCGACAACGTGAATTGTCCCGGATGGGCCTTGGCCAGCGCCACGAATTCCTTGAGCGTGTTTGCGTGAATGGATGGGTTGATCACGAGGAGCGGCGCGCCGCGACTGAACATCGCGATCGGCACGAACGACTTGATCGGGTCATAGCCGGCCTCGGGATAAAGCATCGGGCCGGTCGGGAAGGCGGGCGTATAGGTGGCGAGCAGCGTGTAACCGTCCGGCTTCGCGGCGGCGACGGTCATCGTGCCGAGCGTGGTGCCCGCACCCGGCTTGTTTTCCACGTTGAAGCGTTGCCCCAGCCGGGTCGAGAGCCGGTCGGCGAGGACGCGCAGCCTCGCGTCGCCTGAGCTGCCGGCACTGCCGGGAAATATGATGCGCACCGGCTGCAAGGGGTAGGTCGTTTCGGCCGCAGCGGCAAGCGCCGTGACGGGAAGCATGATGAGCGCCGCCAGGGAAAGGCTTCGTAACACGGCCCAGGTCTTCATAGTTTTGCCGCGACCGATTGCGCGGCTTTTCGCAGCGCGTCCTTCAAGTCCGCGGCCTTGCCCGGCCCGCCCACGCCGACGCCGCCGACCTTGTTCTTCCTGAGGAAGACATACATCGAACCTTTCGCCGATGCTCCGTAAAATGCCTTTTCCCCGATGCCGCGTTCCTCGACGACTTTCGCGTCGTCGGCCCCCATGCGATCGTTGATCAGGCCGGAACCCAGTTGCTTGCGTGCTGCCGCCTCCGATGGGAACTCCACGATCGATACCACGACCGCGGCCCCCGCGGAACGATAGCTGCAAAAGATCAATTCGCCGCCCGAGTCTTCATCCT
>DASZTG010000064.1:0-7787 GCA_035548375.1 Burkholderiales bacterium
CCCGGGCTTTGTTGTCGGCCGCCATGCCAGAAAGCTCTGGATGGCCGCCGCCGGCATTCCACTTACTCCGGCGTCGGATAAGCGACCGTGGAACGTTAGTCTTACAAACCGCAATTGGCAACCGTTCGCCGCAAATTTCAATGTGAAATAGCGAGGTCCCGGCTGCTATCGTCTTGCTGTCCTGCAATGTAACGTAGTGTCACCTCGTTCTTACGAACGCGAGGCCGGTTGGTGCCATCTCGCATAGTGGGAAGCGCCGCCGTGGAAGACGCACGCGCCTTCCAGCTTGTTGCCGCGGACGTCGCATATCCAGCATGCCTTCCTCCACCGAGTGCCCGGCCGCCGGTTTCCCGAATATTCCGCTGTCCTATCCTGGACCATCACGGCGCCTTGACTTCCCGCCCGCCATGAATGGGCAGCCCGCAGGCGTAGCGACTCCATCCCGCAATTGGCTGGATTAAGATGCGAACGTAATCGGGGGTCGAAATGAAATTCGTCGGGCAGTTGCTCTCAACCCACCTGCAGCGTTATCCCGCAATGCAACTTGACGATATCTACAAGCTGCTGCATCAGGCCGCCCTCGGGCCGGGTCATGCCGTGACCGATGCTGCTGCAGCGCGCAAGCGGTTGGACGAGGAAATCGCCTCCCTCGCGGACGGTATTGCCGAACCCGACAAGGACGTCATCTCGCCAGACGGCAGGCTCGCGCGGATCCATTTGCGCGCCTGGCTGGCCGGCAAGGGCGATCCGGGCCGTCTACATCGCGCATTCGTCGAAACCGCGAATACCTATCCGTCCTCGCCGGACAAGCTCGCGAAGTTCTGCGCTTGCCTCGCCGACCTTGCCGACGCAGGTGGCATTCCGTTCACGCGCGCGCAAGTCGAGCCCTGGTTCGCACGCATCGCCGGCGAAGGCTACCCGCCCGTCCACCACTCGGCCGCCTTCCGCAATGCCTACCGTCCCGCCTATCGCGTGGTCGCGATCGATTTGTTGCACGGTTGAAATCCGCATAGACAGGAGCGAACCATGCCAGGGCTCAACATCACCGACGTGCGCGCGTATCCGACGTCGTTTCCCGTGGCGCCGCAGGACAGCGTCACGCTCGGCATCGGCCGTGCCGTCAAGCGCGATGCCGTCATCGTCAAGGTTTCCACGACCGAAGGCATCACGGGCTGGGGCGAAGCCCACCATGGCCGCTGCCCCGGCGCGGTCGCCCACCTGATCAACACCACGATGCGGCAGCTGGTCTTTGGCCAGGACGCAAACGACATCGTCGGCATCTGGAAAAAAGTCTACGACAAGCAACTCGCCAGCCACGGCATGGGGGCGGGCTCCTGCCTGGCACTCTCCGGCATCGACATGGCGCTATGGGACATTCGCGGCAAGGCGCTGAAATTGCCCCTGTACAAATTGCTGGGCGGACGATCGAAGCCGGTTCCCGCGTACGCGGGCGGCGTGTCGCTCGGCTACCAGGATCCTGCCTCGCTGGTGGAGGAAGCCCGCCCCCACGTCGACGCCGGCTACAAGGCGATCAAGCTGCGCATCGGCGACACCGTCGCAAACGACATCCGTCGCATCGCCGCCATCCGCGAAGCCTTCGGCAGCGAGCTGGCGATCCTCACGGACGCGAACACCGGGTACGACGTCGCGGACGTGCGGGCGGTGATGCCGGCGCTCGACGAATACGAAGTCGGCTGGCTGGAAGAGCCCTTCCCGGCCCACGACTATCTGTCGTATCGCGAGGCGGCGCGCTACGGCCGCACGCCGCTCGCGGCCGGCGAGAACCACTACACGCGCTTCGAATTCAATCGCGTGATCGAGGACGGCGCGATCACGATCCTGCAGCCGGATTTGTCCAAGACCGGAGGCATGACCGAAGCGCTTCGCATCGCCGCGCTGGCGTCGAGCTGGAAACTGCCGATCCACCCGCACACGTCCATGACCGGGCTGAACATGGCTGCGAGCATCCACTTCCTCGCGGCCATCGAGAATGGCGGGTATTTCGAGGCCGACATCTCCAAGAACAACCTGTTCCGAGACAAGCTGGTGTCGACCCCCTACGAGATCGACGCCAACGGCAGCGTCATGCCGCTCGAGGGGCCGGGCATCGGCGTTGAACTGGATGAAGCCTTCCTGCAGGCGCACCCGGTCATCGAAGGCCCGAGCTACGTCTGAAGCGGGAAGGCATGATGTCCGAAGGCGTCAGGCTGGAACGGCAGGATGCGATTGCGATCGTCGTCCTCGATCGGCCGGAGGTCCTGAACGCCGTCAACGCCGGCCTGCGCGAAGCGCTGATCGAAATGCTCGCGGACCTCAATCGCGCGGAAGACGTTCGCGCAATCATCCTCACCGGGGCCGGCGACCGCGCTTTCTGTTCCGGCCAGGACATCGAGGAGATCGCCGACTTCACCCCGGCGGATGTGGATTCCTGGGTGATCCGGCAGCATGCGATGTACGCAGCCGTTCGCGACCTCGACAAGCCCTGCGTCGCGGCGTTCAACGGCGTGGCCGCGGGCGCCGGCTTCCAGCTGGCGCTCTGTGCCGACCTGCGCGTCGGCTATCCGGAAATGAAAATCGGCCAGCCCGAGATCCGGGCCGGCCTCGCCAGCATCGTCGGATCCTGGATGATGACGTCGCACCTCGGGCAATCTCGCAATGCCGAACTCTCCCTGAGCGGCGAGTTGATATCCGGCCAGCGCGCTTACGAGTGGGGCCTGCTGAACCAGCTGGTACCGGGAACGCAGGTCATGGAAAAGTCGCTGGCGCTGGCAAATGCCATGGCGAACCTGGCGCCGACGGCGTTCCGACTCAGCAAGCAACATCTGCGTGCGCTGTCGCAAGCCGGATTCGAAGCCGCCCTCACCTCGGCGAAAGCGGCGCAGAAAGAGGCCTTCGCCAGCGGCGAGCCCCAGCGGGCCATGCGGAAATTCCTCGAAGGCAAAAGAGCCGGCTCCGGGAGGAAATCGTGAACACCTTGAAGCCAAGGCCCTGGCGCTACGGCGCGATACTCGCGTTTCTCTGCATCGTGGTTTCGGCAGCCTCGGCGATCGCGCAGGACTATCCGTCGAAGCCGATCCGACTGGTCGTCCCCTATCCGCCCGGCGGCTTCAACGACACGCTGGCCCGGACCGTCGGGCAGAAGCTCACGGCGAAATGGGGACAGGCCGTCGTGGTCGACAATCGTCCTGGCAGCGGCAGCACGATCGGCACGAGCATCGTGGCGAAGGCACCGCCGGACGGATACACGCTGCTCGTCGTGTCGTTTGCGTTCGCCGTCAATCCGGCTCTGTACACGTCGCTGCCTTACGACCTCGCGGATTTTTCCCCGATCGTGCTGGCCGCGACGACCCCGAATCTGCTGGTGGCGAATCCCGCGCTGCCGATCAAGTCCGTCAAGGATCTGGTCGCCCTCGCGAAATCGAAGCCAGGCAAGCTCAACTACGCTTCCGCCGGCAACGGCTCGTCCAATCATCTTTCGATGGAATTGTTTCGCAGCCTGACCGGCACGGACATCGTGCACATCCCGTACAAGGGCAGCGCCCCCGCCGTGACCGACCTGATCGGCGGCCAGGTCGATGTGATGTTCGACAACGTTCCGAACGTGCTGCAGCACGTGAAGGCCGGCAAGCTGCGGGCGCTCGCGGTATCGAGCCGCGAGCGATCTGCGTTTGCGCGCGACGTTCCGACCGTCGCGGAATCCGGCGTGCCCGGCTTCGAGGTCTCGGTCTGGTTCGGAATCGTGGCGCCGGCCGGCACGCCCGCGGCCGTCGTGGCAAAGCTGAACGCCGAGGTCAACGCGATCCTGAAAACGCCGGAAGTCAGGCAGACGTTCAACTACCAGGGCGTGCAGACGGTCGGCGGCACACCTCAGGAATTCACCGCGTTCATCGAGGCGCAGCGCGTGAAATGGGCGAAGGTCGTGAAGGATTCCGGCGCAAAGGCGGATTAAACGAACCGGTCCGCGCGCGTTTTTGGGATACTTGCTTCAGGACAAAAACATAACGCCGTCCCGCCATGCCGGTCGGGACCATCGGGCAAATGAATCGACCTCACCTTGCATCTCGCTCGCCCTTGCGGCGCGAGTGGTTCCTTGTATTCAGCACGCTCACTTGCGCGATCGTCCTGGCATCCGGCGAGGGGATGTGGGATCACCTGTCGAGCTGGCCGTTCCTGCTGTTCGTCTTCATCTGGCTGTTCGCGGCCGTGCTGGGGTCGGCGCTGGCGGTCGTGCGCCATGCCGAGCATCTCGCGGAGCTGCTGGGCGAACCCTATGGCACGCTGATCCTCACGCTGTCGGTGACCATCATCGAGATCACGAGCATTTCCGCGGTGATGCTGCACGGCGAAGCCAACCCGACCCTGGCGCGCGACACCCTGCTCGCGGTGGTCATGATCATCCTGAACGGCATGGTCGGCCTGTCGCTGCTGATCGGCGGGTTGCGCCATCGCGAGCAGCACCACAACCTTCAGGGCGCGAACATCTACCTGAGCGCCACGATTCCGCTGATCGTGCTGAGCCTCGTGCTGCCGAATTTCACGCAGACGACGCAAGGACCGACGCTGTCGTTCCCGCAACAGGTCTTCCTGATCTTCGTCTCGATCGGCCTGTATGCGACCTTCCTGATCGTGCAGACCGGGCGCCACAGCAGCTACTTCTCCGTGCCGAGCGAAGTGCAGTCCGCCAGGCGGCCGCGACCGCGACCGGAGCAAGTCGTGGTGCCTTCATTGATGCTGATGTCTCACCTGGTGCCGGCCCTTTTCCTGGCGGAACAACTGGCGCACCCGATCGACTACCTGGTCGAGACCCTGCACGAGCCGGCCGCCGTGGGTGGCGTCATTTTGGCCGTGCTGGTGGCAACGCCCGAGGCGATCGGCGCGGTGCGCGCGGCCATGGCCAACCAGCTTCAGCGATCGGTCAACATCTTCCTCGGATCGATCCTTTCGACCATCGGCCTCACGATTCCCGCGATGGTGATCATCAGCGAGCTGACCGGACAGAGCCTCATCCTCGGTGTCCAGCACGCCGACCTGATCATGCTGGTGCTGACACTCGCGGTGAGCATGGTGACGTTCGCGAGCGGCCGCACGAACATCATCCAGGGCATGGTGCACCTCGTCCTGTTCGCCGCGTACTTTCTGCTCATTTTCCAGGGCTAGATGCCGCGGTCTTACCAGGTATACCGGACGGTGTAGCGCACGATCGCCTCCCCATCCGCCGCAACCGTGACCGGAAAATGGATGGTGCGTGAATCCTGCTTGTCCCAGGCCTGGTTCGCCTGCACGATTTTCCAGTTGGTCCAGCGATACAGGTTTTCCTTAACGACCACGCGCACCGCTTCATTTTTGTGGTTGCGGATCTTGACCTCGATTTCCTCGCTCATCGTGTTGCGATTGGAATCCACCTTGAAATCCACCTGGCGGCGTTCGCCGACCACGTCGAAGGCACTGCCGAGCTTGAGCTGGACTGTCTCGTCCTTGGGCGTGTGGTCGATGCGGTCTTCGCCGATGAATTCCATGCTGCCGTCGTCGCTGTCCAGCTTGGCGACGCGGACGCGTCCCGATGGCAGCGGCACGCCCATGCCGTCCTCGGCGCGGTTGCGGAACGACAAATAGGTGTCGACTTTCTTGTTGCCCGTGACGCCGTAGCTGCGATCCGTCATCAGGCCGCCGCCGTAGTACTGCCCCGCCTGGCCGTAGTACACCAGCGTTTTCTCGCAGCTCACATCGGCAACCTTGGGAAACAGCTCGATCTGCTTGGTGGAATTGTCCGGCAACGAGCTGGGCCGCCCAAGCGTATAGAGGTGATACTCGAAGAAGGATTTCTCCACGAAGCCGCGCGCCTCGTCGGTGGCTTCGCTCCTCATCGCCTTGGCCAGCATCGGGGCCGCAGGGGCAGGGCGTTCGGCGCGGTGCACGTCGCCAGCTACCAGTTTGATCTTCGCGTCGGGATAGCTGCCCCCGGACTGGTTCAGGATGCTGACCCAGGCACCGACGTCGAGCTTGCATGAATTCGCGTCCTTGCCTTCGCGGAAGGTCAGGTTGTAGTCCGCCCACCAGGTGATGCCGGAGGTCTGATAGGCGACGCGGGTTTTCTGCATGCCGGCCTTGCCGGCGACCACGTCCCACACCAGCGTCGGCCGCGTGATCAACCCGCCTGGCAGGGAAGGCAGCTTGACGCCGGCGCTGTACGGGAGCGTGCGTACCGTCCCATCCGCTTCCTGGATGACCATGCCGCCCTGCGTGGAGAGCAGCTTGCCTTCGAGGGTCTCGACCTTGTTGCCGACCATGCGCTCAACCGCGATGTCGCGATCGATGAAGCGGGTCAGCAGTTTTTCCTGGCTGACCAGGTCGAACTGGAAATTCTGTTCCATGACCCGAGTGCCGGAAGGGTCCGAAATCGAGGAGAACGTCACCGTCGTCGGATCGATCAGCGCGGCGACGTCGGTGAATTTCACGGTATTGCGCCCCGCCTTCAAGGCCATGTCGCGATCGTCCCGAACGGTCGCATAGCCGGGCAATCCCTGCCCGTTGCCGCCGTAGCGGTATTGTTCCGGCGAGATCGCGCCCGGCGCGGCCGTGCTGTAGATGGTGATGGCATGCAGCCCTTCCTCGCCGGCAAACGCGGCAAGCGAAACGGACAGGGCAAGCAGTGCGAAGGGCGCGCGAAAGCGGCTGGCGAACATGGCATTCCTTTCGGTTGGGTGGCGAATCACGCCGGTATTAACGCGGACTTGCGGCGAACGGGGTTAAGTGACCAGAGGTTTTTCTTCACCCGCGGTTCGAGCCGAGGATTTCGCCCACGATCGGGCGCGAGGCTTTAATATTGCAACCGCGAATAATTCAGGCACCCCGAGCCTTATCCAGCCAGCGTGAACAAGCCAGCACACCCAGCAAAGGCGCAAGAGCACCCGGTCGCCCAGGTCACCAATTTCATCCGCAACATCATCGAGGCCGATCTCGCCGCGGGAACGAACGCTTCGCGCCGCTGGTCCGGCAAGCCCGGTCCCGCCGCCGCGCACGCGTCCGCACCGCCGGATCCCGCTAAGGTGCGCACGCGATTTCCGCCCGAACCCAACGGCTACCTGCATTTCGGCCATGCCAAATCCATCTGCCTGAATTTCGGCACCGCGCTGCTTTACGACGGCCGCTGCCACATGCGTTTCGACGACACCAATCCGGTCAAGGAAGACACGGAATACGTCGACTCAATCCTCGACACGGTGAAGTGGCTGGGTTTCGACTGGGGCGAGAATCTCTACTACGCATCCGATTACTTCGAAACGCTTTACGAATTCGGCGAAGCCTTCATCCGGCACGAGCTCGCGTATGTCGACAGCCTCTCCGCCGAGGAAATGCGCGAATTCCGCGGCACGCTGACCGAAGGCGGCAAGGGCAGCCCGTATCGGGACCGCACGCGCGAGGAAAATCTCGACTTGTTCCGGCGCATGAAGGCGGGCGAATTCCCGGATGGAGCGCACGTGCTGCGGCTGAAGATAGACATGGCCTCGCCCAACATCAACATGCGCGATCCCGTCATCTTCCGCATACGCCACGCGCACCATCACCGCACCGGCGACAAGTGGTGCGTGTATCCGATGTACGACTACACGCATTGCATATCCGATGCGCTGGAGAACATCACGCATTCTCTGTGCACGCTGGAGTTCGAGGACCATCGCCCGCTCTACGACTGGGTGCTCGAAAAGCTCGAGTCGTTCGGCCTGCTGGCGAAGCCGCTGCCGAAGCAATACGAATTCGCGCGCCTGAACCTGTCCTATGTCGTGCTC
>DASZTG010000065.1:0-73079 GCA_035548375.1 Burkholderiales bacterium
AGTGCGAGGGTCCTGGCTTCGATGAGGCACTCACGACAGCGAAGTTCGTCTACGCAGTGCCGAACTACTCCAACCCCACCGGCGCGCTGGTGCCGCAATCACAACGCCTGGCATTGCTGGAAAAAGTGCGCGCCGCGGGCACCTGGCTGCTGGAGGACGATCCCTATCACTCGATTCATTTCGACGGCGAGCCTGGGCCGGACATCATCGAGTCGGACGCCGTGCGATACCCGGACGGCTACGACGGGCCGGTGATCTATCTCGGCACCCTGTCCAAGAGCATCGTGCCGGGACTGCGCGTGGGCTGGGCTGTCGCCGCGCCCGGCATGATCGAAAACCTGGCGCTCGCCAAGCAATCGTCGGACATGTGCAGCAGCCTGTTGACCCAGGCCACGGCGCTGGAGCTCATGGAAAGCGGCTTCGACCTCACGCATTCGCATTCCATCAATGAGCTCTATCGCGAGCGGCGCGACGTGCTGTGCCGGGAAGCGGCCGCGCGCATCGGCGAATGGTTCGAGTGGGAAGTGCCGGCCGGCGGCATGTTCGTCTGGATGCGTGCAAAGGACGCACGCATCGATACCGATGCGCTCTATCAAGTCGCGCTGGAAGAAAAGGTCGCGTTCGTGCCGGGCAGCGTGTTCGATCCCGATGGGCGGGATCGCGCCTGCATGCGCGTCAACTTCACGCGCAGCACGCCCGAGGTCATCGCCGAGGGCGTCAAACGCTTGGAGAAGGCGGTCAAGCGTTACCTGCATCGGTAAGACCAGCGCTTCTCCGCCTTCGTCTCCTGCCATCACCCGATGCAGGAGCTGTAATTCCTTCCTTCGCCTGTAAATCGGGAATTAGGCCTCAAGAATTCGCCGACGATATCGATATTGATAGTGCCGGGGTCGTTTCTTTGGCAACTAACTAGAATAAGGAAAAGAAATGAAATATCAGCATGGCTTCATTGCGGTGCTGTTGTGCGCGTCGGTTGCAGGGTGCGGGGGTGATGGCGGCGGGGCCGCGCCTGCGTCGAATGCTCCAGCAGGCCCTGCCGCATCGACCACGTTGTCATCCAGCGTTTCGTCGCTGGCGTTGTCGGTGACCGGACTCACCGAATATGGCGTGAGCGGCACGCCTTCCAGCGGGCTGGCGAGGACGATCACGATTACCAATACGGGAAGCGCGGCTGCCAACGGACTGACGGCCACACCTTCGACCGCTTTGCCGAGCGGCACGGCCATTACATCGAATACCTGCGCCAGCACTCTGGCACCTGGCGCGAGCTGCGCCATCACCATCACGCCAGGCAATACGCCCAATTCAGCACCCGGACCGACCGCACCTACGCCCGTAAATCTGAATGTTTCGGGCAGCAATACGAACACGGTCGGAGTTTCGATCCTGGTGCTGACTTACGGCAACGTCTACCAATCCGGCTATATATTTGCCGTCGACGACACCACGCCGACCACCGGCAGCATAGGTGGCAAGGTCGCAGCGCTGGTGGATCAGTCCGGCAACATGGTGTGGCAAACCGCGTTCAATGCCATTCCCGGCATAAACGAGACTTCGGTTGCTTCATCCACCAGTTGCGACGGAAACCGGGACGGGGCATGTAACACGCAAAAGATCGTGGCGCAATATTCGTCAGATCCCGCTAACAGCTACGCTGCGGGTCTGTGTACGCAGTTGATCGACACGCGGTCGGACTGGTATCTGCCCGCAATATGCGAACTGGGCTACGACACTACTGGCAGCAACACGGGTTGCGGAACGTCTTCCACCCCGACGGTGCAGAACATGCAGTCGAATCTAGAGGACCTTTCGGTCGCAGGCGGCCCCAATGGAAATTTCTACTGGAGTTCCACCGAGTATTCGTCTATTCCTAATATCGACGTTTGGTTGCAGGATTTTCAAACCGGGGGTGCGAGCGGCCAGTTAGTTGCTAACAAGGGCAACAATCTT
Source organism: Burkholderiales bacterium (assembly GCA_035548375.1). Classification (GTDB taxonomy): domain Bacteria; phylum Pseudomonadota; class Gammaproteobacteria; order Burkholderiales; family JACQAP01; genus JACQAP01. The sequence continues at coordinate 1,951 of DASZTG010000065.1, forward strand.
CTTGTTCGCTGCGCGCGTACATTGACGCCTTGATAGAACATCACGCGAACGTCGTGAGTATCACGCTCGATGCCGGAAACGCCGCGGTGACCGGCATGCCGACTTTCAATCCCAGCGAAGCGGCGTCCTCGCTTGTGATGACCGCCGTCACGTGCCGCACGCGCGCCAGCGGCACGTCGACGACTACCTCCGTGTTGGCCGGTCCCTTGTTGAGGCGGCTCACGGAACCTGCCAGGTAATTGGTGTCCGCGGACTTCCTGAATTTGCCCGCCAGCAGCATTACCGCCGGGGCTTTCACGAGTGCTACGACTTCGCGGCCGGACACGAGCTCGAGGCGCTTCACCGATTCCGCGGTCACTTGCGCTTGGATTTCGAAATCGTCGCCGACCGACAGGTAGACCTGCGCGTCCACCGCATCGGCGACGACGCGCGACACCGTGCCGACGAACTGGTTGCGAGCGCTGGAGCGCAGCGTGATCCTTTTCAGCAGCCGCTGGAACGCGGCTTTGTCCGTGGCTTCGATTTCGCCGGATTCGCGATAGAGCTGGTCCATCGCCGCCTGATATTCGCCTTCGACCGCGTGGAACATCGCAACCAGCTTGCGGCCGTATTCAGTCAGCGCGGTGCCGCCGCCACCGGTGCCGCCTATGCTCCTGAGGAGGACGGGCTCGTCTGCCAGGTTGTTCAAATCCTCCAGCGCGTCCCAGGCCGCCTTGTACGACATCGGAATGCTGCGCGCGGCTTTTGAGATCGAGCCCTGCTTGTCGATGGCTTCGAGCAGCCGGATGCGGTTGCAGCCCAGGAATGCCCCGAACTCGGTTTCGAGCTGGAGGCGGGCCTGCAGTTTGCGCTTTGCCATCGGGAGACGTGCTTTCGTTATGTAAAACAATATACAACGATTGCGCGTCGAACCGTAAACCAGGCTGGATCGCCTGCGATGTGGAGCGCTACGATGGAAAGTGGCTGGCGGGGTCGGGCGACGAAGTGATGTGCCTTGCGCGTTGCACCGGCCATTTGGGAGGTTTCCCTTGCTCATTCTGGGGAGTCGCACGTGAAAATCAGCGCGTGCAACCAGCTCGAAGGCATGATCTCGGCGGTGAACGCCGAACCGGTCAGCACCGAAGTCACCATCGACCTTGCCGGCGGCGACAAGATCGTCGCGGTCGTCACCAGCGAGAGCGCGAAGAAACTCGGCCTGGCGAAGGGCAGGAAGGCGATCGGCCTGGTCAAGGCTCCGCTCGTCACGCTGCTCACGGATGCCGGCGGCTACAAATTCAGCGCACGCAACCAGCTTTCCGGCGTCGTCACGAATGTCACCAGGGGGGCGGTCAATAGCGAAGTCTCGCTGAAGCTCGCGGGCGGCAGCACGATTTCCGCAGTCGTCACCAATGAAGCTGTCGCGGAACTGCAGCTCGCAACGGGGAAGAATGCCACGGCCTTGATCAAGGCGAGTTACGTCATCGTAGGCGTCGCCGGCTAGGTACTCGCGGCATCGGCTGCGGGCAAACTCCTGTCGCGACTGTGCACCCACAGGTAAAGCGTCGGCAGCACCAGCAGCGTTAGCAACGTCGCCGAAACCAGCCCGCCGATCACGACGATGGCGAGCGGCCGTTGCGTTTCCGAGCCGATGGCGTGCGAGAGCGCCATCGGCAGCAGGCCCAGCATCGCCAGCAGGGCCGTCATCAGCACCGTGCGCAGCCGGTCGAGCGAGCCCTCGTAAACCGCGTCGTACAGGCTGGCTCCGCGCTCGCGCAGGCGACCGAAGTGCGACAGCATGACCACGCCGTTCAGCACCGCCTGGCCGAACAGCGCGATGAAGCCGATCGCCGCAGACACCGACAGCGGGATGCCGCTTGCCAGCAGCGCGAAGATGCCGCCGACCATCGCGAACGGGATGTTGGCGATGATCAGCGTCGCGTCGCGCAGCGACTGGAAGGCGTTGAACAGCAGCACGAAGATGATGAAGATCGACAGCGGCACCACCCACGCCAGGCGTTTCATCGCGCGTTCCTGGTTCTCGAACTCGCCCGACCACATGACCTGGTAGCCGACCGGCAGCGTGACGGCGGCTGACACGCGCTGCTGCATGTCGCGCACGACGCTGCCCATGTCGCGTCCGGCAATAAACACGCCCACGGAAAGCACGCGCCTGCCGTTCTCGCGCGCGATGTCCATCGCGCCGCTTTCGACGCGAAAGCTCGCCACCTGCGAAAGCGGGATGAAGGCGCCGTCGGGAGTGGCCACCGGCAATTGCTCGAGCCGCGCGGGCTCGCGCTCTTTTTCCTCCAGCCGCAGCATCAGCGAATACCTGCGCTCGTCTTCCCAGATCGACGTCATCTCCTTGCCGCCGAGCGCGGTCTCGATGACATCCTCCACGTCGCCGACGTTCAGGCCATAGCGCGCCGCCCGCGCGCGATCGATCTCGATGCGAAATTGCGGCAGTTGGCCGTCGCGGTCTATGAATGCCCGCGACACGCCGTCGACCTTGTGGATTTCCTCGACGACCTTGCGCCCGATCGCGTTGAGCTTGGCGAGGTCGTCGCCGACGACCTTGATGACGATCTGGCCGTCGACTTGCGAAATGCTCTCGAGCACGTTGTCGCGGATCGGTTGCGAGAAGCTGACCTCGACGCCGGGTATCTCGTCCACCGCGTCGTCGAGCTGCTCCAGTATGGATTCTTTCGTGATGCCCGGCCGCCACTCCGCCTCCGGCTTGAGCGCGACCAGCGCCTCGACCTGGCTCGTCAGCTTGGGATCGGTGCCGTCTTCCGGGCGCCCGAGCTTGGAGTAGACGCTTTGCACTTCCGGCGTGCGGCGCAGGATGTCGCGCAAGTGGCGCACCTGCAGCGCCGCTTCGCTCGTCGAGATGCTGGGTTCGAGTTGCACGTTGACCCAGATGCTGCCTTCGTTCAGTTCGGGCAGGAACTCCGTGCCCAGCCGCGCGGCGGCAAGTCCGCTGGCGATCAGCGCGCCGGCCGCCGCGGCGAAGAGCGTCTTGCGATGACCCAGCGCCCACGCCAGCGCCGGCGCGTAGACCGCCTTGCATGCGTGCAGCAGGCGGTTCTCGCCGTGCGGATGCTTGTGGCCGCCGAGAAGCCACAGGCACAGCAGCGGCACCAGGGTGAGCGAAACGAGCAGCGAGGCGACGAGCGCGGAGGTGACCGACCAGGCCATCGGCGCGAAGATGCGGCCTTCCTGGCGCTGCAGCGTGAAGATCGGGATGTGCGCGGCGATGATGATGATCATCGAGAAGAACGTCGGGCGCCCGACTTCCGTCGCGGATTGCAGGACGGATTCGAAGCGCTCGGAGCGGCCGGCGGCAGCGGGCAGCCTGGATAGCTGCTGGAAAATGTGCTCGACCACGATCACGGCGCCGTCGACGATGATGCCGAAGTCCATGGCGCCCAGCGACAGCAGGTTGGCGGGGATGCCGACGATGCGCAGGCCGAGGAAAGTGCCGAGCAACGCCAGCGGGATGACGCCGGCAACGATGGCGGCGGCGCGCGCATTGGACAGGAACAGGTAGAGCACGAGGCAAACAAGCAGCGCACCTTCGACGAGGTTGGTGAACACCGTCCTGAGCGTCCTCTCGATCAGCCAGGTGCGGTCGTAGAAGGGCACGATCTTCACGCCCGGCGGCAGTTGCGATTTGTTGATGTCGCTTATGCGCTGCTTGAGCGCTTCCAGCACGACCGACGGGTTTTCGCCCTTGCGCATCAGCACCACGCCGTAGACGATGTCGTCGTTGTCGTCCTGGCCGGCCTGTCCCTGGCGCTGCAGCGCGCCTACGCCCACGCGCGCGATGTCGCGCACCAGCACGGGGACGCCCTTGCTCTGCGTCACCACCACGTTCTCGACGTCGGCCGCCGAGCGCAGCAGGCCGATCCCGCGGATCAGGAACTGCTGGCTGCCGTGCTCGACGTAGCCTCCGCCTGCGTTGGCGTTGGAGCGCCCGAGCGCGGTGGCGAGCTGCTGCAAGGTGATTTTCAGATAGCGCATGCGCTGCAGGTTGGGCTGCACCTCGTAGGTTTTCACCAGTCCGCCGAAACTCACCACGTCGGCCACGCCGGGCACGGTTTTCAATTGCCGCTCCATCACCCAGTCCTGCAGCGTGCGCAGGTCGGTCGGCGACAGGTTGTCCGCCTGCACGCGGTAGCGGAAGATTTCGCTGATGGCGGAGGTGAGCGGGGCCATGTCCGGGTGCACGCCGTCGGGCAGGTCGACGTCATGCAGGCGTTCGGCGACGAGCTGGCGCGAGAAGTAGTCGCCCGCGCTGTCGTTGAACGTGACGACCTGGTAGGACAGGCCGAACTGCGTGTGCGAGAACAGGCGGACCGCGTTCGGGATGCCCGACAGGGCGACCTCGAGCGGCACCGTGACCTGCTTCTCCACCTCCTCGGCGGCGTGCCCCGGATAAAGCGTGATGACGGTGACCTGCGTGTCGGTCACGTCCGGAAAGGCTTCGACCGGCAGGTTCTTGAAGGCCACGAGCCCGCCGGCCACGAAGATGAACAGCCCGAGCACGACGAGCAGGGGCTGGCCGAGCGCGATCGCGATAAGGCGCTTGATCATGCCGGCGTTGCGTCAGTGCCGGGCGGAGAGGATCTGCTGCAGCAGCAGCGCGCCTTCCGTGACGACCTTGTCGCCGGCCGCGAGGCCCTTCCTGACGCGCAGCGTGCCGAAACCGCCTTCCTCGACTTCCAGCGGGCGGCGCACATAGCGGCCCGCGCCCTCGTCAACGAACGCGTAATAGCGGTCGCCGATCAGCAGGGCGGCGGCGGCGGGCATGCGCAAGGTGTCCGCGCGTGCCAGCGTGGCTTCGGCAGTGACATACATCTCCGCGCGCAGCTTGCGGTCGCGGTTGTCGATCCCGGCGCGCGCCTGCACGGCATGGGTGACAGGGTCGAGAAACGCCGCGACATGGTCGATTTTCGCGTCGAACACGGCGTCGGCCCAGGTTGGCGTGCGCACCCGCACCGTCATGCCGGGACGAAAGGCTTCGGCCAGGTTTTCCGGCACGTCGATCAGCACCCACAAGTGCGACGGATCGCTGATCACAAACAGCGATGGCGTACCCGGCTGGGCCTGGTCCGGTCGCACTTCCTGGCCGGGGTTGACGTTGCTCTCGACGACCAGGCCACCGATCGGCGCGGCAAGCTTGAACTGCTGGTCGACCGATTGGCTGGCGCCGAACAGTTTCTCGCGCGCCAGCGTGCGGTCGCGCTCGGCCTGCGCGCGCTCGAGGTCAGCACCTGCGGCCTGGAAATCCTTCAGCGCGATCACGCCGGCGTCGTACAGCTCGGCCGCGCGTGCGCGATTCTTTTCGGCGAGCGCGTAGTCGGCCTGGGCCTTGCGCACTTCCGCCTGCGCCTGGCCGAAGTCCGGCGAGGACACCAGCGCGATGGTCTGGCCTGCGCGCACGGCGTCGCCCGGCTTGACCCGGACCTCGACGATGCGTCCGGCCACCGGCGAGAACACGCGCGAAGTGCGGGTTTCGTCCCAGGCGATGCGTCCGGGCACGGCGACGGCGCGCCCGGCCTCGGGCTCGACCGCCACGCTGGAAAGCGCGGAGAGCTGCTTGCTGTCGCGGGGAAACACGATGTGATCACCTTGCGCGACCGGCTGCGGCGGTGGCGCCACTTCCGCCTTGCTGTTGCAGCCGCAGACGATGCAGGCGGTGACGATGCCGAGCAGCGCGGACTTCATGGCTTGTCGCTCCCCGCATCCGTGGTGGCGGCGCGCCATGCGGCCAACGCTTTCGCGTAATCGGCGTGCGCGGCCGCCGAATCGAGCTGCGTGGCGTTGAGTGCCCGGCGCGCGTCCAGCAGGTCCATCACGCCGAGCGCGCCGCGCTTGTAGGCGAATTCGGAAGCATCGGCAGCCTTGCGCGCGGAGGCGAGCAACTGGCCGTCGAAGCGCTCCACGCGGTCGCGCGCGGAAGCCAGGTCGCTCCAGGCATGCGCCACGTCGGCGCGCGCCAGCGCCCGCGCGCGTTCGACATTGTCCTGCGCGGCGTAGCGGTCGGCCTCGGCGCGCCGGATCTCGCCTTCATATGTGTTGCCGAGGAACAGCGGCACGCTCACGCCGAAACCGATGGTGTTGTTCTGCTGCTGCCCGGGGAAATGCTCGAACTGGGCGAACACGGTGACGTCGCGCGAACGTTGCGCGGCGGCGAGTTGCGCCGCCTTGCCGGCCGCATCGGCGCGCGCAAGCGCGGCGCGCACGTCCGGGCGCGAATCGAGCGACGTGTCGCCCGGCATATTGGGCAACGGTTCGGGCGCCGGCCATGGATCGATCGCCTCGATCGCCGCCGCGCGGGCTTCCATGCCGATCAGGTAGGCGAGCGCGACGCGCGCGCGTTCGAGGTCCGCCACGCTTTGCCGCAAGTCGTTCTCGGCGCGCAGCGAGTCGACGGAAATGCGCGACACGTCCGCCGAGGCGATGTCGCCGCTCTTGAGGCGAATGTTGGCCGCGTCGAGCGTCCGGCGAAAGGCAAGCACGGTTTCGGTGCCGATCGAGACCCGCTCACGCGCGAGGTGCACGTCGAGGTAAGTCTGGCGCAGCAACAGCATCTGCTGCCGGCGCATGTCGTCGAGGTCGGAATTCGCGGCCGCCACGTTATGGTCGGCGGCGGCGCTGCGCAACGCGCGCTTGTTGCCGCGCTCGATCGATTGCGACAGCTGCACCGACGAGTCCACGCTCTTGTCCCACGGCGAACCGGAGCCGAAGTTGCGCGGGTTGATGGACAGCGTCTGGAAAGACAGTTCCGGGTTAGGGCGCTGGCCGGCCGTGATGCGATCGGCTTGCGCGCCCTCCAGCGCCCGGCGCGACGCGATCAGCTCATGGTTGCGGTCCAGCAGCATCGCCTCCGCCGCCGGCATGGTCAGCGCGAACTGGCCGCCGTCGCCGTTCTCGATGGCGGCGCAAGTCGGGCTGGTCGCCAGCACCGCGACGACGAGGAGCGGTCCGGCAATGATCGGGATTGCAAGTATTTGCATGGAGCCGGAAAGCGTATGCCCGCAGGCTTTCTGCAGCCTTAGATTGCGGTAGCCGGACGCGCGGTGGCCGCTATCGATCGCGAATGCCGGCGCGGCAGGAGAGGGTTCGAGCATGACCGGTGCGCCGGAACCTGCATAAAAGGGAGGCAGACTATGCTTGCAGCCTTACTATGGACTTACGTTGGCTTGGCCGCGCGCCGATCGGGAAAATGTCCCGCCCGGCCTGCGCAGTCCCTGTTCATCGGGGGCTAGCACGGGCATCCGCTGACCGCGCCCCATGCCTTTGGCGCGAAGCATTCGCTTTTTTGACCGACGCAAGATCTGCGATGCCGGTAACCTCGATCCCAAGCCGGTATACTTGCGATGCGATGAAGAAATTGCGACGACTGATTGCCTTGCCGACTATCGCGCTCATGCTGAATATGATGGCGTGGAGCGTGAGCGCGGCCTCGCTGCTCGACTGGATAGAGACGGAGCAGGCCGTTTCGGCCTCCGGACTTGCCGTGGATGCCGGCGGTGCCGCCGGTGACCATGAATCCAGTGGTGCGGGAAGCCACTGCAACGAAGGCTGCCATGCGGTCAACCACCTCCAGGGCATGGCTTGCGTCGATCTCTCGTTCCCGCTCGATTCGCACTTCGTCGAAGTTCCCGCGCCTCTGCCGTTCATTGCAGATGCCTCCGCGGATGGCCTGTTCAGGCCGCCGCGAACCTCCCACCCAGCCTGACGTTCCCGAGAGCTTTTCTATCGACGCCGCGCGCCTCGCGTGTGCGCGCGCGTCCATGCTGGACAGGAGGTTTTCATGCCGCGCCGCTTTTACGCCGGCGCAATGGCAGTCGCCGCACGCCTGTGCGAAGCGCTGCCGTTGCGTTTGCTGGTCATAACCGCTTTTTTCTCGTTCCATTCACTGTCGTCCGGGGCGGATTCGTTCACGCTTGATCGCGCGTGGGCCATCGCCGAGAAGTCCAATCCGGCCTTGCGCGCCGCGCGCACGGCGCTACTTGCTGCGGAGGGAGAGCGCATCGATGCGCGCGGGCTGCTTTGGAACAACCCGCAGTTGTCCACGGACCTGACGCGTCGCCGTGCCTACCAGACCGGATTGCCGAACGAAACCTTCGGTGAATGGAACGTCGGCCTTTCGCAAACATTCGAGATCGCAGGACAGCAGGACTACCGGCGGCAATCGACCCAGCATCGCCTGGATGCTGCGCAAGCATACGCCGCCGAACTGCGCAATGACCTGCGCGCGGAGGTCGAGCTCGCCTTCACGCGCGTGCTTGCCCTGCAGAAGCGCGTCGAAGCGGAAGAGCAGGCGTTGCAACTCGTCGAGTCTGCGACCACGGCGGTGCGCAAGCGCGTCGCCGCGGGCGAGGACAGCCGGCTCGACGGCAACCTTGCCAGCGTCGAAGCCGAGCGCGCCAGGAACCAGTTGACCGTGTTGCGGGAGCAGCTACTGCGGGCGCGAACAGACCTGGCCGCGGTGATGCAGCTACCGCCGGACGAGCTGCCGACCGCAACGGGAGAGCTGTCCATTCCCCCGCCGACATTCAGGCTCGACGAGTTGCTGGAACAGGCGCAACGGCGCCCGTTGTTGCGAAACCTCGACCTGCGCGAGCAGGCGGCGCGAAGCGCGCTTGCGCTGGAGCGCGCATCGGCCTATCCCGACGTCACCTTGGGTCTCACAGTCGGACGCGAGGGTCCCAGCGATTTCCGCGAGACGTTCACGATGTTGTCGGTTTCCGTGCCATTGCCGCTGTTCAAGCGCAATGCGGCGGGCGTGGGTCGCGCTTCGACGGAGCTCGCGCAGGCGCAGATCCAGAAACAAGCCTTGACGCGCGACATGCAGGCCGAGGTCCGGTTGCAATGGACGCGACTGGAAAGCCTGCGCGCGCGGGTCGATCGGCTTGAACGCGGCGTGATCCCGGTTCTCGACGAGAACCAGCGGCTTTCGACCATATCCTTTCGGGCGGGCGAAATCGGCCTGGTCCAACTGCTGGTGGTGACTCGTCAGCTCGTGGACGGACGCCGTGACTATCTCGACGCGATGTCCGAACTGGTGGAAACCAGGATTGCCCTCGAGCGGACCGCCGGCGTCTTCGGCGGCGGTGCCACGGCCACGGAGGGTTCGCGATGAACATCCGGCTTCGGGAGAAACGGCATCGGTTCAATGTGCGCATTCCAGGCATCGTGCTTGTGGCGATTGGCCTCGTGATGCTGATCAGCTGCGGTAAACGCGACGACGCGCCACCAACTCAGGCGCAGCATGCGACGCCCGCGGAACATGGAAAAAGTGACGACCTAGGCGGCGATTCCCTCATTCGACTCTCCGAAGACGAAGCGCAAAGCTCGGGCGTAAGGGTAGAGGCCCTCGCCAGCCGGCAATTCGTCGACCAGGTCGTGCTGACCGCCGTCATCCGCACTAACCAGGACCGCATCGCGCACATCGCGCCGCGCGTGTCGGCGCGCATTACGCGGGTTGACGCGAAGCTGGGCGATCGCGTGAAAGCCGGCCAGGTGCTTGCGATCCTCGACAGCATCGAACTCGGCGAAGCACATTCCGCCCAGCAGCAGGCGCTGAGCCAGTATGCATTGGCCAAATCGGACTTCGATCGCGCTGGAAAGCTGAAGGCCGAGGACATCATCGCCGAAAAGGACTACCTGCGCGCCCGCAGCGAGTTCGAAAAGGCAAAGGCGGCACTGCGAGCGGCGGACGACAAGCTGCGGCTGCTCGACGCACCCCATCCGCGCGCCGGGATAGAAGCCTCGTCGATGTTTCCGGTGAATGCGCCGTTCGCCGGGATCGTGATCGAGAAGGACGCGGTGCTCGGAGAGTTGGCGAGGCCCGACAAGAGCATTTTCACCGTTGCCGACCTGTCCACGTTGTGGATCGAGGCCAATCTCTTCGAGCGGGACCTGGGCAGGGTGCGCATCGGCGCACCGGCGAGCGTTACTGTCAGCGCATATCCCAACGAAACGTTTGCCGGGGTGTTGACCTACATCAGCAGCATGGTCGACAAGGAGAGCCGCGCCGTGCAGGCGCGCGTCGAAGTGCCCAATCCCGATGGCCGGCTCAAGCCGGAGATGTTCGCGACCGCCTCCATCGAGACTGCGTCCACGACCAAAGCCCTGGCGTTGCCGCAGGAGGCGGTGTTGCTGATGAACGGGCAAACCATCGTCTTCGTGGCCCGGGACGGCGGATACGAAACGCGTCCAATCGAAGTTGGCGACAGGGCCGGCGCCCGCCTCCTCGTGCGCAGCGGCGTCAGTGAAGGCGAGCGGGTCGTGATTGCCGGGGCCTACGTCCTCAAATCGCGCGTGCTCAAGTCGCAAATCGGCGACGCCCACTGAGGATCCCATCATGCTGAATTCGATCGTGGATGTGTCGCTGCGTTACAAGGTGCTGGTGCTGGCCGGGTTCCTGCTGATTGTCGTGTTCGGCGTGCGGGCGTTCCATGCCGTGCCGGTCGACGCGTTCCCGGACGTGACGCCGGTGCAGGTGAATATCTATACGGAATCCGCCGGCCTGGCGGCCGAGGACGTCGAAAAGCTCCTGACATTCCCGGTGGAAACCGCGATGGCGGGCCTGCCCGGCGTCGAGGAGATTCGCTCCGTTTCGCTTTTCGGTTTGTCCTATGTCAGCGTCTATTTCCGCGACGACGTGGACATCTATTTCGCCCGGCGGCTGGCCGGGGAAAAAATCCTGGAAGCGAAGCAGCGCATCCCCGACGGTTACGGCGAGCCCTCCCTCGGACCCAACAGCTCCGGACTGGGGCAGGTGTTCTGGTACACCATCGAAGCCGCAGACCAGAAATTGTCCACCATGGACCTGCGCACGCTGCAGGACTGGAACGTGCGCCTGCTCCTGCGAACCGCGGCTGGCGTAGACGACGTGACATCCTGGGGCGGCGACGAGAAACAGTTCCAGGTCCTGGTCCAGCCGCAGAAGCTGATCAAGTACGGTCTCACATTCAAGGCGGTGATGGAAGCGCTGACCGCCAACAACCGCCAGGTCGGCGGCCAGTATGTGAACCTCGGGCAGGAGCAATATCTGGTCCGCGGCCTCGGGCTGATCGCGGGAACGCGCGACATCGGAAACGTCGTGATCACGCAGCGGGAAGGCGCGCCGGTGTACGTTCGCGATGTGGCGGAAGTCAAGGAGGCACCCGGCCTGCGTTTTGGCGCGGTCACGCGAAACGGCAAGGAGGTTACTCTCGGCCTGGCGCTGTCGCGGACCGGAGAAAATGCCAAGAACGTCGTGGACGCGGTGAAGGCAAAACTGAAGCTGGCCGAGCAGGCGTTGCCTGCGGGGACGACCATCAATCCCGTTTACGACCGCACCGAGCTGGTGAACAAGGCGCTGGCGACCGCCGAGAGCGCGCTGGTGGAAGGCTCCATCCTGGTGGCCATCATCCTGTTTCTTTTCCTCGGCGAAATTCGCTCGGCCATCGTCGTCGTCGTGACCCTGCCGATGGCGATGCTGAGCGCCTTCATCCTGATGCAACACATCGGCATGTCGGCCAACCTCATGTCGCTGGCCGGACTCGCGATCGGCATCGGCATGATGGTGGACGGCGCGGTGGTCATGGTGGAGAACGGATTCCGCCTGCTCTCACATGCCGGCGAAGGGGCCGATCGGTCCGGCGTGATGCTGGCGGCGGCGAAGGAGGTGATCAACCCCATCGCTTTCGCGATCCTGATCATCATCGTGGTTTTTCTGCCCCTGTTCTCGCTGACCGGCCTGGAAGGCAAGCTCTTCAAGCCCATGGCGCTCACCATTACGTTCGCGATGGTGGGTTCGCTTGTGCTCACGCTGACGCTGGTGCCCGTGCTTGCGGCGCTGATCCTGAAACCGAGAGGGGAAAAGGACACGTTCATCGTGCGCCAGGTGAAGCGGTTTTACTTGCCGCTGCTGGGCTGGACGCTCGACAACAAGCGTAATGTCATCGGCGTGGCACTCTTGTTGCTGGTCGCTTCGCTCACGGTGTTCCCGTTCCTCGGCAGGGAATTCATGCCGACATTGCAGGAAGGCACGATCATGTTCCGGGTGACAGGCATTCCATCGACATCGCTGGAGGAAAGCATCGCGGTATCGAAGCGATTCGACGCCGCACTGAAGGAAAGCTTTCCGCAGGTGAATTCGACGCTCGCGACCATAGGTCGCGCGGAAAAGGGGGAAACGGCGGACGTGAACTACATGGAAGTACTGGTCGACGTGAAGCCAAAGCCAGCGTGGCCGGAGAAAATGCCCATGCCGGAACTTGCCGGGAAAATGCAGGAAGTGCTGGAGAAGGCGATTCCCACGGTAGTTCTCGGCGCCACCCAGCCCATCCAGATGCGGGTGGACGAACTCATCTCCGGCGTGCGCGCTACGCTCGCCCTCAAGATTTACGGTGAGGATCTGGCCACGCTCGACCGGCTGGCCGGGGAGATAAAGGCGGTGCTCGACAGGGTCCCCGGTGCCGCGGACCTCGCGCTCGAAGCGAACAAGGGCAAGCCGCAGATGATCGTCAGGGTAAACCGCGAGGAGGCCGCTCGCTATGGCATCAACGCGGACGAGATCCTCGAGGTGGTGCAAGCCGGCATCGGCGGGAAGAGCGTGAGCACGGTCATCGACGGCGTCAAGCGTTTCGACATCCAGGTGAGGCTCGACGCCGCGTTTCGCGACAGCCAGCAGGCCATCGCCGACATTCCTGTCCGCACGCAAGCGGGCGCGCTGGTTCCGCTGGCCCGCGTGGCGTCGATCGAGACTGACGAGGGCTATTCCTTCGTGCGTCGCGAGCAGTTGCAGCGCTATGCGGTTATCCAGATGGAGGTGAAGGGACGCGACGTCGACGGCTTCGTCAAGGAGGCAGAGGCCAAAGTTCGGGAACGCGTGAAATTGCCTTCGGGCTACCGGCTGGAATGGGGAGGCGCTTTCGAAAACCAGCAGCGCGCGCTGAAACGCCTCGCGCTCATCGTGCCGTTGACCATCGGGCTCATCTTCATCCTGCTCTATACGGCATTCAATTCAGTGCGCCATGCGGCCATGATCATCGCAAACGTCCCGTTCGCCGTCATTGGCGGCGTGTTCGGGCTGGCGATCACCGGGCAGTACGTGTCGGTTCCCTCGGCCATCGGCTTCATTGCAGTGTTCGGCGTCGCCATGCTCAACGGCATCGTGCTGCTTACGTTCTTGAACGACCTGCGCCGCCAGGGCCGGTCGGTGCGCCAGGCAGTCCTGGAGGGGACCGCCCTGCGACTGCGCCCGGTGCTGATGACGGCCTCCGTGGCCATCCTCGGCCTTTTGCCCATGCTGCTTTCCAGCGGGGTCGGCGCCGAGACGCAAAGGCCGCTGGCCACGGTGGTCGTCGGCGGGTTGTTCACGTCCACCGCACTGACCCTGCTGCTGCTGCCGCTCATCTACGAATGGGTGGAAATGCGCCAGGAAAATCGCCAACGTGCACAAGGCCGAAACCACGAAGCCATATCAATAGCGGCGGGGGCCAGGATGGCACCCCGCAAGGTTGAACTGCACCAAACTGGAGACTCGGATCGATAAGACCTCTCATGGATAACTGCTGCGAAGACAAATCCTGCGCCCTCGACGCACTGAGGGAGCGCCAGGCTTCGGTGCTCAAGGTCGTGCTTGCCATCAACGCGGTCATGTTTGTCGTCGTGCCGGTGTCGGCTCTGCGCGCGAACTCCGTGGCGCTCTTGCCCGATTCGTTCGACAACCTTGGCGATGCGCTGACCTACGCCGTCAGCCTCTACGCGGTGACGCGCAGCGTGCGAACGAAAGCGAAGGTTGCGTTGTTCAAGGGCGCGCTGATCCTGGCGGCCGGCATCGCCGTGGCCGGTCAGGTCGCCTGGAAGATCCTGCATCCCGCGCCGCCGGCGATCGAGATCATGGGCGTCGTCAGCCTCGTGGCGCTGGCCGCGAACGGCCTGTGCCTGCTGCTGCTCACGCGCCATCGCCACGACGACATAAACATGAGCTCGGTCTGGGAATGCTCGCGCAACGACATCGCGGGGAATATTGCGGTCTTCCTCGCTGCCGCAAGCGTGCGGCTGACCGGCAGCGGATGGCCCGACATAGCCGTCGGCGCGGCGCTGGCGGCGCTGTTCCTGCGTTCGGCTGTGCGCGTGCGGGGGAATGCGATCACGGAATTGCGAACACCCACGCCACCGGCGCCGGTCGCGGTGTCCTTCGTGGCTATGCCGGGCAAGCGCCGATAACGCGGACGATCTCGATCGTAGCATCGGGCGTCAAACGCACTTGTATTCGCGGTGTCAATCCCCATCTCGGATTGAACCAGCAAAGACCCTGCAGATGGATACCGCCCCCCATATCGTTCCCTGCGCGCAGTGCGGCACGTCGAATCGCGTTCCGGCCGAACGCCTGTCCGCGGGCCCCAAATGCGGCAAGTGCAAACAGCCGCTGTTCGATGGCCACCCGATCACGTTGACCGACGCAAATTTTGCGGGGGTCGTCGGCAAGGGCACGCTCCCGGTCGTGGTCGATTTCTGGGCACCGTGGTGCGGACCGTGCATCTCGATGGCGCCGCACTTCGAGCGCGCAGCGTCGCAGCTCGAGCCCGGTGTGCGGCTTGCGAAACTCGATACCGAGGCGCATTCGAAGACATCGCTCAGGCTGCGCATCCGCAGCATTCCGACCATGATCATGTTCAAGGACGGCGAGGAAGTGGCGCGGACGTCGGGATCGCGAGATGCGCGCGCGATCGCGGAATGGGTGAGGGAGAATCTGGGTAAGGCGTGAAGAAGGCGCACGCGGGCAGCGCCTTATATAATGCCGCCTCCGCAGCCAAAACCAGACCATCGCTTCCCATATGGCCCAATACGTCTACACGATGCAACGCGTGGGCAAGATCGTTCCGCCCAAGCGCCAGATCCTCAAGAACATCTCGCTCTCTTTTTTCCCCGGTGCCAAGATCGGCGTGCTCGGCCTGAACGGCTCGGGCAAATCCAGCTTGCTGAAAATCATGGCCGGCATCGACAAGGACATCGAGGGCGAAGCCATCCCGATGCCGAACCTGAACATCGGTTACCTGCCGCAGGAGCCGCAGCTCGACCCGCAGCAGACGGTGCGGCAGGCGGTGGAAGAAGGCCTCGGCGAAATCATGGAGGCGAAGCAGAAGCTGGAGGAAATCTACGCGGCTTACGCCGAGCCGGACGCGGATTTCGACAAGCTCGCGACCGAACAGGCCAGATACGAAGCAGTGCTTGCGGCAAGCGGGGCGGATACCGAGCACCAGCTGGAAATCGCGGCCGATGCGCTGCGCTTGCCGCCGTGGGACGCGAAGATCGAGAAACTCTCCGGCGGGGAAAAGCGCCGCGTGGCGCTTTGCCGGCTGCTGCTATCGAAGCCCGACATGCTGCTGCTCGATGAGCCGACCAACCACCTCGATGCCGAGAGCGTCGACTGGTTGGAGCAGTTCCTTGCAAAATTTCCCGGAACCGTCGTTGGCGTCACGCACGATCGCTACTTCCTCGACAACGCCGCGGAGTGGATCCTCGAGCTCGATCGCGGCACCGGCATTCCCTGGAAAGGCAACTACAGTTCCTGGCTCGAACAGAAACAGGATCGCCTGAAGCAGGAGGAGTCGTCCGAGACCGCGCGCCAGAAAGCGATCAAGAAAGAACTCGAATGGGTGCGCCAGAATCCCAAGGGTCGCCAGGCCAAGAGCAAGGCGCGCATCGCCCGCTTCGAAGAATTGTCTTCGTATGACTACCAGAAACGCAACGAGACCCAGGAAATCTTCATCCCGGTGGCCGAGCGCCTGGGCAACGAGGTAATAGAGTTCAAGGAAGTCTCCAAGGGCTACGGTGACCGCCTGCTGATCGACAAGCTGTCGTTCAAGATTCCGCCCGGCGCCATCGTCGGTGTCATCGGGCCCAACGGCGCGGGGAAATCCACGCTGTTCCGCATGATCACCGGCAAGGAGAAACCCGACAGCGGTGAAGTCGTGGTCGGCTCGACCGTTCAGCTTGCTTTCGTCGACCAGAGCCGCGACGCGCTCGACGCGAAGAAAACCGTCTGGGAAGCGATCTCCAACGGCCAGGACATCCTGACCGTCGGCAAATTCGAGATGCCTTCGCGTGCCTACGCCGGACGCTTCAACTTCAAGGGCTCCGACCAGCAGAAGAACGTCGGCAATCTATCCGGCGGCGAGCGCGGACGCCTGCACCTGGCCACCACGCTGCTCGCGGGCGGCAACGTGCTGCTGCTCGACGAACCGTCAAACGACCTCGACGTGGAAACGCTGCGTGCGCTGGAAGATGCGCTGCTGGAGTTCGCCGGCAGCGTGCTGGTGATTTCGCACGACCGCTGGTTCCTGGACCGCATCGCCACGCACATCCTCGCGTGCGAGGGCGAATCGCAGTGGACGTTCTTCTCCGGCAATTATCAGGAATACGAAGCCGACAAGAAAAATCGCCTGGGCGAGGAAGCCGCCAAGCCGAAGCGCATCCGATTCAAGCCTTTGAAGTGACGCGAGGGAGTTAGAGGGATTTACCCATTTGGGTGATTGCCTTGCTGAAATTCCTGCTACGCATCGATGCCTGCAGACAACTAGCGTGCAGGAAACGAAAGCACAAGGCGGACGAGGTCCGGCTGGCGATGAACGCCGGTTTTGGAGAATATGCTCGTGAGCTGGCTGTGCGCCGTATTGACGCTGATCCCGAAATCGCTTGCCGCCCTCTTGAGCGGTTTGCCGTCGACCAGTTCCTGAAGCAAACGGGATTCGGCGGGTGAGAGCCCATAGTGTCGTGCTGACGCTCGTACGTGCACACGCAAATCGGCTGCGGGCTCCGAAATAAACACAATGGCGGCGGAATGTCGGCGCCCCACGGCGAAGGCGCCCTCTATCGCCACCGGCATGGCCGTCAACTGGTAGGGCCGGGCTCGCGACGGTCGCGAAATGGTCATGGTTTCAGGCCGCGGCGCGAGCAGCATCGTCGTTGCTCGCATGGTTTCCCCCAGAAGCCGGGACAACGCCAGAGTCTCACTGCCGACGGAAGCAGTCAGTTCACCGTTCAGTACCGATAACCCATCGTTCGCGCTGGCGATGCTTTGCGCGACCGGGTTCATGTAAGTGATCCTCGCGGTTTCGTCGAGGAGCACGACGCCGACCGTGAGATGTTCGAGTGCCTGAGTGTTGGTCGCGTGATCGTGCTCCAGGTCGGCGACCTTCCAGTGCAGTTGCACGGCGCGCCGGACATGCGGAGCAATGGCGTTCAATAGCCGGACGGCATCGTTGCCGAACGGCTCTGAACCCGGCGGGCGATAGACTGAAAAGCTGGACTTCGGGTGCCCCTTCGCATTCTCAACAAAAAAACCAAGAAAACGCTCGAAACCAGAACCCTTCAGGAAGTCGTTGTAGTACTCGGTAGATTTGAACACTGAGAATTCCATCAAATTCTCGCCGGTCACAACTTGACATGGTTCGACGGGCTTCGCGTCGGCCGCTATCGTCCATTCGTCGATCGCATGATAGTACTGAGCATAAGGCACCATGATGTTCGGATCGAATCCGTATGGCGCCCACAGATGCGTCAGAACGTTTTCGGTTGGTGAGACAAGTTGGCCTGTGGTGCCGCCAGTGGCCTCAACGATTCGCCCAACCACGCCCGCCCAGCGTGCCGAATCGAGAGCAGCCGCGTAAATGTCGTCGATCAGGCTCAGGACGAGTTCGTCGGAGTGTGTGGGTGAACCACCTTGCCCTCGATGCATGCGATCCTCCCGGATACGACGCTTCGGTCATGCAACGGTGATATTCCTGCAGGCGGATTCTGATCGGCAACGAGCGCGCGGTCAAAGTATCCGGACGGCATAAGCTTTCACTAACCTTACAATCCTTTTCGCCCCTTGTTTTTCAGTCCCTTGCGGCGAATCCACCAATCTTTACGAATTCTTTACGAGCGCCCGCCTAGCATGACGTCATCCGCGGTCCGCTTCGGGCAGGCCGCATTCGGAGGACGTCATGGACCTTTTGTATGTCGGACTCATGATCCTGTTCGTAGCGCTGAGCGTCGTGCTCGTGCTCGGTTGCGACAAGCTGCCGAGGAGGCCGCAATGAACTGGATTTATTTGCTGAGCGGTGCGCTCGCCTTCGGCCTGTTCATCTATCTGGTGGTCGCGCTGCTGTGGCCGGAGAAATTCTGATGAGCGCGAACGGCTGGTTCCAGTTGATCTTCTACGTCATCGCGTTGCTTCTGCTGGCGAAACCCCTCGGTGTGTACATGGCGAATGTTTACGAGAGCCGCTCGAAGGTGCTGCGCCTGGGCGGCGGCGTCGAGCGCCTGATCTATCGCCTGTGCGGCATCGACGCCGGCGCGGAAATGCGCTGGACGCAATATGCGCTTGCCTCGCTGTGGTTCACGCTGGCCGGCCTGGTGGCCACCTACGTATTGCAGCGCTTGCAAGCCTGGCTGCCGCTCAATCCGCAGGGCATGGCGGCCGTCTCGCCGGATTCATCCTTCAATACGGCGATCAGCTTCGTAACCAATACCAACTGGCAGGGTTACGGCGGCGAGTCGACCATGAGCTACCTGACGCAGATGCTGGCGCTGACAGTGCAAAACTTCATGTCCGCGGCATTGGGCATGGCGGTCGTCGTGGCCATGGTCCGCGCCTTTGCCCGCCAGGGCGTGGAGACGATCGGAAATTTCTGGGTCGACCTGACGCGTGGCACCCTTTATATCTTGTTGCCGTTGTCGGTGATCCTGGCGCTGATGCTCGTAAGCCAGGGCGTCGTGCAGACGTTCTCGCCTTACCAGACTGTTCCTCTGGTGGAGTCGGTCGAGTACGAAAACCCCAAAGTCGATTCGGCCGGACAGCCAGTGAAAGACGACAAAGGAAGCCCAGTCACCGAGAAGGCCACGCAGAAAGAGCAAGTCATCGCCGTGGGCCCGGTGGCCTCGCAGGTTGCGATCAAGCAGCTTGGCACCAACGGCGGCGGATTCTTCAATGCGAATTCGGCGCATCCGTTCGAGAACCCGACGCCGCTTGCGAATTTCCTCGAGTTGCTCGCCATCCTGCTGATTCCCGCGGCACTGTGCTACACGTTCGGCCGCATGGTCGGTGACCCCCGCCAGGGGCGGGCGTTGCTGGCGGCGATGACAGTCGTGTTCGTTGCATTGCTGACCATCTGCGTGGCGGCCGAGCAGTCGGGCAATCCGCTGCTGGAGAAAGCCGGCGCCGACCAGGCGGCGTCGGCCCTGCAATCTGGCGGCAACATGGAAGGCAAGGAGGTGCGTTTCGGCATTGCGAACTCCGCGCTCTGGGCCACGGCGACAACCGCGGCATCGAATGGATCGGTCAATGCCATGCACGATTCGTTCACCCCGATCGGCGGCCTGGTGCCGATGTGGCTGATCCAGATCGGCGAGGTGATCTTCGGCGGCGTGGGGTCGGGTCTGTACGGCATGCTGGTGTACGCCATCGTCGCGGTGTTCATCGCCGGGCTGATGATCGGCCGGACGCCGGAATATCTCGGCAAGAAGATCGAGGCCTACGAGATCAAGATGGCGTCCATTGCCGTGCTGGTGCCGGTTTTCACCGCGCTCGCGGGCACCGCAGTCGGCGTGATGACCGAAGCCGGCAAGGCCGGCGTCGCCAATCCCGGCGCGCATGCGTTCTCGGAGATCTTGTACGCCTTCTCGTCGGCGTCGGGCAACAACGGCAGCGCGTTCGCCGGCCTCTCCGCGAATACGCCCTTCTACAACACGGCGCTGGGCGCGGTCATGTTCTTCGCGCGCTACTGGATCATCATTCCGGTGCTGGCGCTGGCCGGATCGCTGGTGTCGAAAAAGAAGGTGCCGGCCGGCGTCGGCACGCTGCCCACGCACAGCGCGCTGTTCATATTTTTCCTGGTCGGCGTCGTGCTGATCGTCGGCGCGCTGAGTTTCTTCCCCGCGCTCGCACTCGGCCCCGTCGTCGAACAGCTCTCGCTGAACGCCGCCCGCTGAACCGGAACGGGAGCAATCCACATGATTACCCAAGCCCTGCCTGCGACTCCCGCCGTACCCCGCACGCTCGTGACGCGCAGCATCCTGCAGGATGCGCTGATCGCATCCATCGTGAAGCTGCTGCCGCAGCACCAGTGGCGCAACCCGGTGATGTTCGTCGTGTACGCCGGCAGCATCCTCACGACCGTTCTTTTCTTGCAGGCGCTGGGAGGGCAGGGCGAAGCACCGGCCGGATTCATCCTCGCCGTATCCGTCTGGCTGTGGTTCACGGTGCTGTTCGCGAATTTCGCTGAAAGCGTGGCCGAGGGCCGCAGCAAGGCGCAGGCCGCGGCCTTGCGTGCAGTCAAGCGCGTCGCCTTTGCGCGCAAGGTCAGGGCGGCGCATCGTGATGCCGACGCGGTCTGGACGCCTTCGTCCGATTTGCGCAAGGGCGACCTCTTCATCGCGGAAGCGGGCGATGTCATCGCCGCGGACGGCGAAGTCGTGACAGGCGTGGCCTCGGTCGACGAATCGGCGATCACCGGCGAATCCGCGCCCGTCATTCGCGAATCGGGCGGGGATTTTTCGTCGGTGACGGGGGGCACGCGCGTGCTGTCCGACTGGCTCGTCGTGCGCGTCACCGCCAATCCCGGCGAGGCCTTCCTGGACCGC
This sequence comes from Burkholderiales bacterium, assembly GCA_035548375.1. Classification (GTDB taxonomy): domain Bacteria; phylum Pseudomonadota; class Gammaproteobacteria; order Burkholderiales; family JACQAP01; genus JACQAP01. Next base: position 22,564 of record DASZTG010000065.1, read on the forward strand.
ATGATCGCCATGGTCGAGGGTGCGCGCCGGCACAAGACGCCGAACGAGATCGCGCTCACCATCCTGCTGGTGAAAATGACGCTGATCTTCCTGCTCGCCACGGTGACGCTGCTGCCGTTTTCGATCTACGGCGTGGAACTGGCCAAGGCCGGCAATCCGGTCACTATCACCGTGCTGGTGGCGCTGTTGGTCTGCCTGATCCCGACCACCATCGGAGGCTTGCTGTCGGCCATCGGCCTGGCGGGCATCGGCCGCATGCTGCGCGCGAACGTCATCGCGACCTCGGGCCGCGCGGTCGAGGCGGCGGGAGACGTCGACGTGCTGCTGCTCGACAAGACCGGGACCATCACGCTTGGCAACCGCCACGCGTCGGCTTTCTTCCCGGCGGCGGGCGTATCCGAGCTCGAGCTCGCCGATGCGGCCCAGCTTGCATCGCTTACCGACGAGACGCCCGAGGGGCGCAGCATCGTGGTGCTGGCCAAGCAGAAATTCAATTTGCGCGAACGCGACGTCGCCGAATTGGGCGCGAGCTTCGTGCACTTTTCGGCGCAGACGCGCATGAGCGGCGTGGATTTCGACGGCCGCCAGATCCGCAAGGGTGCCGGCGAAGCCATTCGCGCCTGGGTCGAAATGCACGGTGGCGCGTTTCCGCCCGGCATGACGGACATCTTAGAGGGCATCGCGCGGCACGGGTCGACGCCGCTCGTGGTGGCGGAAGACAGCAAGGTGCTGGGTGCAATCGAATTGAAGGACATCGTCAAGGGCGGCATCAAGGAGCGCTTCGCCGAGCTGCGCGGCATGGGCATCAAGACCGTGATGATCACCGGCGACAACCGGCTCACGGCGGCTTCCATCGCGGCGGAAGCGGGTGTCGACGATTTCCTGGCGGAGGCCACGCCGGAGGCCAAGCTCAAGCTCATTCGCGAGCACCAGTCGGGCGGCAAGCTGGTGGCGATGACCGGCGACGGCACCAACGACGCGCCGGCGCTCGCGCAGGCCGACGTTGCCGTCGCGATGAACACCGGCACGCAGGCGGCGAAGGAGGCCGGCAACATGGTCGACCTCGACTCGAACCCGACCAAGCTGATTGAGATCGTCGAGATCGGCAAGCAACTGCTGATGACGCGCGGCGCGCTGACCACGTTTTCGATCGCAAACGACGTGGCCAAGTACTTCGCCATCATCCCGGCTGCGTTTGCCACCACCTATCCGCAACTCGATGCGCTGAACGTGATGCACCTCGCCAGCCCGGCGAGCGCGATCCTGTCGGCGGTGATCTTCAACGCGCTCATCATCATCGCGCTGATCCCGCTCGCGCTGAAAGGCGTGCGTTACCGTCCGGTCGGCGCGGCGCGGCTGCTGCGCGACAACACGCTGATCTATGGAGTCGGCGGGCTGGTGCTGCCATTTGCGGGCATCAAGGCGATCGACTTGGTCTTGGCAGGACTAAGGCTTGCGTGATGAACCACGGAGAACACGGAGGACGACCAAGTACGGAAGAATTGAATGTCGAATGTGCTGTCGATACAAGAATCGAATCCAGGCATTTGTTTTCTCACTCCCCCAAGAATGTCGTTGTGTTCTCCGTGCCCTCCGTGTTCTCCGTGGTTCAAGATGTCGACTGAGATTTGCAGGAGATTCTTATGCTGAAAGAACTCAGGCGTTGCGTATCGATGTTGCTGGCGATGACCCTCATTACCGGCGTCGCCTATCCCTTGCTCGTGACGGGCATTGGACAAGCGATTTTTCATGCGAAAGCCAATGGCAGCTTGATCGAACGCGACGGCAAGCCGGTCGGCTCGACGTTGATCGGCCAGGCGTTCGTCGATCAGAAACATTTCTGGAGCCGGCCGTCGGCAACGGCACCCTATCCCTACAACGCGGCCGCTTCCAGCGGCTCGAACCTGGGGTCGTCGAATCCGGCTCTTGCGGAGGCGGTCGCCGCGCGCATCAAGGCGCTGCGCGATGCCGATCCCGGCAATGCGGCGCCCGTGCCGGTGGACCTGGTGACTGCTTCGGCGAGCGGCCTCGATCCGCACATCAGTCCGGCGGCCGCGGAATACCAGGTCGAACGCGTGGCAAAGGCGCGCGATATGGATCCCGCAAAAGTCAGGGCGTTGGTCGCGCAATTCACCGAAGGCCGGCAGCTTGGTTTCCTGGGTGAACCCGTGGTGAACGTCCTGAAATTAAACCTCGCGCTCGACGCGATACGGTAGTCCGCGCCGGCGTCCGTCTCTACAATGAGGGCAGGGCGCAATGAGATGACGGATTCCCGGCGCAATCCCGAAGAACTGCTCCAGCAGATCCGGCGCGAAGAAGGCCGCGCCGGACGCGGGCGGCTGAAGATTTTTTTCGGTGCGTCCGCGGGCGTGGGCAAGACCTACGCCATGCTTTCGGCGGCGCGCGAGCTGCGCGCGCAGTCGGCCGACGTCGTCGTCGGCATCGTCGAGACCCACGGCCGCAAGGACACGGCCGCGCTGCTGGAGGGCCTCGAAGTCCTGCCGCAGAAGTCGATCGAGTATCGCGGTTCGCGGCTCGCCGAGTTCGACATCGATGCCGCGCTGGCCCGGCATCCGGCTTTCATGCTCGTCGACGAGCTTGCGCACACCAATGCGGTGGGTTCGCGCCACCCCAAGCGCTGGCAGGACGTCGAGGAGTTGCTCGACGCCGGCATCAACGTGTTCACCACGGTGAACGTCCAGCACCTCGAAAGCCTGAACGACGTGGTGGGCGGGATCACCGGCATCAAGGTCTTGGAGACCGTGCCCGACCGCGTGTTCGACCAGGCCGACGAAGTGATCGTCGTCGACCTGCCGCCGGACGAGCTGCTGCTGCGCCTGCGCCAGGGCAAGGTGTACATGCCGGCGCAGGCGGAACAGGCCATCCGCAATTTTTTCCGCAAGGGCAACCTCATCGCGCTGCGCGAGCTGGCATTGCGGCGCACGGCCGATCGCGTCGACGACCAGATGCTCGCCTACCGACACGACCAGGCCATCGGCCAGGTCTGGCCGACGCGCGAATCGCTGCTGGCTTGTGTCGGCCCGAGCGCAGGCGAGGAGAAGGTGGTTCGAAGCGCCGCCCGGCTGGCGCAGCAGCTCGGCGTGCGCTGGCACGCCGTCTACGTCGAGACGCCGGGGCTGCAGCGCCTGCCCGGCGCGCGACGCGAGCGCATCCTGCGCGTGCTGGCGCTCGCGCAGGAACTCGGCGCGCAAACCGCGACGCTGACGGGACAGGCGCCCGCCGCGGAAATCGCGGCGTATGCGCGCAACCATAACCTTGCGCGCATCGTCATCGGCCGCGATCGCGGGCGGCGCGCGGGGATCGGCCGAAACCTGGCGGACAGGATCGGGGCCCTCGCGCCGGACGTCGAAATCGTCCAGGTCGGCATCGATGAGCACGGCGAGCGCCGGCCCTCGCCAGCGAATGAGACTGACGCCAGGCCGGCCGCGAAGTACGGCGGTTATATTTGGGCGGCGGCAATCTGCGCCGCGGCGACCGGTATCGCCATGCCGCTCGCGAACAGGCTGGCTCCCGCCAACATCGTGATGTTGTTCCTGCTCGCGGTGGTGTTCACCTCGGTGCGCCTCGGGCGCGGGCCGGCGGTGCTGTCGGCTTTCCTGGCGGTGTTCGCATTCGATTTTTTCTTCGTGCCGCCGCGCTTCACGCTGGCGGTCTCCGATGCGCAATACCTGATCGTGTTCGGCGTGATGCTGGCCGTTGCGCTGGTCATCGGCCACCTGACGTCGGGCTTGCGCTACCAGGCGAACGTGGCGTCGCACCGGGAATTGCGCGCCCGCGCACTCTATGAGCTGGCGCGGGAATTGTCGGGCGTGCTCACGCGCGAGCAGGTCCTGGAAATCAGCGACAAGCACATCGAGGCGAGCTTCCACGCCAAGGCAGTCATCCTGCTGCCGGACGCACACGACAAGCTGGCGGTCGCGGCCGCCCAGCCCGACGATCCGGCGATCGACGCCGCCATCGCGCAATGGGTATTCGACAATGGCAAGCCGGCGGGCGCGGGCACCGACACCTTGCCGGGCAGCCGCGTCTATTACGCGCCGCTGCCGGCGCCGATGCGCTTGCGCGGGGTGCTCGCCATCGAGCCGGAATTGTCGAGGTTGCTGTTGATCCCCGAGCAGAAGCGGCTGCTGGATACCTTCGCGGCCCTGATCGCCATCGCGCTCGAGCGCGTGCACTACGTCGAGGTCGCGCAGGGCGCCCTGGTGCGCATCGAGTCCGAGCGCCTTCGCAACTCGATCCTGAGCGCGCTGTCGCATGACCTGCGCACGCCGCTGACCGCGTTGCTCGGTCTCGCGGATTCCCTCGCTCTCACCCGGCCCGCGCTCTCCGGCGCGCAGCAGGAAATGGCGAACGCAATCCGGGACGAGGCGGCCCGCATGAACGCGCTGGTGAACAACCTGCTCGACATGGCGAGGCTGCAGGCGGGCGAAGTGAAGCTGAACCGCCAATGGCAGCCGCTGGAAGAAGTCGTCGGCAGCGCGCTCGCGTCCGTGCGGCGCTCCCTCGCGGCGCACGTCATGCACGTCGACCTGGAGCCCGGCCTGCCCCTCGTCGAAATCGATGCCGTGCTGTTCGAACGCGTGCTTGCCAACCTGGTCGAGAACGCCGCGAAATTCACGCCGTCGGGCAGCGAGATCCGCATCGAGGCGCGCGTGCAGGGCGACGAGATTCGCATCGTGGTCGCCGACAACGGTCCCGGCCTCGCGCCCGGGTCCGAGGAGGCGGTATTCGAGAAGTTCACGCGCGGCGAAGTCGAATCCGCGACACCGGGAGTCGGCCTTGGCCTGGCGATCACCCGCGCCATCGTGGAAGCGCACGGCGGGCGCATCTGGGCCGAGCGCAAGCCCGAAGGCGGTGCGCGCTTTGCGATCGCCCTGCCGCGCGGAACGCCTCCCGCGCCGCCGGCACAGGGCGAGGAGCCGGTCGAGCCCGCGGCCGCCGCGCCGGCACCATGAGCGCGACGGCAACGGCATTGGTCGTCGAGGACGAAAAGCAGATTCGTCGTTTCGTGCGCGCGGCACTCGAAGGCGAGGGCCACAGGGTGTTCGAGGCGGAAACCGCCAAAAGGGGGCTCATCGAAGCCGTCACGCGCAAGCCCGACCTGGTCGTGCTCGACCTCGGCCTGCCGGATCTGGACGGCGTGGACTTCATTCGCGAATTGCGCGGCTGGAGCGCCATGCCCGTCATCGTGCTGTCCGCTCGCGTCGACGAGTCCGACAAGATCCGCGCGCTGGATGCAGGCGCGGACGACTATCTGACCAAGCCGTTCGGCGTGGGCGAACTGCTGGCGCGCGTGCGCGTCGCCCTGCGGCGCATCGCGGCCGGGCCGGATGGCAAGGCAGTCGTGGAGTTCGGCGACGTGCGCGTGGACCTGGCCGGCCACGTCGTCACGCGCGGCGGCGCCGCCGTTCATCTCACGGCGCTGGAGTTTCGTCTGCTCTCGGTGCTCGCCCGCAACCCCGGCAAGGTCATGACGCATCGCCAGCTATTGCGCGACGTGTGGGGGCCGTCGCACGTCGAGCAAGCGCATTACCTGCGCATCTACATGGCGCAGTTGCGCCACAAGCTCGAAGACGATCCTGCGCAGCCGCGCCACCTGCTCACGGAAACCGGCGTCGGCTATCGGCTGGCCGGCGACTGAAGGCAGTCGGCGCGGAGCCGCAATGGCGGCTCAAGCCCTGGGCAGCTTGACTCGCAATGCCTTCAGCGTTTGCGCACCGGCTTCGCCGTCGGCCACCAGCCCGGCGCCGAGCTGGAAAGCGTGGACGGCGGCGGCGGTCTGCGGTCCGTAGCTGCCGTCGATTTTTCCGGGATTGCAATCGCGCGCCTTCAGCGCGCGCTGCAATTGCTTCACGATGGCGCCGGTCATCGGCGGCTTGCGCAGTCGCAACACCAAGGCCGGGGCGGCGACGGCCGCCGGCGCGGGCGGCCCGGCGACGTAGTCGATGCCGGGAACGAGGATGCCGGTATCCCAGCGCCGGTTCGCGATCGTCGAAGCGATGACACCATCGTTGCTAGAATGGGCCTCCACGGTGCCGCCCTTGCCGTCGGAAATCACGATATGCCCGACCAGTCCGGCCGCGGGATAGCGCAGCAGGAACGCGCCGGGAGTGGCAGTGGCCGCGGCAACCGGTATTTTCTTTCCCAGCGCTTCGGCATCGCGTTGCCAGTAGCCGGTGTAGGCATCGGCGATCGCCGGGTCGCCGCTGTTCTTGAGGCATCCGTAGAGCACGCCGGCGGCCTGGTACACGCACCAGCTCGCGAATTCGGCGCAATCCCACGGGCCGGTCCAGCCGGCGTTGTTCTTGGGCGCGCTCGCGCCGAGGATGTAGCGCTCGCCGATGTGCTTTCGCGCGATGCGAACGATGTCGGAACCCTTGCTCACCTTTGCCTCCCTTGCGAACGAGTCCGCCGCAATCCCCGGCGGCTCAGTCTTCGATTTCCCATTTGTCGAGAAAAAATTCCGCGCCGTCGACTTCGCCTTCGACGCGGACGTTGCGATTTTCCAGCCCGGCGAGGCCCTCGTCGCGGAACGGGTTTCCGCCGCGCCGGCGCAACTTGTATTCCGCGCTGGGGGTCACCAGCATGAACGCGTCGTGCTCGCTCTTGGTTCCGCGCCGCACGGTCTTCAGCCTGACGACTCCCCTGAGCTTCATGTCCGGTCAGCGGCTGCGCAGGCGGCGCAGGTGCAGCAGCCGGCCGCCCTCGGCAGTGGCGACGATGGCGACGGCGCGCGGCAGGTTTTTCGCGCGGGCGCGAGTCCCGGGGCCGTTTGCGCTCAGCAGCACGTGAACCGTGCGGTGGTCGCCCTGGCCGGGCGCGCGCGCCTTCGGCGCCACGCGGAAATGCAGTTCGACGCCGGCTTTCACCTCGGACTCCCGCGCGGCCCCGCGCAGCGCCTTCGCGACCTCAGCGGAAGGCTTGACGCGATGGTCCGCGCGCCTGGTCGCGGGCAGCGTGCGCTGCAGGTTCGTGCCGACTCGGCGCAGGCGATCGCGACGCAGCAGCCGCGGCCCGGCATCCTTCGATTTTGCGAAAGCCGCCTTGAACGATTTGGTGTTGTTGAGCGCGTGCGGCGTGACTTCAGCCGGATGGACGGAAGGATCACCGAGCAGGTAGAACTGCGCCAGCGTCTTCAGATCGACCGGGCTCAGGTGCGAATACTGTCCCGAGAATTGCTGGCGCGCCTCGAGCGTCGCGCGGCCCAGCGAGCTGCCGTCCATCACCGCGTTCAGGAAGTAGCGGCAGATGAGGTCCGCCGAGCTGTTGCCCGACGAAGGCCCGTAGGCGATGGTGGTGCTGCCGAACACGCCGTATGCGCCTTCGCCGAGATACGTATAGGCGATGCCGGCCTGTCCCTGCGTCTTGGCGGGATCGTACATCTCGGCGCCATAGCAGCACTCCGCCGCCAGCACCGTGCCCGCCTTGATCTTGCCCGCCAGCAGGGCGGCGTCGTGCGCGGTCGGATATTCCTCCTTGCGCGGCGGCTGGCCGTAGTACTGCGTGTCGCGATGGCCGCCGTGGCAATTGATGAAGTGCGCGAGCGGCGACAATTCGCCCATGGTCCACTTCGGGCCCTTCGGCGGCGCCGTGCGCAAATCGCTGACGCCGCCGAAGAGCTTGGTCATGGTCTGGCTGGTCGAATTGCGCCAGGCCAGGGTCGACAAGCCGAAGTAGCGCTTGTAGGCGGCTGCCGGCAGCGTCTTGTAGCCGGTCGCCACCCGCAACAGCTTGAGCAGGTATTTCGGATCACGCGCGCCGACCAGGTCGGGCAGGCGCCCCACCACTCGCGTCGGCCCGACGAATCGATTGGCGTCCAGGCTGTACCCGGCGTCGCAGGCGTACGGAAGGTCGCTCGGAACCAGCCGATCGTCGTCGTCGCCGCCCGGTTCCCACACCGGGTTCTTCAGCGGAACGAGCGGAACGACGTCGCTCGCGCCGAGGATCATGATGTAGTCGGGTTGCTCGCGATCGTGGATGGCGTCGATGGCCGACTTCGCGGCGCGGGCGTTTTCGGCCGATGCGACCGGCTTGCCGTAGCGCGACATGTCCGCCCGGGAATCGATGGCGACCACGCGGGTGGAAAGCCCGCGTTTCGCATCCGCCCTGATCATCGCATCCAGCGCGGCGGCGATTCTTGCGAAGCCGTCCGCGCCGTATTTCGCGCGCAGCGCCTTCGCATTGGTCACGATTGCCTTGTCGGTTGCCATCACCGTCTCCTGGATGAAGTTCCCTGGCGGATTGTGCGGCCACTGCGCGCCAAGCCCGCCGGAACTTCGACTCTGCTCCGGCGCGCCCGAGCTTTCAAGCGCCGCGTTCGCTCAAATGTCGCAGCGGGACCCCGGCATGCCAAAAGCAGCATCCCAAACACTGAAAATTTCATTAGATCGCTATATCGAAGGCCTCTAGTATCACGCCAGCGTCCGCTTTTGCGCCCGCGTGAAAAGCGGGAGCCAGCGGCGCGAACTGGCTAGCAACGGGTCGTTCCGCGAAATCCGCGGACAACCTCGGTGCGACATTGCTCCAAGAGAAGACCAAACCAACGACTGAGGAGAAACCATGAACAAGTTCAGACGCTCTGCAATCGCCGCCCTGCTAGGCGCGGGACTGGGGCTGTTCGCCACCCTGGGCGCAGCCGCGGACAAGGCGATCACGCTGGGCTTTGCGCAGATCGGCGCCGAAAGCGAATGGCGTACCGCCAACTCGGAATCGATCAAGAGTTCCGCCAAGGAATCGGGCATCAACCTGAAGTTCTCCGACGCGCAGCAAAAGCAGGAGAACCAGATCAAGGCCATCCGTTCCTACATCGCGCAGAAAGTGGACGTGATCGCGTTCTCGCCGGTGGTCGAGACGGGCTGGGGCACCGTGCTGCGCGAAGCCAAGGCGGCAAAGATCCCGGTCATCCTGACCGACCGCACCGTCGACGAGAAGGATACGTCCCTGTGGGTGACCTTCATGGGCTCGGACTTCCTCGAGGAGGGCCGCAAGGCCGGCCGCTGGCTGGTCGAGAACAAGAAGGGCGCGAAGGGCGACGTCAACATCGTCGAGCTGCAGGGCACGGTGGGCTCGGGACCTGCCATCGACCGCAAGAGGGGCTTCGAGGAAATCATCAAGTCCGACCCGAAGTTCAAGATCATCCGCTCGCAGACCGGGGACTTCACGCGCGCCAAGGGCAAGGAAGTCATGGAGGCCTTCCTCAAGGCCGAGGGCAAGAAGATCAACGTGCTCTACGCGCACAACGACGACATGGCCATAGGCGCCATCCAGGCGATCGAGGAAGCGGGCCTGAAGCCGGGCAAGGACATCACCATCATCTCGGTCGACGCCGTCAAGGGCGCGTTCGAGGCGATGATCGCCGGGAAGCTCAATGTTTCCGTCGAGTGCAGCCCGCTGCTGGGACCGCAGCTCATGGAGACGGTGAAGGACGTAGTCGCCGGCAAGCCCGTGCCCAAGCGCATCGTGACCAAGGAAGGCATCTTCCCCGCCGAGGTTGCCGCCAAGGAATTCCCGAACCGCAAGTACTGAAGCCCCGTTCCGGCGGACTTCGTGCCAAACTGGACAGGCGGGATTCGCTGTTGCGAACTCCGCCCGTTCGCATGAGGCGGGACGCGATGCAGCGGCGGTCGAACGCCGCGCGAAAAGACAATCAAGAGGAGACTCTCGTGAATAAATTTCTATCCGTGGTTACCGGCCTCGTCCTCGGACTGGCCGTAGCACTGCCGCAGTCCCTTGCGGCAGACAAGGGCATGATCGGCATCTCGATGCCCACCAAGTCGTCCGCACGCTGGATATCCGACGGCGCGAGCATGGTCAAGTACTTCAAGGAAAAGGGCTACACGCCGGACCTGCAGTACGCGGAAGACGACATCCCGAACCAGCTTGCCCAGGTCGAGAACATGATCACCAAGGGCGCCAAGGTGCTGGTGATCGCGGCGATCGACGGCACCACGCTTTCCGGCGCGCTGCAGAAGGCCGCCGACAAAGGGGTCAAGGTCATCGCGTACGACCGCCTGATCCGCGGCTCCAAGAACGTCGATTACTACACTACGTTCGACAACTTCCAGGTCGGCGTGCTGCAGGCCACCTCGCTGGTCGACGCGCTGGGCCTGAAGCAGGGCAAGGGGCCGTTCAACATCGAGCTGTTCGGTGGCTCGCCTGACGACAACAACGCCTTCTTCTTCTACGACGGCGCGATGTCCGTGCTCAAGCCTTACATCGACTCCGGCAAGCTGGTGGTGCGCAGCAAGCAGATGGGCATGGACAAGGTCGGCACCTTGCGCTGGGACGGCGCGGTCGCGCAGGCGCGCATGGACAACCTGCTGTCGGCCTTCTACGGCAAGGACAAGGTGAACGCCGTGCTGTCGCCTTACGACGGCCTGTCGATCGGCATCCTGTCGTCCTTGAAAGGCGTGGGCTATTGCACGGCGCAGCAACCCTGCCCGTACGTCAGCGGCCAGGACGCGGAAGTGCCGTCGGTCAAGTCCATGCTGCGCGGCGAGCAGTACTCGACCGTGTTCAAGGACACGCGCGAGCTCGCCAAGGTGACCGTCCAGCTGGTGGACGACGTGCTCGCCGGCAAGAAGCCGCAGATCAACGACACCAAGACCTACAACAACGGCATCAAGGTGGTGCCTTCCTACCTGCTCAAGCCGGTGGCGGTGGACAAGACCAACTGGAAGCACATCCTGGTCGACAGCGGCTACTACACCGAAGCGCAGCTGAAGTAGGGCTGGGTTCATGGATCGGGCCGGCCGGCGCGTCATGCCGGCCGGCCCGGCTTCGTCGGGAATACAATCCGGTCATGTCCGCAACCAGCGCGCACCAACCCATCCTCGAGATGCGCGGCATCGGCAAGTCGTTCCCGGGCGTACGGGCGCTGGCCGACGTCAACCTCGTCGTGAACCGCGGCGAGATCCACGGCGTGGTCGGCGAGAACGGGGCGGGCAAGTCGACGCTCATGAAGGTGCTCTCGGGCATCTATCCCTATCCGGAGTACGAAGGCCGCATCGTCTACCAGGGCGAGGAGCGCCGCTTCAAGGGCATCCACGACAGCGAGAAGCTCGGCATCATCATCATCCACCAGGAGCTGGCCCTGGTGCCGCTGCTGTCCATCGCGGAAAACATCTTCCTGGGCAACGAGCCGGCCCGGCTGGGCATCATCGACTGGACGCAGGCCTTCACGCGCACGCGCGAATTGCTGGCGAAGGTCGGATTGCAGGAATCGCCGGCGACGCGGATCACGGACCTCGGCGTGGGCAAGCAGCAGCTCGTCGAAATCGCGAAGGCGCTGTCCAAGGAAGTGAAGTTGCTGATCCTGGACGAGCCCACCGCCAGCCTGAACGAGACCGACTCGGACGCGCTCCTCGGGCTGCTGGAAGGACTGAAGGCACAGGGGATCAGCTGCATCCTGATCTCGCACAAGCTCAACGAGGTTGCACGGGTGGCGGACGCCATCACCGTGCTGCGGGACGGCTCGACCATCGAGACCATCGACTGCCGCGAGGCGCCGGCCAGCGAGAGCCGCATGATTCGCGCGATGGTCGGGCGCGAGATGGACGAGCGCTATCCGCCGCACGAGCCGAAGATCGGCGAGGTGGTGTTCGAGGTCGACGACTGGCACGCATTCCATCCCATCCACCGGGATCGCGAGGTCATCCGCGGCGTCTCGCTGGCCGTGCGCCGCGGCGAGATCTTCGGCATCGCCGGACTCATGGGCGCAGGTCGCACCGAGTTCGCCATGAGCCTGTTCGGCCGCAGCTGGGGCCGCGACATCCGCGGTCGCGCGCGGCTGGGCGGCAAGGACATCGACGTGAGCACGGTCGCGCGCGCGGTGGAGGCCGGGCTTGCCTACGTGACCGAGGACCGCAAGGCGCTCGGCCTGGTGCTGGGCAACGAAGTCCGGCGCAACGTCACCCTGGCCAATCTCGAAGCGGTATCGACCGCGGGCGTGATCGACGACGGGCGTGAATACGCCGTGGCCGGCGACTTCCGCAACCGCTTGCGCATCCGCTGCGCGAGCGTGTTCCAGCCGGTGGTGAATCTCTCCGGCGGCAACCAGCAGAAGGTCGTGCTCTCCAAGTGGCTGTTCGCCGATCCGGAAGTGCTGATCCTCGACGAGCCCACGCGCGGCATCGACGTCGGCGCCAAGTACGAGATCTATTCGCTCGTCAACGCGCTGGCCGACGCCGGCAAGTGCATCATCCTGATTTCCTCCGAGATGCCGGAGCTGCTCGGCATGTGCGACCGCATCGCGGTCATGAACAACGGCCGCTTCGTCGCGGAATTTCCGCGCGGCCAGGCCAGCCAGGAAAAGATCATGCAGGCCATCGTCGACGACCAGCTCAATTGACGCCCATGGACACGACCCAATCCGAATCGCAATCGCAGCCCGTGCAGGCCGCCGGCAAGGGCTGGCTGCGCGGACACCTGCGCGAGTACGGCCTGCTGATCTCGCTCATCGCCATCATGGTGTTCTTCCAGGTCATGACCGACGGCACGCTGATGCAGCCGCTGAACCTGACCAACCTGGTGCTGCAGAACAGCTACATCGTGATCATGGCGCTGGGCATGCTGCTGGTGATCGTGGCCGGCCACATCGACCTTTCCGTGGGATCGGTCAGCGGCTTCGTTGGCGCGCTGGCGGCGATACTGATGGTGACGTGGGGCTGGAACCCCGCGGTTGCCACCCTGGCCTGCCTCGCAGTCGGCGCGCTGATCGGCGCGGCGCAAGGCGTGTGGGTCGCCTATTTCCGCATCCCGTCTTTCATCGTGACGCTGGCGGGCATGCTGGTGTTCAAGGGGCTTGCGCTCGCGCTGTTGCAGGGCCAATCGGTCGGGCCGTTTCCCGAAACCTTCCAGCGCCTGAGCTCGGGTTTCATTCCCGATCCGCTGGAAGGCGACGCGTTGCGGTTGACCTCGCTCGTGCTCGGCATTGCCGCCGCGCTTGCCATGGTGGTGCTCAAGGTGCGCGGGCGCGCGGCCCAGGCGAAGCATGGCATGCAGACCGAGCCGCTCGCCGTCTTCGCGATCACGCAGCTCGCCTTTGCCGCCGCGATCGTCTACTTCGCCTGGCTGCTTTCGTCGTACAAGGGCCTGCCTAACGTGCTCATCGTGATGGTCGTGCTGATCGTCGGCTATGACTTCGTGACGCGACGCTCCACCATCGGTCGTCGCATCTACGCGCTGGGCGGCAACGAAAAGGCGGCGCAACTGTCGGGCATCAACACCAAGCGCCTGTCCTTCTACACCTTCATCAACATGGGTGTACTGTCCGCGCTCGCCGGCCTGGTTTTCGCGGCCCGCCTGAATACCGCCACGCCGAAAGCGGGCCTGGGCTTCGAGCTCGACGTGATCGCCGCATGCTTCATCGGCGGTGCCTCGGCAACCGGCGGCGTCGGCAAGGTGCTCGGCGCGGTGATCGGTGCCTTCGTCATGGGCGTCATGAACAACGGCATGTCCATCCTCGGCATCGGCATCGACTACCAGCAGGTCATCAAGGGGCTGGTATTGCTGGCAGCCGTGGTCATCGACGTCTACAACAAGAACAAGTGACGCGGCGATGACGCAGACCGCGCCAGACGCCCGGCCGATGCTGGAGCTCGCGGGCATCGACAAGAGCTTCACCGGCGTGCATGCGCTCAAGGGCGTGGATTTCCGGCTGCTGCCCGGCGAGGTCCATGCGCTGATGGGCCAGAACGGCGCCGGCAAGTCGACGCTCATCAAGGTCATGACCGGCGTGCATCCGCCCGACCGCGGGCAGATCCTGCTCGACGGCGCACCGATCCATCCGGCTTCGCCGCTAGACGCGCAGCGCCTGGGCATCAGCACCGTGTACCAGGAAGTGAACCTGTGCCCGAACCTGTCGGTGGCGGAGAACATTTTCATCGGCCGCTATCCGATGAAGGGACCGGCGATCGACTGGAAGACGATGCGCGCGCAGGCGGCGCAAATCCTTGCCGGCCTGAACATCCATGCCGACGTCGGATTGCAGCTCGCGTCCTGCTCGGTGGCCATGCAGCAGATGGTCGCGATCGCGCGCGCCACCAGCGTGAGCTGCAAGATCCTGATCCTCGACGAGCCGACGTCCAGCCTGGACGAGGACGAGGTGCGCATGCTTTTCGCGGTGATTCGCGGCCTGCGCGACAAGGGGCTCGCGATCCTGTTCGTGACGCACTTCCTCGACCAGACCTACGAGATTGCGGATCGCATCACCGTGCTGCGCAACGGCGAGCGCGTCGGCGAATACCCCGTCGCGGAACTGCCGAAGCTGGCGCTCGTCACGAAAATGATAGGGCGCGAAATCCGCGAGACCAGCTTTCGCAGGAACCGCGCAGAAGCCGCCGAGGTGCCGAAAGAACCATTCCTCGAGGCGCGCGGCATCGGCCGCCAGGGCTCGGTTCACCCGATGGACCTGGACATCAGGCGCGGGGAAGTGCTCGGCCTCGGCGGGCTGCTCGGCTCGGGGCGCACGGAAACCGCGCGACTGCTGTTCGGAATCGACAGGGTCGATCGCGGCAGCATGCGCATTGCCGGCGAGGAGGCCGCAATCGCGTCCCCGCGCGACGCGGTGCAGCGGGGCATCGGCTTTTGCCCGGAGGACCGCAAGGTCGAAGGCGTGGTCTCCGAGCTTTCGGTGCGCGAAAACATCGTTCTTGCGCTGCAGTCCAAGCGCGGCCTGTTCCGCGTGCTGCCGCGCAGGCGCCAGGAGGCGATCGCCGCCGAATACATCCAGGCGCTGGGCATCAAGGTTGCGGACATGGAAAAGCCGGTCTCGGAGCTAAGCGGCGGCAACCAGCAGAAGGTCCTGCTGGCGCGCTGGCTGGCGACCGACCCGCAAATGCTGATCCTCGACGAGCCCACGCGCGGCATAGACGTGGGCGCCAAGCTGGAGATCATGGAGCAGATGCTGGCGCTGTGCCGCAAGGGAATGGCCATCCTGTTCACGTCCTCCGAGCTCGAGGAAATCGTCAACTGCAGCGACCGCATCGCCATCCTGCGCGACCGGCGCAAGATCGACGAGGTGCCTGCCGCGTCGACCGACGAGCAGGCCATCCTGCACGTCATCGCCGGGGGACAGGCCCAGTGAGGCGATGGGTCGCGCGGGCGGCGCGCCACCCTTTGCTGTGGCCGCTGATCACGCTCGTGTTGCTGTGCGTGTTCAACGCGTTCTTCTCGCCGGGCTTCCTGCACCTGGAGGTCCGCGGCGACCACCTGTACGGCAGCATCGTCGACATTTTCAATCGCGCGGCGCCGCTCATGCTGATCGCGCTGGGCATGACGCTGGTCATCGCCACCCGCGGCATCGACATTTCCGTCGGCGCGGTGGTCGCGATCTCGGCGGCGATCGCCGCGGTGCTGATCGGCGGCACGCTGGTCATCAAGGACGGCGTGCCGGAGTATGTCGCGCGGATCCCGATGCCGCTCGCGCTGCTGGCCGCGCTGGGCGCGGCGCTCGCCTGCGGCATGTGGAACGGCATGCTGGTCGCGCGCATCGGCATGCAGCCCATCATCGCCACATTGATCCTCATGGTGGCCGGTCGCGGCATCGCCCAGCTCATCACCAACGGGCAGATCATCACCATCTACTACCAGCCGTTCTTTTTCATCGGCAACGGCTTTCTCTTCGGCATCCCGTTTTCGCTGTATGTCGTCGCGGCGGTCCTGGCGGCACTGCTTGTCGCCACGCGCCGCACGGCGCTCGGCGTGTTCATCGCCGCCGTCGGCATCAACCCCACCGCTTCGCGGTTCGCCGGCCTCAACGCGCGCGCGATCATGTTCTGGATGTACGCGTTCTGCGGGCTGTGCGCCGGCATCGCCGGGCTCATCATCTGCTCCAACGTCAAGAGCGCCGACGGCAACAACGCCGGCCTGCTGCTCGAGCTGGACGCCATCCTCGCCGTCACCCTGGGCGGCACTTCGCTCGGCGGCGGGCGCTTCAGCATCGTCGGCAGCATCATCGGCGCGCTGATCATCCAGACGCTGACCTACACGATCTATTCCATCGGCGTGCCGCCCGAGGTCAACCTGGTGGTGAAGTCGATCGTGGTCTTCCTGGTCATGCTGTTGCAGTCCCCCACCTTCCGCGCCAAGGTATTCCGCGCCGGCGCGCCGGCGAAATCATGACGGCGATGCCGAAATTCAACCTGCGCTACCTGCCGCTCGCGGTCACGGTCAGCCTGTTCGCCGTCATGTTCGGGCTGGGGTCGTTCTTCTATGCGGGATTCTTTTCCCTGCAGGTGTTCTTCAACCTGCTCATCGACAACGCCTTCCTGTTCATCGTCGCCATCGGCATGACGTTTGTCATCCTGTCCGGCGGCATCGACCTGTCGGTTGGCTCGGTCGTGGCGCTTACCACCATGGTCTCCGCCTCCCTGGTCGAGCAGCACCACTGGAACCCGTGCGCTGTCATCGCACTGGTGCTGGTCATGGGCTCGGGCTTCGGGTTCGCGATGGGCTGCCTGATCCGCTTCTTCGACCTGCAGCCGTTCATCGTCACGCTGGCGGGCATGTTTCTCGCGCGCGGCCTGTGCTATCTCATCAGCATCGACTCGATCAGCATCACTGCGCCTTTCTACGAAGGCATTTCGCAATACCGCATACCGATAGCCGGCGACAACGCGATTTCGGTCGGTGTCGTCATCGCGCTGGCGCTGCTCGCGGCCGCGATCTTCCTCGCGCATTTCACGCGCTTCGGCCGCACCGTGTACGCGATCGGCGGAAACGAGCAGTCCGCCGTGCTCATGGGCCTCGCCGTCGGGCGGACCAAGATCCTGATCTACACCTTCAGCGGTTTCTGCTCGGCCCTGGCCGGCGTCGTGTTCACGTTCTACATGCTTTCGGGCTACGGCCTGCACGCCCAGGGCATGGAGCTCGACGCGATTGCCGCGGTCGTGATCGGGGGCACGCTGCTGACCGGCGGGGTCGGTTACGTGGCGGGAACCGTATTCGGCGTGCTGATCCTCGGCGTGATCCAGACGCTGATCATGTTCGACGGCAGCCTGAGCTCCTGGTGGACCAAGATCGTCATCGGCCTGCTGCTGTTCGTGTTCTGCCTCATGCAGCGGCTGTTCGAAACGAGGGCGTCGAAGCGCGAGGGCGGCTTCTCCGCCTTTGCCTGGCTGGGACGCAATCCGGCGCGCGCCAAGCCCTAGAGCGTGGTGAACTGGAAGGTGGTGGCCTGGCGATACGTGCTGCCCGGTGCCAGGATGGTCGAAGGAAAATGCGGCTGGTTCGGGGAATCCGGGAAGTGCTGCGTTTCCAGGCAAAGGGCACGGCGGCGCGTGTATGCGATGCCGTTCCTGCCCGTGACGCTGCCATCGAGGAAATTCCCCGAATAGAACTGGATGCCGGGCTGCGTGGTGAGCACGCGCATGGCGCGACCGCTTTGCCGGTCATAGACCTCGGCCGCCGGCCGCAGCGTGCCGGGCCGTCCGTCGACGACGAAGTTGTGATCGTAGCCGCCGGCCCGCGCGAGCTGCGTGTCGTCCGCACCTATGCGCGCGCCGATGCGCTCCGGTTCGCGAAAATCGAACGGCGTGCCCGCGACCTTGCGCAAATCGCCGGTGGGGATCAGCGTGTCGTCGACCGGCGTGAAGCGGCTTGAGAACAATCTGAGCTCGTGGCCGAGGATGTCCGCCCCGTTGCCCAGGTTGAAAAACGCGTGGTTGGTGAGGTTGACCGGCGTCGGACGGTCGGACCTGGCGCGATAGTCGATGCGCAGCGCGCCATCGCGAGCCATCGAGAAGCGCACTTCCGCGTCGAGGTTCCCGGGGTAACCTTCCTCGCCGTCCGGGCTCCGATACCTGAACACGACGGCGCCGTCGCCGGGCGCGGCATCCCACAGCGCGCGGTCGAAGCCGGACACGCCTCCGTGCAGGTGATTGGGCCCGTTGTTCGTCGCCAGCGTATAGCGCTCGTTGCCGAGGATGAAGCGGCCGCCGGCGATGCGATTCGCGAACCGGCCGATGGTCGCGCCGAAGAACTTGCGATGATCGACGTAGCCGTCGAGATCGTCGAAGCCGAGCACGATGTCGCCCGGCGCCCCGGATCGGTCCGGCGTGCGCAGCCGCGTGAGCGTCGCGCCGAAATTGGTGATGGCAGCCTCGATGCCGTTGCCCGCGCGCAGCACGAACAGCTCTGCGCGGGAGCCGTTGGGGAGCACGCCGAACGGAAGCGTCTCGACGCGGACCCGGGGAAGGGAAGTCATGGCGGTGATGGTAGGTCCCGCCTTCGCGCAGCGTCCAATGAAAGTTTGGACCGCTGGGATGCCCGTTCCGGCATGCGTCTAGTAGATTTCCGAGGCCGTGGCGCGCAATGCCTTCATCATCACCTGCGCGGCGGGAGACAAGAGCTGCCTGCGCCTCACGATGATGCCGTAGGCGTCCATCTTCAACGGGAAGTCGATCGGCACGAGCTCGACCATGCCGTGCTCGCGATACTGGTTCGCCACCTCGATGGGCACCGTGGCCACCATGTCCGAATGCTGCAGCAGGCTCACCGTCACCGGCAGCGAAGGCGTGCTCACGACGTTCTGCGGCGGGACGAGGCCGCGGCTGCGGAACTCCATGTCGAAACGATGCCGGATCACCTTGCCGGTGGGCAGGATCCAGCTCAGGTCCGCAAGGTCTTTTACCTGCAGCTTGCGCTTGCGCGCCAGCGGATGGCCGCGCCGCGCGATGACGCAGATCGCTTCCTCCGCGAGCGGCTCGAAGTCGAAGGCCGACTTGTCGTGATGCTCGAACAGGCGCGCGACCGCGATGTCGAGCCGGCTGTCCATGAGCTGGTTCAACAGCGCGTCGCTCGAATCGAGCTCCACGCGCACCTGGAGCAGAGGATAGTGCGCCTTCAGCTTGGCGACCGTGAGCGGCAGCAGCGTGATGCCCGCCGGCATGATGCAGCCCACGGCGACCTGGCCGCTAAACCCGGATTTGAGCGCGGTGATCTCGTCATGGGCGGTGCCGAGGTTCGCCAGGGTCATCTTGGCGTGGCGGATCATGATCTCGCCGTACCACGTCGGCCGCATGCCGCGCGGCAGGCGGTCGAACAGCGGCACTTCGAGCGCGTTCTCCAGCTCCTTGAGCAGCTTGGAGGCCGCCGGCTGCGTCATGCCGAGCTCTTCCGCCGCGCGGTGAATGTTGCCGAGCTCGTCTATCGCGACGAGCAACAGCAGCTGCCTCGGCTTGAGCCGGACCCGGATGAACCAGGCGTCATGGCGGGAGGACATGGCCGGGCAAAGCGAGCGGGACTAGCCGGCCGGTGACAACACGCGCAGCTCCATGCCCTTGACGTAATCCTTCACCCGGGCACGGTAGGCCTGCATGTGTGGGGCTACGCCGTGCGCCTTCAGCGCGGCGACGGTGTCCCATTTCTCGACGACCACGACGCGGTCCGGCCCGACCTTGTACTGGATCGGGATGTCGGTATCGGCGTCTATGGTCGGCCCGTATTCGAGGCAGCCGACTTCGGCCTTGACGTCCGGGATGAGCTTGCGAAATTCGGCGAGGAACTTGTCGCGGGTGCCGGGGTGAAGTTCGACGGTGGCGATGACGTGGATCATTTGCGCTCCTTCGTAAAAAATCCGCAACCGCAGAGGCGCAGAGGACGCAGAGGAAAAAGCAGGAACAAAAAAGGAAGTCGTCTGTTTCGTGGTGCCGGATACTCAAGATCGCCACGAGCCGTCAACGAATCCCGATTCTGTTTCTTTTGCTTTGCTTCTGCGTTCTCTGTGCCTCTGTGGTGGATTGGTTGAGATTCAATGCCCGATCGCAATGACGACGAGCCCGACGACCAGCAGGCCGATGCCGGCCAGCTCGCGCGGCTCGAGCTTTTCGCGAAACACGCGCATCGAGATGACGTAGCTGAACAGCAGTTCGGTCAGGCCCAGCGTGCGCACGTAGGCGACGCGCTCGATGGCCATGGCCGTGAACCAGCCCGCCGATGCGGCCGCGCCCATGAAGCCGGCGAACAACGACATGCGCCAGGCTTGCAGCACGCGCAAGACGACGTCGCGATGCCTCGCCAGCAGCCAGCCGCCGAGCAGCAGGGTCTGGATGGACTGGGCGACGAGCAGAGTCGTTGCGGCCGCGACAAGGAAGGAAGAACCCTCGAGTGCCAGGGATGCGCCACGAAATCCAACCGCCGAGAGCGCAAAGCCCGTCCCGGACGCGATGCCGTACAAGGCCAGCCGCGAGGTCCATCCGGTCAGCATGGCGCGCCAGGGATGCTCGCGGTCCGCGGGGGCCAGCATCAACACGCCGGCCGTGCCCAGCACGATGGCGATCGCCACGGCGAGGCCGATGCGGTCGCCCAGGAAAATAAAACCGAAGAACGCGACCTGGATGATCTCGCTCTTGGAATAGGCCACGCCGAGCGTGAAGTTGCGTTCGGTCATGACCTTCAGCAGCAGGGCGGTCGCCGCGATCTGGCTGACCGCGCCGAATGCGGCCCAGCCCAGGAAAGTCGCGTTGATCGCGGGAACGGCGAATCCACCGACCAGGTGCACGCCCGCCAGCCAGGCCGCCGCGAAGGGCAGGCCGTAGAGGAAGCGCACCAGCGTGGCCCCGAGCGTGCCGAGGTCCTTCGTCAGCCCGCGCTGCGCGGCGTTGCGCAAGGTCTGCGCGAACGCCGCCCACAGCGTGATCGGGATCCAGAGCCAGCCGGGTGCAACCAAGCCAGGCGCAGCCAAGCGCAGGTGCGCGTCAGCCGCGGCCGACGAACGGCATCTTGGTCGCCATGATGGTCAGGAACTGGATGTTCACGTCCAGCGGCTGCTCCGACATGTACACCACCGCTTCGCCGACCTTGTTCACGTCTATGGTCGGCTCGACCTTGATCTCGAGGTTCGCCTGCGGCACGCCCTTGGTCATCTTGGCGGCCATCTCGGTCAGGGCGTTGCCGATGTCGATCTGCGAGCAGGCGATGTCGTACTTGCGCCCGTCGAGCGAGGCGGACTTGGTGAGGCCCGTCACGCCGTGCTTGGTCGAGGTGTAGGCAATGGAGTTCGGGCGCGGCGCATGCGCGGAAATGGATCCGTTGTTGATGATGCGACCGCCGCGCGGGTTCTGGTCCTTCATGACGCGGAACGCTTCCTGGATGCACAGGAACATGCCGGTCAGGTTGATGTCGACGACGGTCTTCCATTGCTCGAACGTCAACTCTTCCAGGTTCACGCCGGGCGCGTTGACGCCGGCGTTGTTGAACAGCACGTCGACGCGACCGAAAGCCTTTTTCGTCGCGGCGAACAGCGCCTTGACCGAATCGGGATTGGCGACGTCGGTTTGCACGGCCAGCGCGCGCGTACCGGCACCGGATTCCTTCGCCACTTGCTCGAGCATTTCGACGCGGCGTCCCCCCAGCGCCACCGAGTAGCCCGACTTCAGCAACGCCAGCGCTGCTGCCTTGCCAACGCCGCTGCCGGCGCCCGTCACGATTGCGACTTTCTGTGTGGCCATGTCCTGGTTCCTCCGCGATTGTTTTTTGGCTGGAGCCGTATCCGCCCGAGCTTGAGGGAGGGAATCATACCGCAGGCCGGGAACCGGGCAGCCCGGCAACTCAGGGACGGCAGCGCGGCACTTGCCGAAAAAGGGACGGCCAGCGTTCGACCCAGCCGCTTTCGTGGCCGGCTCCCGGGACGGCTTCGACGGCAATGCAATTCGTCGTGCCCGCGACTGCCGCGAAGTTCGAAGCGACCGCGGGCGGCACCACCTCGTCATCGATGCCGGTGAAATGGATCTGCGGGACATGCGCGACGGCAGCGGCGTAGTCGACCGGATTCAACGAATCCGGCATGGGGCTCACGCCGTGGAAGCGGTTCACGGCTTCGCTGTCGAGGTTGCCGGCGACCGTGCGCAGGCTGGCGACATCGTGCCTGTGCGCGGCGATCATGACGGCGATTGCCGCGCCGCCGGAATAGCCGACGAGATGGATCGCCTGGCCGGGCGCCTTTCGCACCAGCGCATCGAGCGCCTCGTTCTCGCCGCGCACGACTTCCCCGGCGAAGCGCTTGCCTGACCACCAGGCGCTGTCGCACGGATTGGCGCGCAGATCGATGTACTGGCAGGGACGCGCGAGGTAGACGACGTTCGGCGAGCGATCGGCGGCGGCGAGCGCCAGCCCGATCGCTCGCTGCGGCGTGGGGTCGTCGGATAACCGGTTGCGGGATCGCCAGGCGAGGCCGTCCCCCTCGATGTAGACCTGCACCGGCCGGTCGGGATCCTCGAAGCGCGACCAGGTCGCCAGGAGGAAGTCGCGCGTGCGCACGTCTTCGCGCGCGAGGCCGCCGGATCGCGCGAGGCCGGCCGCGTGGCGGCGGGCATCGTCGTGCGCGCAGGCGGCGAGCATCACCGCCGCAAGGACGAGGGCGAATCGATATCGCATCGTGTTTCCCAAAAAAAGAGCCGGGCTGCGCCCGGCTCCTTCGGCCCCGCGCTTCCGATCGCGTCAGAATTCCTGGCGCGCCTGCAGCATGGCGGTGTGGCCGATGTACTGGTCGCGGATTTCCGCATCGTAGCTGACCAGAACCTGCTGGCGGCCGTTGGCGGAGGTGAAGCGCATGCCGATGCCCAGGTTCGCCGAATCGCGGCCGATGTCCGCACCGCTGGTCGTGAAGCTCGTGCCGCCCGCCGCGAACTTCGCCGTCGAATCCTGCGACGTGTCGCCGAACTCGTGCAGCCAGATCGCGCGCAACTCGACGGCCATGCGCGAATCCGGCTCCGACATGTCGAAGATCATTTTCGCGCCCAGGCCGCTGCGGATGGAATCGGTGCGGCTCTTGTCCACGGCGAGCGCGGTGCCGGCGGTGCTGCTCTCGGTGTAGGCCTCCTGGTCGAGATGGCTGTATTGCAGCGAGGCCACCGGAACCAGCATGTTGTTGCCCAGCTTCATCGGCAGCCCGCCTTCCACCCTGGCCGAATACTGCGTGCCATCGTGGTTGGCGGTGGCGTTGTCGCGCACTGCGCCGACCGTGACGATGCGCAACGTGTCGTACTTGTGCAGCCCGAGGCCCAGCGCGCCGTTGACGTACCAGGTCGGCATCGCGTACGAGCCGTACAGCGTGGCCTGGTAGCTGTCGACCTTCGTGGTGTTGCCGTCGTTCACGCCGTCGTCGTCGATCTCCGAGGAAGCGTAGCTCAGCGCAATGCCCACGCGCGTCGTGTTGCCCGCGCCGATCGCCGTATCGGCGCCGACCGCGATGCCGCCGGTGCTGGCGGTGTAGCCGTCGACGCCGTTGCGCTGGTCCTGCTGGCCATAAAAGCCGAAGCCCTGCACCCAGCCCGCGCGACTGCCGTCGTTTTCGCCGGTGGACACGCCGCTCGTACCGTACGCCGCCGCGAGGTTCGTATCCGCCACGCGCTGGCCGATGACCGAGTTGATGCGGTCGTTGACCGTCAGCGCGAGTTGAGAGCTGCCGCCGTTGGCCTCCGGCCGCAACTGCTCGGCCGCCTTGCGCACCTGGGATTCGGTTTGCAATCCCTGCAATGCGCCCTGCAGGCTGGAGAGCGCGTCGCTGTTGCTGCCCAGCAGCGCGTTCAGCGTACTCGCGCCGGCGGTACTGATGCCGGGAATGCTCTGGACGCTTCTCACCGTCGCGCCGATCACGAGGTCCTGGCTGTCGTTTTCCTGCACGGTCCAGCTGATGAGGGCGCTGTTCTGCACGGAGGGCAGCGTATCGAACACGCTGCCGCCATTGACGTTGGTTGCCACGCGGTACCAGTCGCCGCTGCGCACGAGGCCGGAAGTGGCCTGGACGGGAACGATCTTCGCCGATGGATCCGCCGTGCCGGTGGCGCCGACCTTGAGCAGGCCCGCGTTGGTGTTCGCGGAAGCCGCGTTGGCCGAGGCCGCGCCGTTGCCGGTAATGGTGGTCTGCAGGAAGGACCCTGCCGCCAGGTTGACGCTGCCGGTGACGTTCAGCGTAGTGTTGCGCAAATTGATGGTGCCGGCGTTGTTGACGTTGCCCTGGATGATGCCGGAGCCCATCAGCACGCCGCCGCTCGCCACCGTGACATCGCTCTTGAGCGTGCTGTCGACGATGAGGGACGCGCCGGAATTGATGATCACGCCGTCGCGGTCATCGTCGTCGCCTGCATGGATGCCAAGGAATTCCTGCGTGGTGCCGCTCGCCAAAGTCCAGACGGTGGCTGCCGGCTTCGGACCGTCGTCATCATCGTCATCGTCGTCGTCACCGCCGCCCGCGCCTGCTGCCCCGACATCGAGCGTGGTGAATTTCGCGACGTTGTGCAGGGTACCGACGCCCAGCAATACCAGCGCGTTGTTGCCCGCGCCGGTGGTTGCCGCGATGTTGCCGCTGAAGCCGTTGCCGGTCAGCGTGATCCGGTTGACCGAGCCCGCAACGTCCTTGATCGTGATGTTGCCGTTCAGGGTGCCGGTGTTTTCCAGCGTGAAGTGCTTGTCCGGGGGCGGCGTGCTGCTACCGGAAGATGGTGCATCATCGTCATCATCGTCGTCGCCGCCACCCATGACGTAGTTCAGCGTATATCCCGACGGCGCCGTGGGGTACGTGAACAAGGCGACCTGGTCGACCTTGATGTTTCCGGTGATGGTGCCCGCGTTCTCGATCTCGTGCGCGCCGGCGCCGAGATAGATGTCGCCGGTGATCGTGCCGCCCGCGTGGTTTTCGATCTCGCTGTCGCGCCGGCCGGTCTGGTTCAATACCAGCCCCGTCAGGCCCTTGGCCTCGCGCGCCCAGTAGCGCAGCGCGTTCGCGTCCGCCATGACGATGTCGCCGACGATGGTGCCGTTGTTCTGGATCTCGGTCTTGCCGATCGTCACCGTCACGACTTTCGCATCGTCATCCTGCTCGGCATACAACCCCTGGTGCGACGAGATCGCGATCTCGTGGTTCACCATCGCGCCGGTGACCGAGTCGAACGTCACGCTGTTGTTCCTGATGATTCCATCATTGATGACCAGCGTGCCGGGTGCGCGCGAATAGATTCCCGCCGTATAGGCGCCGGTGGCCTCGATGACGCCGCTCGCATGGTTGCGGATGACGTATTGTTCGGTGTCGTCATCGCTGTCGAAGGCCGCGCCAACGGACAGCGTCGCTGCCGTCGTGACGGTGGGCGTGGAAGCGACCAGCGCTCCGCTGCCGTTGACGCTGACCGTCAGGGTCGAGGTGCGAGTAGCGGAGATGGTCCCGTGGTTGTCGATGACGAAGTCCTCGATGTCCTCGCCGGGATAGAAGCCTGCCATGGCGCCGGTGCCGCCGTGCTGGACGGAGATGCTGCCGTTGTTGACGATGTGGATGGCTTCGAATTCGCCGGAGCTGGACGAGCTGAAGATCGCGCGCGCGGTGGCCGTGTTGGCGGCGGCGCGGCCGATGATGTCGGCCGTGGTGATGGACAGGTTGACCTGTCCATTGTTGATCAGCGTGTTATGGCTGCCATTTATGTTGACGACGTAGTTATTGGCCTGGGGGCCGCCGGCGTTCACCAGCGTGCCGTTGTTGGTGACCACGTTCGACGTGTGATTGTCGTCGTCGGTAAGGTCGCCCGAGCCGAGCAGGATGGTGACGCTGGGAGTGGGCGTCGTGCGCGCCTGCACCGTGGCGCCGGCAGCGATATTGATGGTGAGGTTATCCGCCGATGCGCCGGCAATGATTCCCCCCGCCGTGGTTCCCGTACAGTTGATGATCGACCCGGACGTCGCCGGGGCATTGTCCGGGCTGCAATCCGCATACGCCACGCGGATCATGCCGGTCAAACTGAGCGTGAGCAGGACCGCGCCCGCCGTGTTGCGGGAAAATGTATTCCTTGCTGACATGCCTTCCTCCCTTGCCTGGATTTGCGTGGGTGCGCGCCCTTGTTGTTTGA
Source organism: Burkholderiales bacterium (assembly GCA_035548375.1). GTDB lineage: Bacteria > Pseudomonadota > Gammaproteobacteria > Burkholderiales > JACQAP01 > JACQAP01. Next base: position 48,417 of record DASZTG010000065.1, read on the forward strand.
ATAGGAGGCGCATCCGTACGGTGAAGATCGGGACCGCGAACCTGACGACGGACGCTGGCCCGACCTGCTTTTCTTCGGGAGGATGCGGTCCGACGCATGCCGGCCACGTTATGGCGATTGATACCGCTCGGCTCCCCCCAGTGCTGCGCCTGATCGTAGGCTGTCGCCGTTGCCAGACGCTTGGGAGAAATTCCCGAATTTCATCGGGAATGTTCCGAATCTTCAGGTAAGGAGATGGCGGGATGCGGCGGGTCGGCCCGAATAAAAAGGCCGATCAGGAAGATCGGCGCCGTATCTGCGGCGAAACTTCAATTCGCTCGTGACGGGAATCGGGCGCGGCAGGGAAGGGATACAACAGTGTGTACACTGGCGTCCTCGCGTTTTCGCCAGGGAAATTACCGCCATGCCCGTCCAGCCCTTCCACCTCGCCTTTCCCGTGACCAGCCTGGAAAAGGCGCGCGCTTTTTATGGCGGCTTGCTGGGTTGTCCGGAGGGGCGCTCGTCGCCGGAATGGGTGGACTTCGACTTCCACGGCCACCAGATCGTCGCCCACCTGGCGCCGGATTCGGGCCATCGCGACAGCAATGTCGTGGACGGCGACAACGTGCCGGTGCGCCACTTCGGGCTGGTGCTGCCGATGGGCGAATGGCAAAAGCTTGCAGACAAGCTGAAGGCGGCAAACATCAGCTTCATCATCGAGCCGCACATCCGCTTCAAGGGCAAGCCCGGCGAGCAGGCGACGATGTTCTTCCTGGACCCGTGCGGCAACGCCATCGAGTTCAAGGCGTTCGAGAATCCGCAGATGTTGTTCGCAAAGTAGGCGTCAGGAGGCGAGCAATTCGTTGACCTGGTCGAAGACGAATTGCGTGTCGGCCGGGTTCAGGCCGTTGCCGGCCTGGTGGCCCCAGATCGACGGAATGATCGTGAATTTCGCACCGGGGATCATCGCTGCCTCCTCGGCCAGGTCGTCCGGCGGAAAATAAAGATCGGTCTGCCCGACCAGCACCGTTGATCTTGCCTTGATCGAGCCCAGTGCGCGGGCGAGGCTGCCGTCAAATCCCGGTGTCGCGCCGACATCATTCAGCCGCCAGGTGTTGAGCATCGACAGCAAATTGTTCGCGTCCCGTCGCAGGAAGCGTTTTTCCCAGAAACCGGCCAGGAAATCTTCCAGCGTTGCGAAGCCCAGTTGCCGGTTGAGCGCCTGCTTGTAGAACGGCTGCGAAAATCCCCATCCCGCGTAGATGCGCGCGAAGGCTTTCACGCCCGCCACCGGCGCGGCCTCGTAGTCGCCGCCCTTCCACGCCGGATCGAGCGTGAGGGTGGCGCGCAGGCTTTCGAGGAAGACGGCGTTGTGCGGCGTGGTCTTTGCCGTCCCGCAGGAGGACAGCATGCGTTCGACCATGTCGGAATGGCTGACCGCCCATTGGAAAGCCTGCTGCGCGCCCATCGACCAGCCGATCACCAGCGCGATTCTCGAAATGCCGAATCGCCCGGTCACCAGCCGGTGCTGGGCGGCCACGTTGTCCTGGTTGGTGATCGCCGGAAAGCGCGCATGGTCCTGCGGCGACGGCGTATTGCTCGGCGAGGAGGACAGGCCGTTGCCGAATTGGTCCGGAACGATGATGAAGTACTTGTCCGGATCGAGCGGCTTGCCGCGGCCGATCAGCCACTCGACATCGCCGTGCTGCGCGGAGTAAGGCGTCGGATAGACGATGGCATTGCTCTTGTCCGCGTTCAGCCGCCCGTGCGTCTTGTACGCGAGCTTCGCGTCGCGCAGCGTACCGCCCATGCGCAATGGCATGTCGCCCAGTTCGAAGACGCCTTCCTGCGGCGCTGCCGTTTCCTGCGCGCGCGCCACATCGGCCAGCGATGTCATCAACCCGCCAACGCCGGCCGTAGCAGTCGCGCGCAAGAATCGGCGGCGCGAGCCGCGGAAATCGCCGCGTTCCGGCCCGTTATCTTCGACCGTCGTCCACAGATCGTCCGTTTTCAACCAATTTCCCTTCATGGAGTACCTCGCGTCATTACCGGTAGCTTTTCTAACATACACTGCCGGCCGCCTTGGCGATGAATCGCGGCGTCGATGCACCGCGGGCGTGCGCAGCTGTGCATTGGCGGTGCATGGCCGGAGCGCATCGGGCATCGCCAGCGGAAGGGCTGCCCGCAAAGCCGCGCCGAGCGTGGCTTTCGAGGCGATCAATATCGGAGTGCGGTTGTGGCGTCGCATCAATTTTCGCGCATGCTTCTTGCGAAAAACAGCAGGTCCAGGAGAATCGAATGACAGCCGGCGTCACCAAAATTTCGGCCGCGATAGCGGAAGAGTTCACCACACCCAGCAAGGAAACGCTCAAGCGCGAATTCCTCGACAGCCTGTTCTACATGCAGGGCAAGTTTCCCGCGCTTGCCACCAAGCGCGACTACTACATGGCGCTTGCCTACATGGTCAGGGACCAGCTGCTGCATCGCTGGGTCAGCACGGCGGAGGCGTACACGCGCCAGCAGTCGCGCACAGTGGCCTACCTGTCCGCCGAGTTCCTGATGGGCCCGCACCTGGGCAACAACCTCGTGAACCTGGGCATCTATGCGCAAGTCGAGCAGGCGATCGCGGAGCTTGGCCTGGGCCTGGACGAACTGCTGCAGCAGGAAGAAGAGCCCGGCCTCGGGAACGGCGGCCTCGGGCGCCTCGCGGCCTGCTTCCTCGATTCCATGGCCACGCTGGAAATGCCGGCGATGGGTTACGGCATCCGCTACGAGTTCGGCATCTTCGAGCAGGAAATCGTCGACGGCAGCCAGGTCGAGAAGACGGACAAGTGGCTGCGTTTCGGCACGCCCTGGGACATTCCGCGTCCGGAGTGGTCGGTCGAAGTCAGGCTGGGCGGACATACCGAGTCCTATACCGACGAGCAAGGGCGTTTTCGCGCGCGCTGGATTCCCGCGCAAACGGTGATCGGCATTCCCTACGACACGCCCATCCTCGGTTATCGCAACAACACGGCGAACACCTTGCGGCTGTGGCGGGCCGAGGCGCCGGAATCGTTCGACTTCGCGGTGTTCAACCGCGGTGATTACTACGGCGCGGTCGACCGCAAGATCGTCTCGGAGAACATCACCAAGGTGCTCTACCCGAACGACGAAGCGGTCAAGGGCAAGGAACTGCGGCTCGAGCAGCAGTACTTCTTCGTCTCCTGCGCGCTGCAGGACATGCTGCGCATCATGCGCGGACAGAAGATGCCGGTCGAGCGCTTCCACGAAAAGTTCGCCGTGCAACTGAACGACACGCATCCGGCCATCGCCGTCGCCGAGCTCATGCGCCTGCTGGTCGACGAGAACGGCATAGACTGGGATCCGGCGTGGAAGGTCACGCGCCAGTCGCTGGCCTACACCAACCACACGCTGCTGCCGGAGGCGCTCGAACGCTGGCCGCTGGGGCTGTTCGGCAAGCTGCTGCCGCGCCACCTCGAGATCATCTACGAGATCAATGCGCGCTTTCTCGACGAGGCACGCATCCGCTTCCTCGGCGACGACGCGCGCATCGCGCGGCTGTCGCTGATCGACGAGCACGGCGAGCGCTACGTGCGCATGGCTCACCTGGCCTGCGTCGGCAGCCATGCCATCAACGGCGTGGCCGACCTGCATTCGGAACTGCTCAAGCAGGACGTGCTCGCGGATTTCCATGCGCTGTGGCCGCAGAAATTCAGCAACAAGACCAACGGCGTCACACCGCGCCGCTGGATTGCGCTTGCCAATCCGAAGCTCGCGCAACTGATCACCGACGCGATCGGCGAAAGCTGGGTCAAGAACCTGGACGAATTGCGCAGGCTCGAGCGCCTCGCGGACGACGCGCCGTTTCGCGCGCAGTGGCGCGACATCAAGCACGACAACAAGCGCCAGTTCGCGGCCCTCGTGCAGGCCAAGACCGGCGTCGTCGTCGATCCGGAGTCGATGTTCGACGTGCAGGTCAAGCGCATCCACGAATACAAGCGCCAGCACCTGAACGTGCTCAACGTCATCGCGCATTATTTGAAACTCAAGACCGGACGCGCGGGCAGCGAACCGCCGCGGACTTTCGTGTTCGGCGGCAAGGCCGCTCCCGGCTATTTCATCGCGAAGCTCATCATCCGCTTCATCAACGCGGTCGGCGATGTGCTGAACCGAGATCCGGCCGTGCGCGACAGCATGCGCGTGGTCTTCCTGCCGAACTTCAACGTCAGCAGCGGACAGCGCGTCTACCCCGCCGCCGATCTTTCGGAGCAAATATCGACCGCCGGCAAGGAAGCCTCCGGCACCGGCAACATGAAATTCCAGATGAACGGCGCGCTGACCATCGGCACGCTGGACGGCGCCAACATCGAGATCCGCGAGGAAGTCGGCGCGGAAAACTTCTTCCTGTTCGGACTGACCACGCCGGAGGTCGCGCAGGTATGGGCTCGCGGCTATCGGCCGGCGCAATGCTGCGAGGTCGATGCCGAATTGCGCGAGGTGATGGACCTGATCCGCTCGGGCTTCTTCTCGCGCGGGGACGCGGAGTTGTTCAAGCCGCTCGTGGACAACCTCATGCTGCACGATCCCTACCTCGTGCTGTCGGACTTTCGCTCCTATGTCGATTGCCAGCAGGAGGTCAGCAAGGCCTACGCGGACAGCGAGAGCTGGACGCGCAAGTCCATCCTGAATGCAGCGCGCTCCGGGAAATTCTCCTCCGACCGTACCATCCGAGAATACGGCGAACAGATCTGGAAAGTGAAATCCGTGCCCATCAAGCTGCTCTCGCGCGATGACGTGAAGGGAAAATTCCTTCAGTAGTGACTACTGCCTCGCTCTCACCGCAGAGGATGCAGGACGCGGAGGAAAAGCGGAAACGAGGAAACCAGGAAACCAGAAAGAAATACCTGTAATCGAAGTTGCGCGGGATGTACATCGGACAATGACCGATTCCATCCATTGAACATTGAATTGATTTCCTCCTGTTCTTCCTCTGCGTCCTCCGCGTCCTCTGCGGTGAGAGGGAAATAGTTTTCAGGCTTTGATTTGATCGGAAGCAGCAAACGCTTCCTTCAGCGCTGCCGTGCTGAACCCGGCTTTCTTCGCCGCATCCAGGATCACTTTTTCCTTGCGCGCCATCAGGTCGATGGCCGCCGGAAGTTTTTCCAGTGCGTCGGCCGGGATCACGATCGCGCCGTGGCGATCCGCATGCACGATGTCGTTGCTCGCCACGCTCATGCCCAGCACTTCGACCGGCTTGCCGATCTCGACGACCTGTACCCACGCGTGGCTGGGTGACAGCGTCGCAGCCAGGCACTGGAACTTCGGCTGCATCGCATCCAGGTCGCGCATCGATCCGTTGGTCAGCGTTCCCACGCAGCCCAGGCCCCAATGCACATGCGTGTTCACCTCGCCCCAGAAAGCGCCGAGCCCCGGCTGCTCGTCGATGTCCTGGATGATCGCGATGGTCGGCCGCTGTCCCTGCTCGACGTACTCGTAGTAGGCGATCTGGTTTTTCCTGCGCACGGCGGGATCGTAGGGGGTCGAGCAGCGGATCGCCGCGGTCCTGGCGAAGCCGACGATGGCCGGCAGCTTGGGAAAGGCGGTGTGATAGGTCTGGCGCGTGAAACCTGTCGTCGATCGCTTGCCTTGCGCAATTTCCAGTGCGTTGGCGATCGTCGGCGTGTCGAATTGGCGGAGGTGCTCGAAGAGGGAGGCGGTGTCCATCGGTACGTATCCAGGGTGTTGGCCGGGCTGCCAGTGTACACAATGGATAAACCGACAACCGCCCGCACGAGCGACCGACGAGAGCGATGTCGCCTGCCGGAACGCCAGGCGAAGCGACGAGGCCGCACCATTTGGCTCCGGCGCTGTCGATTGGACTATAGTGCGGTCACAAGTGACGGGAGCGCGCACCCGTCGCTGGACAACACACATCGTTCGCGAGAGGAGAAGGTCCATGCCGCTGCTTCACAATTACGTCACCGATCAGGTGCTGATGCCCGTGCTGTTCCTTTTTCTGCTCGTCATGGGTCTTTTCGGCGTGGCATTCGGGGTGGGCCTCGTCGTGATGCGCACGCGCGTATTCCAGTTGCTGGGGCCGATGAACCGCTGGGTTTCGATGCGCAAGACACTCGCACCCATGGAGGTCCATCGCGACATCGAGCCTTTCGTCCACAAGCACCGCCGCCTGTTCGGCGCTATTTTCATCCTGGGCGGGCTACTCACGATCGTGGTGCTGTCGGCGAAGGTGGATCCTCGCGCGGTGACGACGGCTTTCGGCGCGCGCAACTACGTCTCCTTCGCGCCCTACGTCGTCCAGGGCGTGACGACCTTCCTGATCGTCGGCAGCCTGGTCGCGATCGTGACCGGCGTCGTGCTGGCTTTTTTCCCGGGCATGCTCGCGATGGTGGAAACGCGCAGCAACCACTGGTATTCGTCGAGGCAGATGGCGAAGGGCGTCGACAGCATGCACCTGCCGCTCGATCGCTGGTTCGAATCCTCGCCGCGTGCCGCGGGAGCGGTGCTCGGCATCGCGGCGCTCGTCCTGGTCGTGCTGTCGATACTCATCCTGCGCCGCTACTTCTGACGGCGGCCGCCGCGTTCAATAGGACTTCGGCAGCCCCAGCACTTTTTCCGCAATGAAACACAGGATGAGCTGCGGGCTGACCGGCGCCAGCCGGGGAATCATCGCCTCGCGCAGGTAACGTTCTATGTGGTACTCCTTCGCGTAGCCCATGCCGCCGTGCGTGAGCATCGCTTGCTCGCAGGCGCGGAAACAGGCCTCGGCCGCGAGGTATTTCGCCGCATTCGATTCCGCGCCGCATGTTTCGCCGCGGTCGTACAGCGACGCCGCCTTGAACACCATGAGGTTCGCCGCCTCGAGTTCCATCCAGCAGCGGGCCAGCGGATGCTGGATGGCCTGGTTCTGGCCGATGGGACGGTCGAACACGACGCGATCCTTCGCGTAGTCGACGGCACGCCGCAATGCGGCGCGCCCCAGCCCGACGGCTTCGGCAGCGATCAGGATGCGCTCGGGATTCAGCCCGTGCAGGATGCAGTCGAAGCCTTTGCCTTCTTCGCCGATGCGGTCCCGGGCCGGCACGGGTAGCGATTCGATGAACAGCATGTTCGAGTCGACGGCCTTGCGTCCCATCTTGTCGATTTCCCGGGCTTCGACGAAGCGCCGGTCGAGGTCGGTATAGAACAGCGACAGGCCGTCGGTTGGCTTGCCGGCGGCCTCGGAGGTGCGCGCGAGGATGAGCATCTTGTCCGCCACCTGGGCGGTCGAGATCCATATTTTCCTGCCGCGCAAGACATAGTCCTGGCCATCCCGTCGCGCCGCCGTGCGGATTTTCGCGGTGTTCAGTCCGGCATCCGGTTCCGTCACCGCGAAGCAGGCTTTTTGCTCGCCGCGGATCAAGCCGGGCAGCCAGCGGGCTTTTTGCTCTTCGGTGCCGAACACCACCACGGGGTTCAGGCCGAAGATGTTCATGTGCACGGCCGACGCGCCGGAAAAGCCGGCGCCGGATTCGCTGATGGTTTGCATCATCAGCGCCGCATCGGTGATGCCAAGGCCAGCACCCCCGTATTGCGCAGGCATCGCGATGCCGAGCCAGCCCGCTTGCGCCACCGCGCGGTAGAAATCCTCGGGGAAGCCGCCGTCGCGATCGCGCTCCAGCCAGTAGCGCGCGTCGAATTTCTCGCAGAGCCTGGCGATCGCGTCACGTATCGCCAGTTGGTCCGGGGTGAACGAGAAATCCATGAACGGCGGTGAAGGGTGAAGGTGTGAAGGGGTGAAGGAATAAGGGCCTACCCCAGCTTCGTGACGCCCTTTTTTTCGAGCTCGGCGATCTCGTCGTCGCTGTAGCCGGCTTCCTTCAGCACTTCGGCGGAGTGTTCTCCCAGCCTTGGCGCAGGGCGCGGCGTGCCGGTTGGCGATTCCGACCAGCTCGTCGGCGTGCGCATGGAGCGCAGCCTGCCTTCGCTCGGATGGTCTTCAATGTAGAAAAAGCCGCTCTCGTTGAGATGGCGGTCGCGCACCGTATCCTCGATGGAATTCATCGGTGCGACCGGGATGTCGGCAGCTTCGAGCAGGGCGATCCAGTGCGCGCTGGGCTCGGTGCGGAACAGTCGCCCCAGGAAATCGTAGATGTGGTGCACGTTCGCCGCGCGGCTGCCCTGCGTGGCGAAGCGCGGATCTTGCATCAATTCCGGCCTGCCTATCCTGTCGAGGAAGACTTTCCATTGCTTGTCGTTGTAGACGAGCACGCAGATGTAGCCGTCCGCCGTCTGGTAGGGGCGTCGTGCCAGCAGGCGCTGATAGCCTGCGTCGCCGTGTGGCGGCTCCCAGGTGAAGCCCGCAAGATGGTCGCCGAGCACGAAATGCGAAATCGCCTCGAGCATCGGCACCTCGATGGATTGTCCGCGTCCGCTGCGCTCGCGCTCAAATAGCGCCGCGGTCACGGTGTACACGGCATGCAGGCCTGTGACCCGATCCGCGAAATTCACCGGCGCGTAGTTGGGCGGCGCCCCGGTTTTCGCCGCCAGCCATCCCATGCCCGCGCCGCCCTGGATGAGGTCGTCGTAGGCGGCTTTCGCCGCGTACGGGCCGTTCTGCGAATAGCCGTATGCGCCGACGTAGAGCAAACGCGGATTGATGCGGCTGACGTCTTCCCAGGACAAGCCCAGCCTGGCCATTGCCTGCGGGCGCACGTTGTAGATCAGCACGTCCGCGCCGGCGACGAGGCGTTGCATCGCTTCCAGGCCTTCGGGCTTTTTCAGGTCGAGCACGATGCCGCGCTTGCCGCGATTCAGGCCCAGGTACATGTAGCCCATGCCCGGATGCTTCATCGGGCCGGGATGGCGCATGTTGTCGCCGTCGTGGGTTTCGATCTTGACGACGTCGGCGCCGAGTTCGGCGAGGATCTGGGTCGCGAACGGACCCATGACGACGGTGGTGAGGTCGAGGACCTTCACCCCATGAAGCGGACCAGGCATGTCGTTTCGCTGTTCGGTTGGGCGGCTATTCGGGTTGGACTACTCGGGTTGTATCCTGGCGGCGCGGATGAGTTTACCCCACGTGTCCAGTTGCGCTTGCACGTAGGCCGCGAACGGCGCGGCCGGCATCGGCTCGACGTCATAGCCGATCGCGGCCATCTTCTCGCGAACTTCGGCGCGGCCCAGGGCGGCGAGCGTTTCGCGTTCCAGCCTTGCGACGATGGCCGGCGGCGTGCCCGCGGGCACGAACAGGCCGTTCCACGACGTCATGTCAAAGCCTTTCAGCGTGTCGCCCAGCGGCGGGACGTCCGGCAGCAGCGACGAGCGCTTCGCCGTGGTGACCCCCAGCACCTTGAGCTTGCCGGAGCGCACGTAGGGCATCGCGGTGGCGAAGTCCGCGACCATGAGCTGCAACCGGCCGGCGACGAGGTCGAGCATGGCTTGCGGGCTGGCCTTGTAGGCCACGCCGACCATGTCGGTATGCGCCATGGCGTTGATGGTTTCCGCGCCGACCAGCGAAGCCGTGCTCGCGGTGGCATAGGAGAGCGTGCCTGGATTGGCCAGGGCATAGGCGATGAATTCCCTGGTGTTCGCGGCGGGCACGCCGGGATGCACCACCAGCATGAAGTTGATGAAACCCACGCGCGCGACCGGAATGAAATCCTTGATCGGATCGTACGGCAGCGACTTGTAGAGATGCGGATTGGCGCTGTGCGAGGAGTTGGTCGCCATGAACAGCGTGTAGCCGTCCGCGGGACTGGCCTTCACGTTCATCGCGGCGATCTGGCCGTTGGCCCCGGCGCGGTTGTCGACGTACACGTTTTGCCCCAGGCGCTCCGACAGGGCCTGCGCGAGGATGCGTCCTGCCGAATCCGTCGCGCTGCCGGCAGCGAACGGAACCACGAGGCGAACCGGCTTGGAGGGATAGGTATCGGCGGCGAACAGCGAAGCGGACGACAGCGCGAGGGCAAGCAGCAGTGACGAGAGAAGGCGGATCATTGCAGGTGAATGAGTGAATGAGTGAATGAGTGAATGAGTGAATGATGGGGCGTGGGTTTGCGCGCGAAACGCTAGACGTCTTCCCAGCGGTTGCTCTTCTCCGAGCGGAACAGGGCGTCGATGACGCGCATGCCATCGACCGCGCTGTCGACGCCGTAGGGCAGGTCGATTTCGCCGCGAACGGCGCGCGAGAACGCATCGCCTTGCAGCAGGAATTGGTCGCTCTCCGACAACGTTTCGGTGCGCACGCCGGCGCCGGCCAGCGACGAGCCGTCATCGATGTAGACGAGCGTTTTCCCGCCTTGCACGGGGTTGACCGGGATCTGGATCTCGATGCGTCCCTTGGTGCCGCAAAGATGCACGCGTTGGTAGGGCGCGAGTTGCGTCGACACCGAGAAATCCAGGTGGCGGCCCGCGCCGAAATCCACCAGCGCGCTGGTCAGGCGGTCGGTGCGAAACTGCGGATCGCGATCGAACAATGCGATGCCGCGCCGCGGCTCGGCTTCGAAAAAGAACCGGCCCGCGGTAATCGGGTAGCAGCCGATGTCGTAGAGCGCGCCGCCGCCGATGTCGGCCTGGTTGCGAATGTTCGCCGCGTCGGTGTTGGAATACGCGAACAGGAATTGCACGAGCCGAAGGCTGCCGATGTCGCCGTTCCTGACCATGTCGCGTGCGCGCAGCCATTGCGGGTGGAAGCGCACCATGAAGGCTTCCATGATCAGGACGCTTTTCGCCGCCGCTTGCAGTCGCCTTGCCTCGTCGGCATTCAGCGCGATCGGCTTTTCGCAGAGCACGTGCTTTCCCGCCGCGGCTGCTTGCAAGGTCAGCGGTACATGCAGATGATTCGGGAGCGGGTTGTAGATCGCCTCGATTTCCGGATCGGCAAGCAACTCCGCATACGAGCCGTAGGCCCTGGGAATGCCAAGCTCGGCGGCGGCCTTTTGCGCGCTCGCAAGGTTGCGCGAAGCGATGGCGCGGATTTCGCAAAATCCGCTTTTGAGCATGCCGGGCAGGACGCGTTGCAGGCCGATTTTCGCGGTGCTCAGCACGCCCCAGGCGACTTTCTTCAAGTTTTCCTCCTTTTTGCCGGAGTTTACCCCACCGTCTCCACCGTCCAGCCGGGTACAGTTCTGCTATCGTCCGGTAAACGCAGTCGTCACAGGGAGAACGTCAAATGCAGCAACTCATCAATCCGGCCAGAGAACGCCTGGAAAAAGGGGAAGTCGCCATCGGCATGGGCGTGCGCGGGGTGCGGGGCGTGGAAATCGCCCGCCTGATGAAGTCGGCCGGCTTCGACTGGCTGTTCATAGACCTGGAGCATGGGTCGACTTCCGTCGAGACCGCTTACCAGATTTCCGTGGCCGCGCTGGACGCTGGCATTGCGCCCTTCGTGCGCGTGCCGGCGGGGGAACTGGCACTGGCCGCGCGCTGCCTCGACGGTGGCGCGCTCGGTGTTGTCATCCCGCACGTCGATACGGCCGAGCAGGCGCGCGCGATGGCGGATGCATTTCGTTTTCCGCCGACCGGGCACCGGTCCATCGGCGGCGCGTATCCGCATTTCAGCTTCGCTTCCCGGCCGGTCGGCGAAGTGGTCGCCGGCCTCGACCAGGCGACCATGGTCGTGGCGATGATCGAAACCCCGCTGGCGGTAGAAAATGCCGCCAGGATTGCGGCAGTGCCCGGCCTGGATGCATTGCTGGTCGGCACCAACGACCTGGCGCTGGAAATGGGCATCCCCGGCCAGCTCGATCACGCGCGGCTGCAGGCGGCGCTGTCGACGGTGCTGGCCGCCTGCGAGGAGCATGGCAAGATCCCCGCGCTGGGCGGCATCTACGGCAAGGAACTCATCACGCGCTATCTCGGCATGGGCTTTCGCATGATGCTCGCCGGTAACGACATCAGCTTGCTGCATAGCGCCGCGGAAGCGCAGGCGAAATTCGTCCGCGGACTGGGAGCCGCCGGCCGGTGAACGCGCTAGCCGCCTGGCTGACCCTGCGCGGACAGGGCTTTTCGGACCGGCTCATCGCCTGGGGCCGGGTGTTTCGCTTTGCCTCCGACGCCTTCATCGGCATGCTCTCGCCCTCGACCTACAACAAGGCAACGCGGCAGGTCGTGCAGAAGCAGATCTATTTCACGGCCTGGGAGATCCTGCCCGGATTCGGGGTGTTCTGCGCGCTGTTCAGCCTGCTCATCATCGAGATCACGGGCGCCACCGCGCGGCGCTACGGGCTCTACGAATACGCGCTCGAGCTGATCGTGCGCATCCTCATCCTGGAAATCCTGCCGCTGATGACGGCACTCTTCGTGGCGCTGCGCACCGGGGCGGCGATCAACACCGAAGTGGCGCTGATGAACATCCAGAACGAACTCGACGCGTTGCGGCGCATCGGCATCGATCCGATGCGCCTGGAACTGCTGCCGCGCGTGGTCGGCGGCACGATCTCGGTGCTGGCGCTCACCGCGGTCAACGTGGTCGTGGCGCTGTGGCTCACCTACCTGATGCTCATCGAATTCCATCCGTGGACGCTCACCGATGGCGACTACACGCGCATGATCGGCAAGGTGCTCGACCTGCCGGCCCTGCTCGTGCTCTGGGGCAAGACGTTCGCGTTCGGCTTCGCGGTGACGGTCATTCCGATCTCGGAAGGCCTGAACACGCCGCGCAAGCTGTTCCATGCGCCCATCGCGGTGCTGCGCGGCATGGTGCGCCTGTTCTTTTCGCTGATGGTGATCGAGGCCGTCTCGCTCGCCATCGTCTACGTGTGATCCGATGGGCGGCGCGAGCGATCGCACGGCGGCCGCAGCGGGCGCGGCGAAAAAGCGGGTGACCCTGGTCGCCAATGATGCCGAGCGCCGCCGGCTCATCGACGAGCATCCGCATGCGATCCTGGTATCCGACACGCTGCCTCTGCGCGCCAACCTTTCGGTGATGGAGAACATCACCGTGGTGCTGCAGTTTCGCACCAACACCTACATCGGCGAAGCCAACGATACGGCCTGGAAGCTGCTCGACAAGGCGGGCCACGCCGGCTGCGCAGACAAGCGCGATCCTGACCTGACCTACGAGGAGCGTTTCGTCGCCAAGCTGCTGAGGGCGATCGTGCTAAGGCCGCCCGTCATCCTCATCGATCGTCCGGCACAGCTGCTGCCGGACACGAACTACCCTTTCTTCCTGAACAACCTGCTGCTGACGCTGGATGGAAGCTTCGAGCAGTGCTGGATCCTGGACTACGCATGGAACGCCCCGCTCTACAGCAGCCGCGCCTGAGGCACCTCGGGCTCAAGGTCGGCGTCGTGCTGACGCTGATTCCGCTCGTCGCGATCGGCCTGCTGCTGTATTCGCTGCATGCGCGCGGCGTGTTCGATCGCACGCAGGCGCTGACCCTGATCGCGGCCGATGCCGACGGCGTGGTCGTCGGCATGCCCATCATGTTCTCCGGCTTCCCGATCGGCCAGGTATCGGGCATGGCGCTGGACGAGCAGGGGCGCGTGCGCATCGACGCCAGGATCCGCGAAAAGGACGCGCGCTGGCTGCGGATCAGCACGGTGTTCTCCCTGGAGAAGCAGATCCTCGGCGGCGCCAAGATCCGCGCGATCACCTCGAAGATGCAGGACGAGCCGCTGCCCGCCGGATCGGAGCGCCCGCTCGTGAGCAAGGACGCCGCGCAGGACCTTCCGCAGGTCATTGCACGCGCGAACGCCATCCTGCAGAACATCGACGAGATCGTGCGCCCGGACTCGAGCTTCAACCAGACGCTTGCCAACATGAAATCGGTGACGGCGCGCATGACCGGCGAATACGGCGTGCTGGGCGGCGTGACCGGCAGCCCGGAGCAGGCTAAGAAAGTGCTCGACACCGTCGACGTCGTGAATGCGCTGCTGACCTCGCTCAAGGGCGTGACCGCCCGCGCGGACGGCGTGCTGGCGAAGACCGATGAAAGCATGTTCAGCCGCGGCGGCGTCATGGACGAAGCCAGGCGGTCCATCGGCCAGCTCAACGCCGTGCTGGCCGACGCCAGGGAAAGCCTGAAGAAGGCCGACGAGCTGCTCGCCACCGCGCAGGCAGGCACGGCGGACATGAAGCAGGCGGCTTCCAACGTGAAGGACGCGACCACCGATCTCGGCGCGCTGCGTTCGGAAATCAACGACAGGATCCGCAAGGTGAACGACCTCATCGACGAGATCAATCGCAAGTGGCCGTTCGCGCGCAAGACGGAGATCAAGCTCCCGTGAGGCTCGCGCCGGCATGCCTTGCGTTGCTGCTGGGCGCATGCGCGGGCGGCCCGATGCCGCCGGATTGGCAATTGCAATCCCATGGCAGCCTGGAAAAATTCAGGCAGCAGTATCTGGAGGGCGATTCGCGCGCGGCCGCGCGTTACTTCCAGGAGGCGAAAACCTCGGTGGCCGCCACCGGCAGGCCTGAGCTCGCCGCGCGCGTGGAACTGTATCGCTGCGCGCTGGGCGTGGCGGCGCTGGATGTGCAAGCCTGCATGGAGTATGAGTCGCTGCGGGCGGATGCCACGGCGGACGACCAGGCTTATGGCGATTTCCTGGCCGGCCGGCCGGGCGCTGCCGCCAGGCTGCCAGAGCAGTACCGGGATGTCGCGGCTGCTCGCGATAACACCGCGCGCGTGAAGGCGCTTGAAAGCATCGCCGATCCCGTTTCGCGCCTCGTCGCCGCGGGCGCGTTGTTCCGGGCGACACAGCTACCGCCGCAAGGCGTGGCCATCGCCGTCGACGCGGCCTCTTCGCAAGGCTACCGGAGCCCCTTGCTTGCCTTCCTCGGTGTCCAGCTAAGACAGGCCGAGGCAGCCGGCGACCGCGCCGCCATCGAAGCGATACGCAAGCGCATCGACCTTGTCTACAAATCACTGCCGGGACACGCTCCTTGAGCGATTGCGTTGCTGGCGGGGCGAGGCCGGCAGTTGCATGCGCATGCGTTCCGGCGCACGCATGAACGCGTGCAAATGAACCTGGCGGGCTTGTCGCTGGGCTGGGCGTTTTGCGGATATTTCGCGGTGGTGATCCTGACCGCGGCGCTGCTGCACCAGCTTCGGCACCTGCCGCGATTTTTCAGCCTGGTCTCGCTGCCGGGCACGATGGGCCACGAGCTGCTGCACTTCCTCGTCGGCACGTTGACGCTCGCGAAGCCGGTCAAGGTTTCGTTGCTGCCGAAATTCCACCGTGACGGTTCCGCGACCCTGGGCTACGTCATGTTTTCGAACATCCGCTGGTACAACGCGCTCTGGGTCGGCTTCGCGCCTTTGCTCGCATTGCCCGCGGCATTCTGGGTGGTCTATTACCGCGCCGCGCAAATCCCGCCGGTTACCGCCGTGGAGCTGGCGTGGGCCTACCTCGCCGCCAGCCTGGCATATTCCTGCCTGCCCTCGAAGGCGGATGTCGACATCGTCCTGTCGAAGCCGCTCGGCCTGGCGATTTATATCGGCGTCATTGCCGCGCTTGCCTGGCTCGCGTTCGCACGCTAGTCGCCCGAAGGCGACAGAATCCGGGTGAACCCGTTGCCCGATCACGGGACTAATCGTTAGCCGCAAGCGCGGTCGCCCGGATGCTTTGCAGCATGGATATCGATTGCGCGATCCGGGCCTTCCCATGACGATGCGTGATAAGGAGGAAGCCCATGTTCAAGCCGATCATCCTGTCCCTCGCCGGCCCGCTGGCGTTGTCGCTGTGCGCATTCGCCGCGGCGGCGGATAAGGAACCCGCCGCGGGCAGTGCGAGCGCGTCGAAGCGCGAGCACGAGTATCTCTCGACGCTGAAGCGATGCGAGGCACTCGGAGCCGCGGAAAAAGCCGCATGCATCGACGCGGCGAAGAAAAAATACGGCCAGATCTGACTGTGCAAGCCCGATGACAGAGTGGAAATGACGACGGGCACCCGCGGGTGCCCGTCGCCTTTTCCGAAAGCGTTGCGTGCGCCTCAGGCGGTGCTGCGTTCCAGGACCTCGACGCTGGTCGCGGAGAACGCCGCCAGGTCCTCGCGCCGGTTGCCGAGGAAAATCGGCTCGTCGTGCTCGCGGTGGATGTTGATCTTGGCGTTGTAGACGATGCGCGACGTGCCGTGCTTGTCGTTGATCCGGTAGCGGTTGACCGGATAGCGCCCGCCGTCCAGTCCCTGGCCGGTGAGATAGCAGCGGATGTGCTCGACGCGGTCGCCGGAAATGTCCAGGCCGCGCAAGTCATCCAGGGTCGCTGCGGTCTTCTCGACGAAATCCAGCGTGTCGTAGCGTGCGACACGCCCCTGCGCGGGATCGTCGACATCCACCTGGAAATCGCCGAGCAGGATCTGGCCGGGCAGGGCCTTCTCGATCATGCGCGACAGGTCTATCGTGACCTGGCCGACGATGTAGCTGAAGGTGGTCGGGTTCAGCGCCTCGACCTGGTGGAATTCATAGTGCTCGCCGACATGGAAGGCCGCCCGCAGGCGCGGCACGCAGCCGTCGCGCGACTTGCCTTGCGCCACCGCGTTGTCCGCGAGGATCATCATCATGAGCTTGTAAAGCGCGATGTTGGCATCGACCGACTTGACGCGGTTCCAGATGTAAAACCCGTCGCCCGTCGTGGTGCGCGCGAAGTTGACCTGGATGTCCTTGGAGAGCAACTGGCGATACGCGGAATTCACCGAGTAGCCGAGGCTGTTGAGCATGACGACCTGTTCGAGCGGCGATCGCAGCGAGAATTGCACCGCGTCAAGCAACACCACCGCGCGGCCGCGCACCAGCGAAACGCCGTAACGACGCACCAGGTTGCTGACGAGCTCGACGTCGATGTCGCCGCCCGAGCGGAACCCGGCGGGCACCGATACCGGCTCGCACGCAAATGCCGTGCATGCCTGCGCGAAACGATCCGCCGGCAGCCATTTCGGGCCGGCCAGCAATTCGTTGACGAATGCCATGTCGACCGCACCGGCCCCGGCCTGCATGGCCCCGGCGAGGGCGTAGTGGCGGACCGACAGCAGGCGCAGGTCGAGCCCGTCGTGCGTCCACGCCAGCAACACGTTCTCGCCGAGGTTCCACAGGTCGAACAGCGCATCGTCGAGACGAAACAGCATCTCGCGCGACTTCGGCTTCAATGGCTTTCCCTGGCCGGAATTGCCGAACAGGTCGAGCCAGGTAGCGCGTTTCATCATGCGCCTGCGCCGGTCGAAAAGCTCAGGGCCTTTCCATCTTGCAGGTCGTCGGCAGCACCGTGTCCTTGTTCTCGATGCGCGACTCCGTGCGCCAGCCGTAGCCGGTGCTCTCGACGTCGTACTTGACGTCCTTGACGCCGGCCTTGGTGAACGTGGCGAGATAGATCGGCTGGATGATCTGGTGGTCCTCGGCGCGCATCCAGACTTCGCCGGTGTCGCCCTGGTACTTCATGCCCTCCAGCGCCCTGGCGACCTTGAGCGGGTCCGTCGACTTCGCATCGCTCATCGCCTTGGCGAGCATCTCGAGCTCGGTCTTGGCGGTGTTGTAGTAGAAGTCTTCCTTCAGCTTCTTGTAGGTCTCGTGGTACTTGTCGTTGAATTTCTCGATCTTGTTGTTGGCGACGTTGGCGTGCCAGGTCAGCACCTGCGTGATGTGGTCGGCACCCGATGCGCCCACCGATGCGGGCGAGCCGGCGTTATGGGCGTTGACCGTGTAATACATCACGTCCAGGCCGGAATCCTTGCTGGACTTGATCAGCAGCGAGAAATCCGGTCCCCAGTTGCCGGTGATGACCGCCTGCGCGCCGGATGACTTGACCTTGGCGATGTACGGCGAGAAATCCTTGATCTTGCCCAGCGGATGCAGGTCGTCGCCGACGATCTCGATGTCGGGGCGCTTCCTGCCGAGCATCTCGCGCGCGGCCTTGCTGATCGCCTGGCCGAACGCATAGTCCTGGTTCAGCAGGTAGACCTTCTTGATGTCCTTGCGGCTGGCAATGTAGTTGGTCATGGCTTCGAGCTTCATGTCGACGTTGGCGTCGAAGCGGAAATGCCAGAAGTTGCATTTTTCGTTGGTCAGCGCCGGGTCTTGCGCCGCGAAGTTCAGGTAGAGCACCGCGCCGTCGGGATTGCGCGCGTTGTACTTGCCTACCGCCTCGGTCAATGCGTGCGCATTATTCGATCCGGCGCCCTGCGTGATGTAGCGGATGCCGCGATCGGTGGCTTCCTTGAGCATGAGCACGCTTTCCTGCGGGCTCGACTTGTTGTCCAGGTTCACGATCTCGAACTGGATGCCGCCCTTGGCATTGATCTCGGCGGCCGCGGCTTCGAGGTGCCGGCCGAAGCTTTCCCCGACGAGCGCGAACGGGCCGCTGGTGGGGTCGATGTGGCCGATCTTGACGGTTTCGGCCGCCTGGGCACCGATGGCAAGCGACACAGCCGTGGCGAGGGCGGCGATTTTCGTGGTGTAGCGCATGTTCTCCTCCTGGTTTTTGGATTCGCACCGGTCTGGGCTGCCGCCGGCTGCGTAAGGCCACTGCGGGAAAAGCATAAAGATCCGTAAATTCCGGTCGTTAGTCCAGTCGCGGTGCGGCATTTCCTCCGAGTCCGGCACATCTTCCACCGCCCCGACGACCACGCGACACGCATGAACACCGATAGCCGCCTCCACCAGATTCTGACCGGCGAATGGCAGGGACGCAATGCGTCCGCCGACCCGGGGCCTTACGGCGGCAAATCCCTCACGGTCGTGATCGCGCTGTTCATCGGCATCGTGCTGCTCATGCTGTTCATGGCCACCGCGAGCCTGCACCTGATGTCCTCGGTCAGGGCGTACGTCGCCGGCGAAGGCCTCTGGTCCAAGGGCCAGAAGGACGCCGTGTACTTCCTGCAGCGCTACGCGTCATCCAGGGACGAGCACGATTACGCAGCCTTCCTTGGCGCCATCGCCGTGCCGCTCGGCGACCGGCAGGCGCGCATGGAACTGGAAAACGCGCACCCCGACCTCCGGATCGTGCGCGCGGGCTTCCTCGCCGGGCGCAACAGCGCCGAGGACATCGACGGCATGATCCTGCTGTACCGCTGGTTCCGGAAACTCAGTTTCCTGAAGCAAGCCATCGCCATCTGGACCGATGCGGACCGGCATATCCTGCAACTCGAGCGGGCCGGCGTCGCCCTGCACGACGAAGTCGCCAAGGCTCGCCCCGATTCGCACAAGGTCGGTGACTTGCTGGCCGAGATCACGACCATCAACGTCGCGCTGACGCCGCAGGCCGAATTGTTTTCCCAGACGCTGGGACGCGCCTCGCGCTTTGCCTACAACCTTTTCCAGGCGTTGCTGACGACCGCGGCCTTCGTGCTGCTGGGCATCGGCGTCCTCATCACGCGGCGCACCTTCAGGCAGCGCGGCGCGCTGATCGAGCGCGTGCGCGACAGCGAGTCGCGCCAGCGTGAAATCCTCCAGAACGCGCCGTTCCCTATCCTGCTCATGCAAAGCGACGGGCGCAGCATCCTGTACGCGAACCGGCTCGCGTCGGAGAAACTGGGCCTGCACGGCTCCGCCCTGGCGGCGGGCAACGCCGACAAGCTCTACGCCGACATACGCGACCGCGAGGTTCTGCTGTCCCGCGTGCAGCGCGATGCCACGGTCAGGGATTTCGAAATCCAGCTCCGCGACGCCACGGGCAAGACCTTCTGGGCCCTGGTGTCCGCGCACATCGTGAGTTTCGGCGGCGAGGCCTGCATCCTCGCCGGGCTGAACGACATCACCGAACGCAAGCACATGCAGGACCATATCAACCACCTGGCGTACTACGATGAATTGACGGCGCTGCCGAATCGCGCAATGTTCGGCGAGCGGCTCGACCATGCGCTGGAGCGCTCGAAGCGCAACGGGCGCCAGCTCGCGGTGCTGTTCATGGACCTCGACCGCTTCAAGGTCATCAACGACACGCTAGGCCATGAATCCGGCGACAAGGTGCTGCGCCAGCTAGCCGGGCGTTTCAACGGCGAGCTGCGCAAGAGCGACACCGTCGCGCGCCTGGGCGGGGATGAATTCGTGGTCCTGATCGAGGACCTGCCCGAGAAGGGCTACGTGGACATCGTCGCGGAGAAATTGCTGGGCGCGGCGGCGCGGCCCTTCGACGTCAACGGACAGCAATTCCACCTGAGCGGCAGCATAGGCGTCAGCATCTATCCGAACGACGGCGAAGACGCGCCTGCGCTGCTCAGGAACGCGGACGTGGCGATGTATGCCGCCAAGCGCCACGGCAAGAACAATTTCCAGTACTACTCCGCCAAGGCGGACGTGCATTCGATCGAGCAGCTCGAGATCGAATCCGCGCTGCGCCCGGCGCTAGACCACCACGAGTTCTTCCTGGAATTCCAGCCCATCGTCGATGCCGCGGATTCGCGCGTGGCCGGCGTGGAGGCGCTGCTGCGCTGGCGCCACCCGCAGAAGGGCGTGATCCCGCCGCTCAAGTTCATCCCGCTGGCGGAGGAGACCGGCCTCATCGTGCCGATCGGAGAATGGATCCTGCACGCCGCCTGCGCGCAACTGCGCGAATGGTCCGATCCGCGTGTCGCGCACCTGCGCATGGCGGTGAACCTGTCGGCGCGCCAGTTCAACGACTCGCGCCTGCTGCATCACGTCCGCCGCGCAATCGAGAGCGCCGGCATCGACCCGTCGCGCCTCGAAATCGAGCTCACCGAAAGCATGGTCATGGGCAACGCCGAGAACGCGGTGCGCATATTCGCGGAATTGAAGGCCATGGGCGTGCGCTTGTCGATCGACGATTTCGGCACCGGCTATTCCTCGCTCGCCTACCTGCGGCGCTTCCCCATCGATTGCATCAAGATCGACCGCTCCTTCGTGCAGGACATCCCGCACGACAAGGGCAACATGGAAATCACGCGCGCGGTGATGGCCATGGCGCACAACCTCAACCTGAAGGTCACGGCCGAAGGCGTCGAGACGCAATCGCAGCTCGATTTCCTGCGCGAATACCGCTGCGACAGGTTGCAGGGATATTACTTCAGCCGGCCGGTCAAGCAGGCCGACTTCTCCGCGCTGATCCGCGAAGGCAACGGGCGCCTGCCGGTCAAGCAGGTCGTCGCGGCCTGACCCGGGCGGCAAGGCCCGGCGCCGTTTTGCTTTCGCGGCGCTTTTCGACGAACATGACAACCCCATCGGCATTGACGCGGCCGGAGAAGCCATGCGCGAGGACAGCCTCAAACAACTTGCCTATAGCGTTGCCGCCATGCGGCAACTCGCGCGGCGACGCCTGCCGCGAGCCGTGTTCGATTTCGTCGACGGCGGCGCCGAGGACGAAGTGACCCTGCAGCGCAACGAAGCCGCGTTTCGCGAGCTGTCGTTGCTGCCCCATCCGCTGCAGGGGACGACCAGGCGGGACCAGAGCGTCGAGCTTTTCGGGAAGAAGCTTTCCGGTCCGGTGCTGATCGGTCCCACCGGCCTTACCGGCATGCTGTGGCCGCGCGGCGAAGTCGCCTCCGCCAGCGCGGCGGCCGCGGCCGGCACCGTGTTCACCATGAGCCACGGCTCCACGGTGCGCATCGAGGACCTTGCCGAGGCGGTGAAGGGCAACCTGTGGATGCAGGTCTTTCCCTACAAGGATCGCGGGTTGACCGAAGATTTCGTTTCCCGCGCCTACGTCTCCGGCTACCAGGCGCTGGTGCTGACGATAGACAACCAGGTGCTCGGCCAGCGCGAGCGCGACCTGCGCAACGGCTTCACGGTGCCGCCGCGCTTCGAAATCAGCGGCCTCGTCGACATGGCGTTCCATTTGCGCTGGTTGTTGCGCATGGCGAAGGCGCCCAGGCTCAAGATGGCCAATTACGAGCGCGAGGGCGACACCGGCGTGTTCTCGATCGGCTCGCGCATCGGCGGCTGGATGGATCCGAGCGCGAGCTGGAAGGAAGTGGAATGGCTGCGCGGCTTCTGGAAACGCCCGTTGTTGCTCAAGGGCGTGCTCAATCCGGAGGAGGCGCGGCGCGCGATGGCGATCGGCGTGGACGGCCTCATCGTGTCCAACCATGGCGGCCGGCAACTGGACGTCGTGCCGGCGTCGTTGCATGCGTTGCCCGCTGTCGTCGATGCCGTCGGCGGCAAGATTCCGGTGCTGCTCGACGGCGGCGTGCGCCGCGGCGGCGACGTCGTCAAGGCGCTGGCGCTCGGTGCGACCGCCTGCCTGATCGGGCGGCCGCAACTCTGGGGCGTCGCCGTCGCGGGCGAGCAAGGCGTTGCGCGCATCCTCGAAATCTATCGCACGGAAATCGACCGCGTGATGGCGCTGTGCGGCTGGGACAGCCTCAAGGCAATCGATCGATCGGTAGTGTTCGATGCGAATGCGAAGCAGGAGTCGGTGCTCGGCGCGGTGAGCCGCAAGCTGACGTCGATGTTGAAGCAGGGGTAGGGCGTAAGCGGAGAGGGCAGAGGAGTCAGGGGTTAGAGGGCTTCGTTTTCATCCCGTCGCCTCACTCGGACGCTTCACGCTTTCAACGAGGCTCTTCTCCCAGCACCGTGCAGCGCCGGATCACGCGCCTCTGCGTCGCCGGATCGTAGGTCGTGACGCGATGCTGCACGCAGCGATTGTCCCAGGCGATGAGCTGGCCCGGCGACCAGCGATGCTCGTAGGTCAGGTCGCGGTGGATCGCCATCGCGTTCACTTCCTCGATGAGATCGCGTCCTTCGCCGTAGGGCATGCCGACGATGTATTCCGCGTGGTCGCCCAGGAATAGACACTTGCGTCCCGTGTCCGGATGCGTGCGCACGACCGGATGGGCCACCGGCGGAACGGCGGCGCGTTGGGCATCCGTCATCGGCTCTTCGCCGTGCCTGCGCGTGCGCGAGAAATCAAGATTGTGCACGGCGCGCAATTTCTCGATGCGCTTTTTCCACTCCGGCGACAGCCGTTCCCAGGCACCGTACATGTCGCAGAAGTGCGTTTCGCCGCCTTCTCCCGCCGCGACCTCCGCATAGATGATCGTCGCCTGCCCGGTCACGCGCTGCCATGAGCCGTCCGTGTGCCAGACCAGCGTGCCTTTGTCGGGAAAGCGCCCGTTGGGGTTGCCGTTGGCGTCGAGGTTCGACAATCGGTAAAGCTCGGGGAAGCCGTCCGCGTGGTACTGGTTCATGACGTGGACCTGGACTTCGCCGAAGCGGCGCGCGAATTCCACCTGGCGTCCGGGCGGCAGGTCCTGGGCACCGAACATCAGTACCTGGTAGCGCAGGAAAGCCTGGTAGATGGCGTCGAAGATTTTCGCGTCGATGCCGGCCGCGAGGTCGACGCCGAGCAGCTCGGCGCCGATCCCGGGTGTCAATGGGCGCGCCTCGAAGGGCCACGAAGGATCGGAAGGCTGTTGCGATGCGAGAACGGAAGACATGGCACCGGCTCCTGGAATCGTCGGGCCATGATCGCACAAAACAGGCGAAGGACCGGACTACCCCCGGCTTGACTGCATGTAGCGCTTTCGCATCGGCTTCAGCACCGCGATGGCGAGGAAGGCCGTCAGGAAATTCGCCGTGATCGCGGTCGCGAAAACCGACGTCCACGTTCCCGTCGACTGGAACAGCAACGCCGCGAACGGCGCGCCGAGGATGGCACCGAATCCCGCGCTCATGTACAGGAATCCGTAATTCGTGGAGGCGAAACGGGTACCGAAGGTGTCGGTTAGCGTGGAAGGGAAGAGCGAGAAAATCTCGCCCCAGCCGAAGAACACCAGGCCCGACAGCAGCACGAAAAGCATGGGGTCGCCGCGGCAAATGAACCATACCGTCATCGCCACACCTTCCAAGGCGAACGCGATCAACATGGTGTTCTCGCGCCCGATGCGATCCGACACCCAGCCGAAGAACGGGCGCGTCAGGCCGTTGGTGACGCGATCGATGGTCAGCGCGAGGGGTAACGCGGTCATGCCGAACACCGTGGCCTCCGTCATGCCGAAATCCTTGCCGAAGGCGCCCATCTGGGACACGACCATCAGGCCGGACATGGACATCATGACCATCATCACGAACATCAGCCAGAAGACGGGCTGCCTGAGCATCCGCGATGGCGGGACGTCCGGCCCGACTGAATGGGCCGAAGCCGTCGAACCCTCGAGCCGATAGCCCGGTGGCGGCGTGCGCAACGATAGTGCGCCGACGAAGCCGATCGCACCAAATGCGAATCCATAAAGCGTGAGGGTTTGTTCCAGGCCCACGGTGGCAAGGCCGTGGGCAATCGGGAACGTGGTGAGCGATGCCCCCATTCCATAACCCGCCGCGGCGATGCCCGCTGCCAGGCCGCGCCGGTCCGGAAACCATTTCACCATCAAGCCGACGACGCCGATGTAGACAATGCCGGTGCCGACGCCCGCGAGGACGCCGTAGGTCAGGTAGAGCCCGGTCAGGCTCGTTGCCTGCGCGCCCAGCACCCAGCTTGCGCCGACCAGGATGGAACCGACGGTCAGCAGCAAGCGCGCGCCGTATTTTTCGACGAGAAAGCCGTTGAGCGGCGCCAGGAAGCATTGCAACCCGACGAGGATGGAAAAAACCACCTGGACCTGCGCCAGCGAGGCGTCGAGCTTGACCATGTAAAGCTTGGTGAAGAGCGCCCAGACGTATTGCGGGCTTGCGATCGTGACCATGCAGACGACGCCGATCGCGAGCTGTGCCCAGCGATTGGGCGTCGTTCGATCGAGCGCGACGGCGGCGATGGTGCGCGCCTGCTGCATCATTTCTCCTTGGCGAGGGCCGGTTCC
>DASZTG010000066.1:0-22098 GCA_035548375.1 Burkholderiales bacterium
AGGGCGCCAGGCAACCCGAGCAGAATTCGCCATCGTTAGAGAAAACCGTTCTGGAGCATTCGTATGCGAGAAAAAATCAAGCTTGAATCGTCCGCAGGCACCGGGCATTTCTATACCACGACGAAGAACAAGCGCACGACCCCGGACAAGATCGAGATGAAGAAATTCGATCCCGTTGCCCGCAAGCACGTCATCTACAAGGAAACCAAGCTCAAGTAGCGAGCGACGGTTAGCCGGCGGCCAGCGCAGTTACCGCCAATCAAAAAGCCCGCCATTCGGCGGGCTTTTTATTTCTACCTTTCCCCTCAAGTTACGCGTAGCAGCGCAGCTTCCGGGAGAAATCACGCAGCGGCGCAATGTCGCTTTTCTCGGCGCGATGGCACCAGTCTTCCAGCTGGGAAAGCAATTGCTCCTTGGTAGCCGTCGAGCGCTGCCACAACGTGGCCAATTCCTGGCGCATCGAGTAAACCGTGGTCAGCACCTTGCTCGTGTTGAGCACCTCATCGAGCTTGGCCTTTTCCTGTTCCGGCACGAGCTTGGCATCGAGGTGCAACCAGCGCTTCATGGCCTGCAGGTCGATGGCATGTCCGGGCTTGCGCTCGCGCATGCGGCGCAATTCGTCCGCGCAGGTCGTACGCAACGAGCGGGTAAAACGGGCAAGCACGTCGTATCGATGCGTAATCACCGCTTGCAGGGTTTCAAGGTCGCACTTCGATTTTCCGGATTCCATCTTCACCTGCGGCGCCAGCTTCTTGACCTGCGCCAGGTTGAAGAATTCCATAATCCGGATATAGCACCAGCCGATATCGAATTCGTACCACTTGTTCGACAACCGCGCCGAGGACGCATAGGCATGGTGATTGTTGTGCAATTCTTCGCCGCCGATCAGGATGCCCCAGGGAATGATGTTCGTGCTTGCATCTTCCACCTGGAAGGTGCGGTAGCCGAAATAGTGCCCGACGCCATTTATTACGCCGGCGGCCGTGACTGGAATCCACAGCATTTGCACTGCCCATACCGTCAATCCGATCGGGCCGAACAGCAGGATGTTGATTGCGAGCATCAAACCAACGCCGCCCTTGTCGCGCGAATAGACATTGCGCTCCAGCCAATCATCCGGCGTTCCATGACCGTATTTTTCCAGCGTTTCCTGGTTTGCGGCTTCCGCGCGATATAGCTCGCTTCCTTCCAGCAACACTTTCTGCAGCGTCAAAATCTGCGGGCTGTGCGGATCTTCTTCGGTTTCGCATTTCGCGTGGTGCTTGCGATGGATGGCCGTCCACGCCTTGGTCGACATGCCGGTCGTCAGCCATAGCCAGAACCGGAAAAAGTGAGCGACGGACGGATGGAGGTCCAGCGCGCGGTGGGCGGAATGCCGGTGCAAATAAATGGTTACCGCCGCGATGGTGATGTGGGTCAGGCCGAGGACGACCAGGACGTAACCCCACCACGGCAATGCAATGAGTCCGTTCGCCCAACCGGGCAAGTTCAGAACCCCGTTCACGTTCATGCAGGTAACCTCATGAAATCAGTAAGATATTGCGGCAGATTGTACAGTAAGGGCCCGGCTGCGCAAGGTAATTTTTAGTAACTGTACCTCGGGGTTTTCCCTAGGCAACGTTCACCGGAAAAGCTGCCCGTTTGGCTTATTTCGACGCCATTTCGGCGGAGTTGAGCCCGCCGACTATGCGAATGTCACGCTGGGGAAAGGGAATTTCAATGCCATTTGCGGCGAAGCCCCGGTAAAACGCCAGGTTCAGGTCCGAGTTCAGGTTCAGCTTCCCGCGCTCAGGGTCCTCGATCCAGGCCAGCAACTCGAGGTTGATGCCGTTGTCTCCGAACGAGGTCAACAGCGCCGACGGCGCGGGATCCTTCAGCACCCTCGAATGGGAATTTGCGGCTGCCAACATCAAATTCAAGGCCGTATCCACATTGCTCGAATAGCTGACTTGCACTGGAATGCGTATGAGCACGCGGCGATTCGAGTAGGAATGGTTGATCACCGTCGAGGTGACCACGGTCTCGTTCGGCACGATGGCTTCGGTACCGTCAGGTCCTTTTACGATAATGCAGCGCGAGGTGAGCTTGGTGACTTCGCCGTAGAAATGGTCGACGGTCACGAGGTCGCCCGGGCTCACCGTGCGGTCCAGCAGGATGGTGAAGCCGCTGACGTAGTTCGAGGCGACTTTCTGCAACCCGAATCCGATGCCAACGCCCAACGCCCCGCCGAAGACCGATAGCACGGTGATGTCGATGCCGACGATCGGCAGCGCGATCAGCACCGCCACGACAATCAGGACGCTGCGCAGGATCTTGGTCAGCGCAAAGCGGAAATTGATTTCGACGTGCTGCATGGCCATGATGCGCGACTCGAGCATGCGGCCTATCCAGAGTGCAGCGAGCACCGTGAGAATGACGGTCAGCAATGCCGTCAATATCATCGCCAGCGACAGGCGCTGCTGCCCGATGCGAAATGCCGTGTCTTCCAAGAAGCGACCGATCGCCGGCAGCAGCCCGACGATATGCATCGCCACCCCGAGCCATACTACCCACGAGATTGCCATTTCCCAGGATCGCAGCATGCCGCCCGGGGCAAACGTGTGGCGCAACAGATAGACCACGCCGCGCACGATGACCATGGCCAGCATCAGCGGGATCGCGACGTTGAGAAGATGGACCGGGTTGTGGAACTCCAGCGCCCAGCGTCCGACGAGCAAGAGAAGCAGTCCCGTCACCGGAAACAGTTCGCGGCTCAGTCCGCCGACGCCGATCCTCATGGTGCTTTCGGGGTCGACAGCGGCGGCCCTGGAGATCAAGCGGCGCCTGGCGTAACGAGAGACCTGCCAGGCGATGAGCAGCGCGAGCGCGATGATGGCGACCTGCCACAGCACCACGCCGTGCTGCAGATCGTCGAAGAGATCGGCAAGCAGGCGCCCGACTTCGCCAGAATTCTTCACTGTTTCCCCTCCCGGTGTGGCGGGGATTCTACGTTACCTGGCGCGATTGCGGACCGATGCGACCGCGTGCTCGCGATGGGTTTGCCAGTTGTGGAAGTAGGCCTGCGCCAGTTCCGGATTCCCGCGCAGCACCAGCACGTTTTCCGCATTCCGCTCCTGCGCCGCGAACGTGAAATTGAAGCTTCCGCTGACAAGCGCCGGATGCGCGCCGGAACGGTCGATGATGATCACCTTGTTATGCGCCGCGGCATGCTCGGCATCGAGGAACAGCGGCACCCCGGCATCGATCAGCGACCGAACGGCGGCCGAGTTGATCGCGTCGGTCTGATCGCGATCGGCGATGACCTGCACATCGAGGCCGCGCCGGCGCGCGCGTATCAGGGCTGCGGCGATGTCCCGGTGGGTAAACGAAAAGGGAACTATATATTTAGCTAGCCAAGTGTCATGGCGCCCAGATCGGGCGCCTTTTTTTATTTGACCGACTTGGGTTTGCTTTTATCTTGAATGAGGCGCCCTCCGAATGCTTGCATTGTTTTATCTGCTAACGCCATCGGAATAGCGCCCTTCTTGGTCTGTCCCAGCAAATAGGCCGGAAACTTCGCCGTTATGTAATGCCGCACCAGCCAAGCCCTAAACAGCGGCAAAGCCTCATCCGGATAGGCAAAAGGTTTCTGCGGATTCGATTTGGCCTGCGGATAATAATCCGGATACGAGTGCTCATAGCGGATTCGATCTTTTCCCAATAATCTCGCCAGATTGTTTTCTTCCCAGTAGGCGCTCCACGCCATTCCAACGGAAATATCAGGCACGACCTTATCGCTAATCATGACGCCCTGCCGAATCATTGGCACGATCATCTGCGCAATTTCCTTGAAGATGCCGAAGTATCCAAAAGGAACGGCATCCGTGGTCATGTCTATGCGATCGTGGAAATGCTGCCAGCTATCAAGCTTCGCCTTGTCAGGCGCATAGCCAACGGCGTCATAGATATATGCCCTGAAAGTAGTTCTAGCTAAAGCGCGAAAAGCGTTCTGCGCTTCGGGGCGAATATCTGGCGAGACGAACGCGTAGTACTCCAACAACGCAAGGCAAACCGGCTCCGTATAGGCGTTAACCGGAACGCCGTTATGTTCCGATTTCAAATAGAGCTGAGGTTCACGATAACCAGACTTCTCCAGGAGGTCCGCAATAGCCGCGCCGCGTGGCTTGGATTTTTCCTCTGCCCAATTGATGGAAAGGTCATTGAGCGCGCGGCGGTGTATGCCACACATTCTTGCCAAGCCGCTTTCAGTCAAATACGGAATGCCGTTATCCAACACCCCCATTTCGACGCCATCGCGCTCAATCTGCTTCTCGACGTGGAAAAAGAAGCCCGTCTGAGGGGGTGCGACCAAATCGCGTGTTAATGCAGCTAATGCATTGTTTTGCTGAGATTCACCCCCGCGACCAAGCTTGGGTTTCACGGTCGAATCTGCGACCTGATCCAAGGTGGCCTTAATGGGAGGAATGACGCGAGACTTAGGCGGCATTGGTCAACTCCTTATAGGTGAGACGCCGATTGGCCGAATTCGCAATGGTCTGATCGATGAATTGCAGCGTCCCAATAGTTGCAGTGTTGTGGCGATACGAGAACTCTCCGACATAACGATGCAAATGCTTGGCGCTCATGTAGTGATACACGCCGTAATAGCCGCGTTTTAGGAGCGCCCAGAAGCTTTCAATGCCATTGGTATGGGCTTGGTGCTTAACATACTCGCCAACGGCGTGATTGACCATACGATGGTAATAGTGGGCTTCCAAGCCGTGATAGGAGTACAGGCTATCTGTATAAATTGATGCCCCACTATCGGCGTGCCTCAAAACGAAAGCATGCAGTGTTTTCTTGGAAATATTCGGCGCCACCTCTGCGACAACAACGCCATTACGTTGCTTGAGTCCGACAACAATAGATTTTCCGACTGATCCGCGTCCTTTGCGCAGTTTCTTGTTGGCATGACGATTAGTTTCTTTGCCGCCAATGTATGTTTCATCGACTTCAAGATTGCCGCCTATCTTTTCTCCCCCGCCCGCAGCAGGAACATTAGCCATGAATGCTTCGCGAATTCTCTGAGCGAGAAACCACGCGGATTTTTGCGTGATTCCGAGTTCCTTAGCCATCTGAGTAGATGGAATGCCCTTGCGAGCGGTCGTCATCATGTACATAGCCATGAGCCACTTTTGCAGGGGAAGGCGCGATTCTTCCAAGACGGAAGCAGTACGAACGCTGAAGTGTTTGCGGCAGTCTTTGCACCGATAGGGCATCGGCTTGTGATCCTTGACTTCGACCACTTCAAAGCTACCGCAGTGGGGACAGTATTTGCCGTTTTCCCAACGGCGCCCCTCGAAGTAAAGCCTAGCCGACTCCTCGTTGGGGAATTTCTGAAAAAACTCGTAAAGGCTTATTGTTTCGGGCTTTTCCATGATGAACCTCTTGGCTAGTTAGGTTCATTATAGACCGATTCGGCCCGCAGTCAAGGATTTTTGGCTAGTTAAGTATATAGTTCCCAACGAAAAGGCCTGGACCAGAACCTGGGAGGTCGCGGCATCGATCGTGCGCACGATGAGGCCGGCGGCGTCGTCGCCTGGCGTGAACGCATATTCGATCGTGCCAGTTGCCGGAAGGCTATTTTGCGGCTCCCGGGCCTCGGCGACGAGGGACAGCGCCACGCAGCAGCCCAGCAGCAGGCAAGCGCGCTTCACGGCATCAGCTCTTCTGCAAGACGGCGGCGAAGAACGCATCGGTGCCGTGCACCTGCGGCCGCAGCTCCAGATATTTACCGCTATCGAGGTCGATGTGGCTTTCCTGGAGAACCTTGTCGCAATGAACGGTGGAGAAGTCGGGATGGTCCGCGAGGAATCGATCGACGATTTCCGCATTTTCCTGGTTCAGCACGCTGCAGGTCGCATAGACCAATCTGCCGCCGGGTTTCAGCAGCGTAGCGGCCGACGCGAGGATCGATTGCTGCTTGCGCGCGAGCTCGGCGACGCTGTCGGGTGTTTGCCGCCATTTCAGGTCCGGGTTGCGGCGCAAGGTGCCGAGGCCGCTGCACGGAGCGTCCACCAGCACGCGGTCTATTTTCCCGGCAAGGCGCTTTACGCGAATGTCGTTCTCGCCGGTGATGAGTTGCGGATGGACATTGGAAAGTCCCGAACGCTTGAGCCGAGGTGAAAGGTTTTGCAGGCGCTTCTCGGACACGTCCAGTGCGTAGAGCCGACCCTGCGACTGCATCAGCGCTCCCATCATGAGCGTCTTGCCGCCGGCACCGGCGCAGAAATCGACGACCATCTCGCGGCGCCTCGGCCCGACGAGGTAGCCCAGCAACTGGCTGCCCTCGTCCTGCACTTCCACCGCGCCGTCGCTGAACAGGGCATGGCGGTTGATGGCTGGCTTGCCCGCAACGCGGATTCCCACCGGCGAAAATCGCGTGGCGGAGGTTTCGTAACCGTCAGCCCTGAGTTTTTCCAGTACGTCTTCGCGATTGGCGACGAACGTGTTTACGCGCAAATCAAGCGGCGCCGGATTCAGCATCGCCCGACCGAAGGCCGCGGCATCCTGTTCGGAAGATTCCGAGACCAGCGTGTCATGGAGCCAATCGGGCAGGCTCAGCCGGACGGCAGCCGGAAGCGATTCGGTCGTTGCGCCCTTGAGCGCGACGGTCCAATCCCTGTCGCCACTTTTGAGAAAGTCTTCGAGCTGGCCGAGGCCGTAACCGTGGAACTTGACGAGGGCGGCAACTACCAGCTTGCGGGGCGTGGGTTCCGCGACAAGATTTTCAAGCAATCGCTTGTGGCGCAACACCGTGAAAACGGTATCGGCGACGAATGCCCGGTCGCGCTGGCCGAGCGCGCGATTGGAAGCGAAGAAGGATCGCAGCACCGCGTCCGCGGGATGGGACATCGCCAATGCCAGATCGGCGGCCGCTACGGCTGCCTGCAACGTTGCCGCGGTCGGCTGCATCTACTCGTAGGAAATTGCGGTGACGGTGGATTCCAGCACCGTGCCGTCCTTCTCAAGGAAGCGGATTTGCACCGGCAGGTAATGGTGATCGACGGCCAGCCATACGTCGAAGCCGCGTTTGTCGTCGCCTTCGCGAATCTTCTGGAAATGCACGGTATCCAGTTCGCCCATGGCGGTCTTGATTTTCTCGTTCCCCAGCATCTTGTACTTGTAGTCGGAAAGCTTGCGCCCATCCGTCAGGTGGACGGGCGGAAGCTCCTGGCCCGGCGACCTGAATGCAAATGCGTAGGCGAAGCTGGTCTGGTCGAACGAATTGTCAGGCAGGGCTATCGTCGACACGTTGTCGCCGTCCGTCAGCTTCAGCTGTTTCGCGTCCCAGTCGAAATCCGCGGCACGCCTGGGCTTGCGGCTGTTCTCTTCCTGGAAGTGCAGCGGCTTGAGGCCGGTTTTGGTGACCAGGCCGCGGCTTTCGCGCCGGATGTTGAGGCCGTACAGCACCGCGGCGAGACCGACGGTCTTCGACTCGCTGACCACGGAGTATTCCTTGCCGTCGTGCTCGAGCACGTCATGCCCGACGCCGGCATTGATCCCGCGGACATGGACTTCGAGATCCATCTGCACGCGATGCGGCGGCTGCGCCGCCTGCGCGGGCAGGCTCAGAATCGCCGTCAGTGCGAACAAGCGCAGGCGGGTCATTGCGGCATCGGCGAGATCATCGCCCCTGGAAACTGGCTGCCTGGAGAAAATCTTACGCGGCCGTCGACCAGCGCGATACGGCCTTCCAGGAACATGCGGATCGCCTGCGGGTAGACGACGTGTTCCTGCCGCAGGACGCGCGCCGCGAGGCTCTTTTCGTCGTCATCCGGAAGCACCGGCACCGCTGCCTGCACGACGATCGGGCCGTGATCGAGCGTTGGCGTGACGAAATGCACGGTACATCCGTGCAGCCTGACGCCTTCTTCGAGCGCGCGGCGATGGGTGTCGAGGCCGGGAAAGGCCGGCAGCAGGGAAGGATGGATGTTCATGATGCGTCCGCTATAGCGTGCGATGAATTCTCCGGTCAGGATGCGCATGAAGCCGGCCAGCACGATCAAGTCCGGCGCAAACGCCGCAATCGTGTTCGCCAGCACGAGGTCGAAAGCAGCGCGATCTTCGAATTCCCGGTGGTTCACGACTCGCGTGGCGATTCCCGCGGATTTCGCTGTTTCCAGTCCCGCTGCGGCAGGATTGTTGCTCACCACCGCGCAAATCTCCGCCTCCAGGCCGGCCTGCAGGATCGCCTGCATGTTGCTGCCGCGACCCGAAATCAGGATGACGAGGCGCTTGCCCATCCGCAAGTCAGACAACGACGGCTTGGGATTCGTTTCCCTGTCTTGCGCGAACGGCGCCGATGCGATGCACGGTTTCCCCTCCCTGCGCAAGCGAGGCCATCGCTGCCGCCGCCTGGTCCGCGGCGACGATTACGACCATGCCGATCCCGCAGTTGAAGACCCGGTGCATTTCGGCCTCCGCGACATTGCCTTTTTTTTGCAGCCAGTCGAATACGGCCGGGCGTGGCCACGCGTCCTTCCTGAGTTCCGCGCACACGTCATCCGGCAACACGCGCGGCACATTTTCCACCAGTCCGCCGCCGGTAATGTGCGCGAGTCCCTTGATGCGGACCTTTGCGAGCGTTGCCAGCACGGACTTCACGTAGATGCGCGTGGGCGCAAGCAGGGCTTCTCCCAACGTGCCGCTTCCGAATCCGGATGACAGGTCGGCCGCCGACGCTTCAACGATCTTGCGGATGAGCGAATAGCCGTTCGAATGCGGGCCGCTGCTCGCGAGTCCGAGGACGACGTCGCCGGGAACGATGTCCGCGCCGTCGATGATGCGGCTTTTCTCCACCGCGCCCACGGCGAACCCGGCCAGGTCATATTCTCCCGGCGGGTACATGCCCGGCATTTCCGCCGTCTCGCCGCCGATCAGGGCACAACCGGCTTGCTCGCATCCGGCGGCAATTCCCTTGACCACGAGCGTTGCCGTCGCCACGTCGAGCTTGCCGCAGGCGAAGTAATCGAGGAAGAAGAGCGGTTCGGCGCCCTGCACGAGGATGTCGTTGACGCTCATCGCCACGAGGTCGATGCCGACGGTGTCATGCCGGTTCATGTGGAACGCCAGCTTGAGCTTGGTGCCGACGCCATCGGTTCCCGAAACCAGCACGGGTTCCCTGTATTTTTTCGAGACCTCGAAAAGCGCGCCGAAGCCGCCTATGCCGGCGAGCACGCCTTCGCGCATCGTCCGCTTCGCGAAGGGCTTGATGTTTTCGACGAGCTGGTCGCCGGCGTCAATGTCGACGCCGGCGTCGCGATAGGACAGCGAATCGGGAGCGGAACGGTCGGTCTTCAAGGTTGAGTTGCCGGATTCTTCGGGATAAAGTGACGACAGGATCGTCGCGTGGCCGCGTGCTGCTTTTGCGCGGCGAATTTTACTCCAAATGCCCACCGTAATCCCTGCCCGCGTTGCCTGGTATCTGCTTGCCGCCGCGGCGGGCGGTCTGATCCTCTATCTTGTCGCGCCGATCCTGACGCCCTTCCTGTTCTCGGCGGTGCTGGCCTACATCTGCCTGCCGCCGGTCGACCGGTTGTCGCGCAGGATTCCGCGCTGGCTGGCGTCGGCGCTGGTCATGGCATTGCTCATCGTGGCGCTGGCATCGCTGGCGTTGATCGTATTGCCCATGGTGGAGCGGCAGTTCGTCGCCTTCATGCAGCACATGCCGGAGTATCTCGACTGGGCGCGCGCGCGGGCGTTGCCTTGGCTCTCGGGCACGCTTGGCGTCGAGCTGAACCTCGACATGGAGCACTTGCGCCAGGCTGTCGCCGACAGCTTTCGCGCGGACAGCGACATCGTCAAGACCGTGCTGCCGAAGCTCACTTCGGGCGGCATGGCGATCGTCGGGTTCTTCACGGCCTTCCTGCTCGTGCCGGTGCTCCTGTTCTATTTCCTGCGCGACTGGCACGAGTTCCTAAGGCACATCGAAGACCTGATTCCACGCAGGCTGCATCCGGGTGTGTGCAGCATCGCTTCCGAGATCGACAGCGTGCTCGGCGAATTCCTGCGCGGCCAGCTCATGGTCATGCTGCTGATGGCGGCGTACTACTCGATAGCGCTCTGGATCGCGGGGCTGGAATATGCATTGCCCATCGGCATGCTGGCGGGATTGCTGGTATTCATTCCCTATCTGGGATCCCTCGTCGGGCTGCTGCTGGGTACGCTTGCGGGCTTCAACCAGTTCGGCAACTTCGCTGGCATCATCGGTGTCTGGGTCGCCTTCGGCATCGGGCAGGCCCTGGAAGGCATGCTGGTCACGCCCTGGCTGGTGGGCAACCGCATCGGCCTGCATCCCGTCGCGGTGATTTTTTCGCTGCTTGTGTTCGGCAAGTTGTTCGGCTTCTCGGGCGTGTTGCTGGCGTTGCCGGCAAGCGCCGCGATCCTCGTCGGATTGCGTCGCCTGCGCGAGCACTACGTGGGTAGCGACCTGTACAAAACCTGATGAAGCAACTGGCGCTCACCCTGGCGCCGCCGCCCGAGCCGGCGCTGGATAATTTTTTTGCCGGACAGAACGGCGAAGTCGTCGCGCACCTGCGCAGCCTCGTTGCCGGGCGGGACGCGGAGCGCTCGGTCTATCTGTGGGGCAACGCGGGCAGCGGGCGCACGCATTTGCTGCGCGCGACCATCGCCGCCCTGGAAGCGGCAGGCCTGGCCTGCCTGTACGTCGCTCCAGGCGCCGGCGTTCCCGAATCCGCCGCGGAACTGCGCGCCGTCGCGATCGATGACGTCGAAAAGCTCGATGCGCGCGACCAGCGCGCGTTTTTCAACCTCTACAACCGGATGAAGGAGCGCTCAGGCATCGTGCTGGCCGCGGGCGACGCGGCTCCGGCGAGACTGCACCTGCGTCCGGAATTGCTTACTCGCCTGGGCTGGGGGCTCGTGTACCAGATGCGTGCGTTGTCGGATGAAGAGAAGATCCTCGCGCTGAAGGGGCACGCATCGCAACGATCCTTCGACCTGCCCGACGGCGTGGCCGACTACCTGTTGCACCACCTGAGTCGCGACCTGCCGTCGTTGATCAGCGTGCTCGACGCGCTGGACCGGCATTCGCTCGAGACCAAGCGGCCTATCACGCTGCCTTTGCTGAAAGACTTGCTCGAGCCGGGCGCGCAATCGCCGCGCTGAGTTTTCCGCGCGCGAGCACGGGTTTCGGGGGGCGTCCCGGCCGGTTTACGCTATACTGCGAATGCCTTTTTTCCAGTTGCCGCTCGTCGCGGTTCCAGCATTTCTCCCACCATGCGACTCGCATTATTCGACCTCGACAATACCCTGCTGGCCGGCGACAGCGATTTCGAGTGGGCGCAATTCCTGATCGAGAAAGACGTGCTCGACCGCGAGGTCTACGAGGCGCGCAACCGTCGCTTCTACGAGGCCTACAAGGCCGGCACGCTGGACATTGCGGAATTCCTCGATTTCCAGCTGAGGCCGCTGGCACGCCACAAGCGCAAGCAGCTCGACCAGTGGCACGCCGAATTCATGCACAAGAAAGTCCTGCCCATCATCACGCAGAAGTCGCGTGACCTGATCGACAGCCATCGCGAGGACGCGCGCGTCATCATTACCGCCACCAACAGCTTCGTGACTGGTCCGATCGCGCGCGAGCTCGGCATCGAGCACCTGATCGCGACGGAGCCCGAGGAAGTCGGCGGGGAATTCACCGGCAAGGTGAGGGGGGTGCCCTCGTTCCGCGAAGGCAAGGTCGAGCGCCTGAAGGCCTGGATGGCCGAGCACGGCATCGAGTGGGACAAGGTCGCCGAAACCTGGTTCTACAGCGATTCCCTGAACGACTTGCCGCTGCTTTCCATCGTCAGCCATCCCGTCGCCGTCGACCCCGACGAGACGCTCAAGGAACACGCGCTGCGGCACGACTGGCGCGTCATCAGCCTGCGCTGAATGTCGGGCGGGCGGCGGCCGGAGGATAGATGTCGCGCTCTGCCGGGCTCCTGCTGATCTTCCTTGTCGTCGCGATATCCGTGCTTGCCGGCCTGGTCGTCGGCAGCGTTCCCATTCCGTTGGCCAAGCTGGTCGCGTCGCTGGCGCATCCCGATGGCGACGCGGCCTCCGCGATCATCTGGCGCCTGCGCGTGCCGCGGCTCGTCGCGGGATTTTCCTGCGGGGCCTTGCTCGCGCTTGCCGGCACGCTGATGCAGGCGCTGCTGCGCAATCCGCTCGCGGATCCGTACGTGTTCGGTATTTCCGGCGGCGCCGCGCTCGGCGTCATGTTCGGGATGCTGCTGGGCCTGGGCGCGGCAATGCAGACCGGATTCGGCCTCGCGGGCGCATCGCTGGCATCCATCCTGGTGTTCGGCTTCAGCCTGCGCGCGGGCAACTGGAACCCTTACCGGCTGCTGCTCACCGGCGTGGTTGTCGCCGCCGGACTGAATGCGCTGCTCAGCCTGATCCTCGTGCTTTCCCCGCAGGCGGCGGTGAAGGGAATGTTGTTCTGGTTGATGGGCGATCTCGGCTACGCAGGCACGCCATGGCCGGCCCTGATTGTCGCAGTGCTGTTGCTGATTCTCGCGATTCCTTTTACTCCAGCCATGAACGCGCTCGTCCTGGGCCGCATGAAGGCGAAATCGCTGGGCGTGGCAGTCAACGGCATCGAAGCCACGTTGATCGCGATTGCCGCGGTTGCGGCCGTCACCGCCGTACTGGTGGGCGGCACCATCGGATTCGTCGGCCTGGTCGTGCCGCATATCGCGCGCCTCGCCGGCTTCGTCGATCACCGCTGGCTCGTTCCCGTGTCCATGTTGCTGGGCGGCAGCCTGCTGACTTTGGCGGACACGGTCGCGCGCAGCGCATGGGCGCCGCTGCAGTTTCCGGTCGGCGTGCTGACCGCGTTGCTCGGCGTGCCGGTTCTCCTGCTCCTGCTGGCCGGAAAGGGGCGCCATGCTGCGCACTGACGCGTTGACGCTCGCTTATCCCGGCCGGTTGCTGGCGCGCGACCTGGCGGTGCAATTGCGCGGCGGCGAGATCTGGGCGGTGCTCGGGCGCAACGGCAGCGGAAAGTCCACGTTCATCCACGCGCTGGCAGGGTTGCAGGCGGCGCAGGCCGGCAGCGTGAGGCTGGATGAAGAACCGCTCGGGTCCATTTCCCGGCGTGCACTGGCGAAGCGCATCGGCGTGATGCTGCAGGAGGAGAATCGCGAATTCTGGGGCAGCGCGCGCGACTACGTCCTGCTGGGCCGATACCCGCATGCGCGCAGTCCCTTCGGATGGAGCGTTGAGGACGAACGCATAGCCGACGAGGAATTGCATGGCATGCATCTCGATGCACTGGCCGCGAGCGCGTACGCGTCGCTCTCCGGCGGCGAGCGCCAGCGGGCGCGCTGCGCGGAGCTTTTCGCCCAGCGACCGGACGTCTACCTGCTCGATGAGCCCCTGCAGCACATGGACCTGCCGCACCAGACCCTGCTGCTCGACAGGCTTGCGGCCGAGGCCCGGAACCGCAATGCCGTCGTCGTCATGGTCCTGCACGACTTGCTGCTCGCCGCGCGCTACTGCAACCACTTCCTGCTGTTCTTCGGGGACGGGCGCTGGCGGGCCGGTACCGCCGCCGAAATGCTGGACGCCGGCCAGCTTGGCGAGCTCTACGGCTTTCCGCTGACCGCGGTGGAGGCCGCCGGCGAGCGCCTGTTCCTGCCGGCACGGCGGCCGGCGCAGGGGCCGCATGTATAATTCGCGCTTTCACGCTGCACCGGAAACCTCCGCTATTCGATGATTCGGAAACTGCTTCGCCGGGTATTTTCCGGCCGGTCATCGTCCCCAGCCCAGCCGCAAGCCATTGCGCGCAGCAAGCACGGGCTCTCCCGGGAAAAAATCAGCTCCAGCGCACGCCGCGTCACCACCGGCCTGCAGGAAAAAGGATATGCCGCCTATGTCGTCGGCGGAGCGGTGCGCGACCTGCTGCTCGGCCTCGAGCCCAAGGACTACGACGTCGCGACCAATGCCACGCCGGAGGAGGTGAGGAGCGTGTTCCGCCGGTCCCGCATCATCGGCCGGCGGTTTCGCCTCGTCCATGTGATGTTCGGGGAGGACACCGTCGAGGTTTCCACCTTCCGCGCGAAGCAGGGCGAAGTCCAGGAGGACCAGCGCGCCGACGAGCACGGCCGCATCCTGCGAGACAACGTGTTCGGCACCCAGGAAGAGGATGCGACCCGGCGAGACTTCACCATCAACGCCATGTTTTACGATCCGGCGACCGAGCAGATCCTGGATTTCTGCGGCGGCCTGGACGACCTCAAGGCGCGCCGCTTGCGCATGATCGGCGATCCCGAGCAGCGCTATCGCGAGGATCCGGTGCGCATGTTGCGCGCCGTGCGCCTGTCCGCGAAGCTCGGGCTGAAGATCGAGGCGGCAACGCGCGCGCCGATCAAGAGCCTCGCCCCGCTGCTGGCGAACGTCCCGTCCGCGCGCCTGTTCGAGGAAATGATGAAACTGCTGTTCTCCGGACATGCCAGCGCCTGCCTGCTGCAACTGCGCCAGGAAGGCCTGCATCACGGCCTGCTGCCGATGCTCGACGTGATCCTCGAGCAGCCGATGGGCGAGCGGTTCGTCATGATGGCGCTCAAGAGCACCGACGAGCGCGTGCGCGCGGACAAGCCCACGTCGCCCGGCTTCCTGTTCGCCGCGCTGCTTTGGCATGAAGTCCTCGCCGCGTGGAAGACGGCGCAGGAAGAGGGCCTGGGCCCGATGCCGGCGCTGTTCAAGGCGATGGACCACGTGATCCACGTGCAGGCCGAGAAGCTTTCCATCCCGCGTCGCTTCGGCGCGGACATGAAGGATATCTGGACCTTGCAGCCGCGTTTCCTCGCGCGCTCGGGGCGGCGGCCCAACAGCGTGCTCGCGCATCCGCGCTTTCGCGCGGCCTACGATTTCCTAGTGCTTCGCTGCGACAGCGGCGAAGTCGACGCGGAAATCGCGGAATGGTGGGAAAACTTCCAGAAGGCCGACGAGCCGACGCGCAAGCAAATGCTGCTGCCCGACCGCAGTCCGCGCCGCCGCAGGCGGCGCCGCAAATCCGGCGGCGCGGCAGCCAAGCCCGCCGACGAACCTGCGGCCACGGAATCGGAATGACCTCGGGCATGGCGCAGGCCTTCGTGGCAATCGGCGCCAATCTCGAAGATCCCGAGCGTCAGGTCGTGCGGGCGATTCGCGAACTTGCCGAAATCGATCGCACCCGCGTCGTCGCCGCATCCTCGCTCTACCGCACCGCGCCCGTGGGCTATGCGGACCAGCCGGATTTCATCAACGCCGTGGCGAAGCTCGAGACCGCGCTTGCTCCCGAGGCGCTGATGGACGAATTGCATGCGATCGAGAATCGCCACGGCCGGCGCCGCTCCGTGCGCAACGCGCCGCGCACGCTGGACCTCGACCTGCTGACCTACGATGATCTCGTGCTCGATGGCGAGAACCTGACGCTGCCGCACCCGCGCCTGCACGAGCGCGCGTTCGTGCTGGTGCCGCTCGCGGAAATCGCGCCCGATGCGCAGGTGCCCGGCCGGGAGAGGGCTTCGCAACTGCTCGCGCGGGTCGATCGTTCGGGCGTGGAAAAAATCGATGTCGCCTGAAAAATACCGCTATATCGTCGTCGAGGGTCCGATCGGCGCCGGCAAGACCAGCCTCGCGCGCAGGTTGTCCGCGCACCTGGGCAAGTCGCTGTTGCTCGAGGATCCGGACGCCAATCCCTTCCTCGGCCGCTTCTACGAGGATCCGCGCCGGCATGCGCTGGCGACGCAGTTGTTCTTCCTGTTCCAGCGCGCGCAGCAGGTGGGTGGCCTCAAGCAGATCGACCTGTTCGAAGGCGGAACGGTCGCGGACTTCATCCTGGACAAGGATCCGTTGTTCGCGAGGCTGACCTTGTCCGACGATGAACTGCACCTGTACCAGCAAATCTACGATCACCTGCTGCCGCAGGCGCCCGCGCCGGACCTCGTCATCTACCTGCAGGCTTCGCCGGACAAGCTGATCGAGCGCGTGCATCGCCGCGGCATCGCCTACGAGCGCAAGATTTCCAGCGAGTACCTGGTGCGCCTCGCGGACGCC
The DNA here is from genome assembly GCA_035548375.1 of Burkholderiales bacterium. Taxonomy (GTDB): domain Bacteria; phylum Pseudomonadota; class Gammaproteobacteria; order Burkholderiales; family JACQAP01; genus JACQAP01. The sequence goes on from DASZTG010000066.1 coordinate 16,090, forward strand.
TACAGCCGCTTTTTCTACCAGTTCTCGGCCGCACCGCTGCTGATCGTCAACAGCGACCACCTCAATTTTGTTGATGACGCCCGCGATTTTGATTTATTGTTGCGCCGCATCACCGAAATGCGGGGGCCGCGCGAGTTCTTCAGCCGCGGCGAATAAGAACCAACCCATAGAGTTCCGATGAAGGTAACGACGAACGTCCTGCAGAAAATGCGGCAGGACGCGGACCGGATCACGATGCTGACCTGCACGGATGCCAGCTTTGCGGCGCTGCTGGATGCCGCCGGCATCGATATTTTTCTGGTCGGCGATTCGCTGGCCATGACGGTGCAGGGGCACGACTCGACCTTGCCGGTGACGATGGACGAGATGGTCTACCACACGCGCATCGTCGCGCGGGGTACGAAGCGCGCGCTCGTTCTTGGCGACCTGCCCTTCGGCAGCTATCAGTCCGGGATCGACAAAGCGTATGAGAACGCAGCGCGCCTGATGAGCGCGGGCGCGCACATGGTCAAGCTCGAAGGCGGCGAGATCATGGCGCCGCAGGTCGAGTTCCTGGCGAGCCGCGGTATTCCGGTTTGTGGACATATCGGCCTCACGCCCCAGTCCGTGCACGCGCTCGGCGGCTGGAAGATACAGGGCAAGACTGATGATTCCGCGCAGCGTCTGATCGATGCCGGCAAATCGCTCGAGCGCGCGGGTGCGAGCCTCATGGTTGTGGAACTGGTGCCGGCTGCGGTGGGCAGGGCGCTGACCGACGCGCTGTCGATTCCCGTCATCGGCATAGGTGCGGGCCCGCAGTGCTCGGGACAAATCCTCAACCTCTACGACATGCTCGACATCTATCCGGGCAAGAAACCGCGTTTCGTGAAGAATTTCATGCAAGGATCAGCGTCGATCGCGGATGCGATCGGGCGTTACGTTAAGGAAGTAAAGGCCGGGACATACCCGGGGCCGGAGCACAGCTTTTAGGGAGGATGGGCGCGAGGCGCGAGCCATGGGGAGTGAGGGGTAATCGATCCGTGCGGTTACGCCTTTCGCCTGATGCCTCCCGCCTCACCCCTCGGACATGGAAGTCATCAAGACGCTTGCCGCGCTGCGCGGACGCCTGAAGAACGAGCCATTGGTCGGCTGCGTGCCGACCATGGGCAACATCCATGACGGCCACCTGAGCCTGGTGCGCATTGCGCGCAGCCACGCGCCCGTGACCGTGACCACGATATTCGTGAACCGGCTGCAGTTCGGCCAGGGCGAAGACTTCGACAAGTATCCGCGCACGTTCGAGGACGACTGTGCGAAGCTCGAAGCCGAAGGCAATACCATCGTCTGGGCGCCGGACGAAAAGGAAATGTACCCGTCGCCGCAGATTTTCTACGTGGACCTGCCCAAGGTCGCCAACAAGCTCGAGGGCCGCTTCCGGCCGGGACATTTCCGCGGCATGGCGACGGTGGTGTTGAAGCTGTTCAATTCCGTCCAGCCGCAGGTCGCGGTGTTCGGCAAGAAGGATTACCAGCAGCTTGCGATCGTGCGCCAGATGGTGGAGCAGTTCGCGCTGCCGGTTCGCATCATTCCCGCGGAGACGGTGCGCGCGGAGGACGGCCTGGCGCTGTCGTCGCGCAACCGCTTTCTTTCGCCGGAAGAGCGGAAGGAGGCGACGCGCCTGCGCGAAGCCATCCTGATCGTGCGCGACGCTATCCTCAGCGGAGATCGCAATTTCATCGCCATGGAATATGCCGCCGGTGCGTTGCTGGCCCGGCACGGCTGGCATGTCGACTATGTGGTGGTGCGCTCGCAGAAGGGCGTCCTGCGCCCGGACGCGAACGAAAAGGACCTGGTGATCCTCGGCGCCGCGAAGCTCGGGCAGACTCGCCTGATCGACAACCTCGAGGTCAGGGCACCTTAGGAGCGTGAATGTGAGAAGGCGTGAATGAGGGAAGGGGTGAAGGAGTGAAAGTGATGCAGGCGTGAAAGGTAGAAGCCTGAACGGCCTTAACCCTTCGCACATTCACGCTTTCAAGCCTCGCCCTTGCCGACTTTCTCGAAATATTCGTCCATCGTAATGAGGCCGCCCGCGGCTTCGGCCTTGCCCTGGTCCTTTGCGGCGAGCGCGGGCTGGATGGCATCGATGCGTTTCCACACCGCGAAGGGCGTCTCGCATTCCGCACGGGGCACGTATTGCGAAGGCTTGACCTTGGTATAGCGATGCACGTAGCGCGGGCAGTTGATGAACAGTTCCTCGACCTTCACCCGCACCACCATGTCGGCGCCCGTGAATTCCATGATCAGCGGATCGTTTTCATCGATGGTTGCAGTGCCATGAAGGCGCATGCGGTGCGGCGTTTCGAAATCGATGAACAGCATGCCGATCTTGTCGTGGGCGCGGATGTTGCCCATCGAATAGAACATGCCGTTGCCGTCGTAGCTGGGAAAGGCGATCGTGCCCTTGTCGACGACGCGAACGAATCCGGGGTCGCCGCCCTTGTAGGAGCAGGTCGGAAAGCCGCGCTTGTCCACGGTGGCGAGGAAGAACATGTCGCGGCTTTCGATGAAGCCCTTCTCGTTGTCCGCGATTTCGGAATGCACGATGATCTGCTCGGCCGCGTCGGCGATGCGGCGGGTATCGAATGCGTCCTGGAAGGCACGCTGCGGCGCGTCGTACAGCTTGCTCATGGTTCCCCCGGTCGTTGTTGTGCGGCTCGCTGGCGCGTAGCCTGTCCGCACTCTAGCATCCGGCGCATGCATTCGGGACCCGACCACCCATGACGCTCCTTTTCTGCAGCGATTCCGATTCCCCCGACGCCTGGCGCGCGGTTTTTGCCGAGGCATTTCCGCGCATGTCTTTCCGGATCTGGCCGGATTGCGGGCCGCCGGAGGAGGTCCGTTTTGCGCTCGTTTGGCGTCCGCCCCCGGGCATGCTGTCCAGGTTTCCCAACCTCGAAGCGATCCTCGTGCTGGGCGCCGGCGTGGATTCCGTGCTCGACGATCCCATGCTGCCTGCGGCCGTGCCGGTGTTGCGCCTGGTGGAGGCCGGTCTGCCCGGGCCGATGTCGGAATACGCGCTGGCTGCGGTACTGCATTTCCAGCGCAGCATGCCGGCGTACGCGTCGCGCCAGCGCGAAGCGAGGTGGTTGCGCGAACCATGGCAACCGGCCTCGCAGTGGCCGGTCGGGGTCATGGGACTGGGCGTCATCGGCGGCGTCGTAGCGCGACGCGTCGCGGCGGCTGGATATCCGGTCGCAGGCTGGGCGCGCAGCCCAAAGGAGCTGCGAGGGATCGAGGTATTCCGCGGCGACGACCAGTTCGGCGACTTCCTGGGCCGCTCGCGCGTGGTGGTAAACGTGCTGCCCCTCACGCCCTCGACGCGCAACATCCTCGACGCCGGCGCGTTCGCACACATGCCGCGCGGCGCATACGTGGTCAACATCGGCCGCGGCGAGCACGTCGCGGACGACGACCTCGTCGCCGCGATCGACGCCGGCCACCTTGCCGGCGCGATGCTCGACGTCTTCCGGCAGGAGCCGCTGCCGCCCGCGCATGCCTTCTGGCGGCACCCCAAAATCACGGTGACGCCGCACGCCGCGGCGCCCACCGTGGTGGCCGACGCCGCCGGCCAGGTCATCGAAAACATCAGGCGCATGGAACGTGGCGAGGCACCGATGGGCATCGTCGATCGCGCGAAGGGCTATTGAAGGCCCATGGCGCCGCAGCTTGCGACCGACCGGCGGCTGATCCAATATCTCGGCTCGAACGTGAGAAGCCGGGGATCTCGGCTGGGTGCCGATGGCCGCCAGAAAAAAGCTCAGGCTCAATCGCGATCTCCTGCTGATCGCGCTGCCCGCCACGCTGCTCATCGTCGGCGCGTTCGGCGCGACCCTGCTATTGATGCGGCCTGCGCCACCCACGGAAATCGTCATGTCCACCGGGGTCGCGGATGGCAACTATCACGCCTTCGCGATGAAATACCGCGACATCCTGGCCCGCGACGGCGTTACCTTGCGCATGTGGCCCTCGGGCGGGGCGGTCGAAAACCTGCGCCGCCTGACTGATCCTGCCGTGAAAGTCGACGTGGCGCTCGTGCAGGGCGGCATCGTCAGCGCGGCGCCCGCGGAAAGCGTGCAGAAGCTGGTGTCGCTCGGTGCCGTCTACAACGAAGTGCTGTGGGTGTTCTATCGCGGCGATCGCGTCCTGGACAGGTTGCCGCCTCTGAAGGGAAAGATGATCGCGATCGGCGCGGAGCACAGCGGCACGGCGGCGCTGGCCAGGGTGCTGCTCGAATCGAGCGGGATCGCGAAGCCGCCGACCACGATCATCAATGCCGGCGGCCAGGCCGCAGCCAATCTGCTGATGTCGGGCGGCATCGACGCGGCATTCTTCGTGGCGAGCCCGCAGTCGCCGCTGGTCCACCAGCTCCTGCGTGCGCCGCACGTCCGCCTGCTGAGTTTCTCGCGCGCGGAAGCCTACACGCGCCAGCATTTTTATCTCTCGAAGTTCCTGTTGCCGGAAGGTGTCATCGATCTTGCGGGCAACATCCCCGACCATGACATCGAGCTGCTGGGCACGACGGCCAACCTGGTCGTGAAGGAAGACCTGCATCCCGCGCTGGCTTACCTGCTGTTGCGCGCAGCGACCGAAGTCCACGACGCGCCGATGATGTTTTCGCGGCTGCACCAGTTTCCGGGACCGAACGATACCGAGCTGCCGCTGAGCCCCGAGGCCGCGCGCTTCTACAAATCCGGGCCGCCGCTGCTGCAGCGCTACCTGCCGTACTGGCTTGCGAACCTCGTCGACCGCCTGCTGGTCCTGGTGATTCCCGCCCTGGTCGTGCTGATTCCGGCCGGCAGGCTGCTGCCCCAGCTTTATCGCTGGCGCGTGCGATCGCGCATTTATCGGTGGTACGCGCTGCTGAAGGAAATCGAGCTGGAGCTCGAGGAAGGTCGCAGCTCGCAGGAACTCGATAGCATCGTCAGCCGGCTTGACCGGCTCGACGACGCCGTCCACAGGATCGAAACCCCGCTTTCGTACTCGGAAAACCTGTATGCGTTCCGGCAGCACATCGACCTCGTGCGCCAGCGCGCGCAATCTTCCATGCGCCGCACCGGCGAAAGGCGCGCACCTCCCGCTGTTCCCGCGAACTAGCGTGCCACGGGTCGCGACCGGCCTGTGTCAGGCAGTCGGCAGCCTGTAATCCTTGAAATCCTCGCGCAGCTTGGTCTTCAGCAGCTTGCCGGTCGCGGTGTGCGGCAACTGGTCGACGAACACGACGTCGTCCGGCATCCACCATTTCGCGACCTTGCCCTCGAAGAATTTCAGCATCTCCTCGCGGGTGACCTGCGCGTCCTTCTTCTTCACGATGACCAGCAGCGGACGCTCGTCCCACTTCGGGTGGCGGATGCCTACCACCGCGGCTTCCGCGACGGCGGGATGCGCCACCGCGGTGTTCTCCAGGTCGATGGAGCTGATCCATTCGCCGCCGGACTTGATGACGTCCTTGGAGCGATCGGTAATCTGCATGTAGCCGTCCGGGTCGATGTTGCAGACGTCGCCTGTCGGAAACCATTCGAGTCCGGCTTCATCCTTGACGACGGGGTTGGCGCTCTCGGACTTGAAATATTCGCGGCAGATCCAGGGGCCGCGCACCAGCAGGTCGCCGAACGCCTTGCCGTCCCACGGCAGGTCCTTGCCTTCGCCGTCGACGATTTTCATGTCCACGCCGAAAATCGTGCGCCCCTGCTTGTTCTGCAGCGCGAGCCGTTGCTCGTCGGTCCAGGCGCCGTGCCTGGCCTTGAACGTGTTGACGGTGCCAAGCGGGCTCATTTCCGTCATGCCCCAAGCGTGGATCACCTGCACGCCGTAGTCTTTCTCGAAGCTGCGGATCATGGCCGGCGGGCAAGCCGACCCGCCGATCACCGTGCGCTTGAGCGTGCTGAACGTCTTGTTGTTCTGCTTCATGAAGGCCAGCAGGCCGAGCCAGACCGTCGGCACGCCTGCCGACACCGTGACCTTTTCCTTTTC
>DASZTG010000067.1:0-47606 GCA_035548375.1 Burkholderiales bacterium
CTACCCGGATGCGGGCAGCGTGAGCTTGTTCGCGCAATACGCGCTGCCCTCGCCGCCGGCCTCGACGTTCCTCTCCGGGTCGAGCAACACCTTCGTCGTGCGTCCCTTCGGCTTCGCCTTCCGCGGCGCAAGTTCAACCACGACTGTCCAGCATGGAACGAGTGCCACCGCGACCAAGCTTGCCGCGGCGGGAGCAAACTTCACCATGACATTGGGCGCGTATCGGTGGGCGGCAGGCGAAGACACGGATTCAGATGGCGTGCCGGACGCCGGCGTCGATATCACCAACAACGGGCTGACGTCCAATTTTGCTGCTGCTGTCACGGTTGCCGCGAGCGCGAACCTGCCCGGCATTGCCACGGGTGCGATCTCGCGCGGGGCCACCTGCGCAAGTGCGGCAAGCATCGCCGCCGCCAGTTTCTCCGGAGGCGCGGCCACCATTACCGACTGGTGCTACGGCGAGGTCGGCAACGTTTTCCTGACTGCCACCGCGAGTAACTACATCACGTCAGGAATCACCGTTACTGGAAACAGTGGAATGGATGGAACCGGCACAGCCGGCGGATACGTGGGTCGCTTCGTGCCCGACAACTTCGCGGTCAGCCTGAACACGCCGCAGTTTGCCGCTTCATGCAACGCCGGCGCGTTTACCTACGTTGGTCAATCCTTCGCGTATTCGACGGCTGCCGGGATGTTGCCGGAGATCACAGTCACCGCCAGGAATCGCCTCAACGCGACGACCTCGAACTACGTCGGCGCCTACATGAAGTTTTCCAATGCCACCGGTACCAGCCTCAACCAGGCACCCTACGATACCCAGTCGGGCCGGTATGCCCGGTTCGACGCGCTTGGCGGTGGTACTACGCCAGTGCTGACAGTCAGTCCCAGCTCGGTCAGCGGCGATCCAACCATCGGCACGTTCACCGCGGGTGTCGGCAAGTTGACCTTCGGTTCGGGATTTGCATTTTCCTTTGCGCGCAGCTCCACCACGCCGAGCGCGCCGTTCAATGCGGATATCGGGCTGGCCATCAATGTCATAGACTCCGACGGCGTGGCCTACGCTGGCAATCCAGCGACGTTCGGAGCCGCCACCTTGAATGGCGGCATTTCGTTCGGCGGAGCTACCGCCGATGCCATGCGCTATGGCCGCATGCGCCTCAACAATTCGTACGGCAGCGCATTGCTCGACCTGCCGCAAGCCCTGAGCGTGGAGTACTACAACGCGGGCGGCTTCCAGCTCAACACGGATGATTCCTGCACCACACTGGTGGCGAGCAACATTCGCATGAGCGCGGTGACGGGCAACACGGATTTGTCCGTGGGCTGCAAGACCGGACTCAGTCCGGCCGGGACGATTCCGTTCAACGGCGGCAAGGCCTCATCCACCGCCTCGCCTTCGGCTTTTTCCCCGCTCAAGCTCACAAAACCCGGCTCGGGGAACAACGGCTCGGTCAACCTCACGGTCAACCTCGACGGCACGAGCACCGGCAACACCTGCGCGCCGGGTTCGACGGCGGTAACGAGCGCCGCCTTGCCATGGCTGCTCGGGAACTGGGGCTCGTCTACCTACAGCGCCAACCCGGCCGGCATTGCCACCTTCGGCGTATTCAAGAGCGCGGATGAATTCATCTATCTGCGTGAAGTGTATTGAGGGAGTTGCGTACCCGCTGCGGGGATATCGCCAGGCTGTCGGGAGTTCGACAGGCGTTTCGTGGAATCCGTGCGCGTATCCGCGGAAAAATTCCAAGGATGAGCGTGAACATCTAAAGCAATTCCAGAAACCGGAATGTTTGCGTCGAAAGATGCGTGGCATAGCACTTGCAAAATCGCTGTGCGTGCGAGAGTCGTGGCGGTGAAGTGGTAGCAGCGGCTTTCGTGCCGTGCGGAATTCGCAACTGCAAGGAGGGCCATTCATCGCCACCGGCCGCAGCGTCCCGCCATCGGCGGGCAATTCGGTTTACGGACGGAATTGCGCCACGGCACGAAACACTGCTTTGAGATCAATAATTCTTTATTGACGACAATGGGTTATTGATATATCTTCGCGTTGGAAATTAACATTGGCGATAATGCGCTCCCTATTTTCGAAAACCCGCGCTGCTGAACTGGCATCGGTGAATCTCTACGGCGATCGTGCGGAAGTCGGGCATGTTCGACGCAACGGCTCGGAGCGTCCGGTCGTGGATATCTGCGCGAGCTTTGCCGACGCGGGCTCGCCCGTCGATACGCTGCAGAAAATGCGCAAGGAAATGCACCTCGACCGCTACCGTTGTGCGACCGTCCTGCCGGTGCGCCAGTACCAATTGCAACTGGTCGATTCGCCGAACGTCCCCGAAGCGGAAATGAAATCCGCCGTGCGCTGGAAGCTGAAGGAGTTCCTGGAGTATCCAGTGGAAACGGCGACGCTCGACGTCATGTCCATGCCAGTCGCCCAGGGTGCCACCGGACGCAGTCGTTCGGTCTATGCGGTTTCCGCGCGCAACCAGGATATCGAGGCCTGCATGAAGCTGTTCGCGCAGGCGAAGGTTCCGTTGCGCGTCATCGAGATCGCGGAACTGGCCCAGCGCAATCTTGCCGCGCTCTACGAAGTGGACCACCGCGCACTGGCGATGCTCAGTTTCAGCAAGGACGGCGGGTTGCTGACCTTCACCTCGGGTGGCGACCTTTACCTGTCGCGCCGGATAGAAATCGGCTTCGACCAGCTCGTCAATGTGCAGGGGCAGATGCGCGACCAGCTGTTCGAGCGCATCGCCCTGGAGTTGCAGCGCTCGCTGGATCACTTCGATCGCCAGTTCAGCAGCATCCCGGTTGCCCGCCTGCTGCTGGCGCCGCTACCCGAGGAGCTCGGTCTGTCGACCTACCTCGCCGGCAACCTGTCGGCGCCGGTGGAAACCCTGAATCTGGGCGACGTGCTGGATTTCCATCAGGTTCCGGAACTGCGCGAGCCGGCGGAGCAATTCCTGAGATGGCAAACGCTGGGAACGGCGCTGCGCGTCGAATCGACCTAGGACGGAACAACGGTGCCGCAACAGATCAACCTCTACAATCCGGCCTTCGAACCACGACACGAGCTGCTGTCGTTCAAGGGTGCCGTCATCGGCTGGGCCGTCGTCGTCGTGCTGGCGGCAGGCGTGGCCGCGCTTGGCTTGGCGAGGCTGCGCACGGCCGAATCCCAGGAGCGCGAAGTCGTGCAGCAGCTCGCCGCCGCCCAGGCGGAGGCCCAGCGGCTGGGAGGCGAAATGTCTTCGCGTCACCACGATCCGCGCCTTGCCGAGGAAATATCGCGCCTCGAAGCGGACGTCCGCGGCCGCGAGGAGGTCATGACCGCGCTGCATTCCGGCGGACTGGGCGACACGCGGGGCTATTCCGACCATCTCAAGGCATTCGCCCGCCAGTCTTTCGAGGGCATCTGGCTGACCGGCCTGAGCATCGCCACCGCGGGGCGCGACGTGTCCGTCGAGGGCCGGGCCGCGCAGGCGGCCTACGTGCCCAGCTACCTGAAGCGGTTGAACGGGGAAAGCGCGATGCAGGGACACCCGTTTTCCGAGCTGATCATCCAGGAGCCGCCGGTGGATCCGGCGGCCAGGAACCAGCCTCGCGCCGACTATGTGGAATTCAAGCTGACGACGAAGGCGGACGGCGGGACTGCGTCCGGGACGGGCAAGACCCAATGAAACAGGCCTGGGAAAAGCTGGCGGCGCGATTCGACAAGATGCAGCCGCGCGAGCGGCTGATGGTCTTCGTGGCGGGCGTGGCGATCATTGCCGGCCTCATGTTCGCCCTGGTCATCGACGGCGCCTGGACGCGTCATAAGCTGGTGACCACCAGCGTGGAGAGGCAGCGTGCCGACCTCGCGCGCATGCAGATGCAGAATGCCGAACTGGCCAAACGCCTCAAGCAGGATCCGGACATGGAAGCGCGCAAGCGCGTCGATGACCTGCAACGCCAGTTGAGCGGATTCGACAACGAGTTGCGCGGCGTGCAGCAGGGGCTCGTCCCGCCGAACCGCATGGTCAAGGTGCTCGAGGAAATGCTCGATCGGGATTCGCGTGTGCGCCTCGTCAAGCTGCGCACGCTGCCGGTGGCAGCCCTGGTCGAGCCCGCGGAGAAGGCCGCCGGCACGGCGACGGCAGCAGGCAAGAACCTGGTCTACAAGCACGGCATCGAATTGACGGTCGAGGGCAACTACATCGCTTTGCTCGAATACCAGTCGCGCCTGGAAAAGCTGCCGTGGCGCATGTTCTTCGCGCGCACCAGCGTAAATTCGGTCGATTATCCCAAGGTGTACATGACGGTCACGCTGTACACGCTGAGCCTGGAGGAAGCATGGCTCGTCGTATGAGGCATCGCGCGCTTCTCGGCATCGTCGCCGCGGTGGGCATTGCGTCGTCCGCGCAGGCCCAGGCACTGCGCGATCCGACGCGGCCGCCGGCATCGAGCGCACGGGCGGCGGGTAAAGTCGAGCCATCTGGCTGGACGCTGCAATCTGTCCTGATCTCGCCCGAACGCCGCTATGCGATCATAAACGGCGAAGTCGTCGCCATCGGCGGCTCGGTCGGCGGCGCCGTGCTGGTCGCAGTCGCCCCCGAGCGCGTGACCCTGCGCACCCACGACGGCCTGCGCACGGTTCCGCTTTATCCGGATCTGGTGAGGCCGGGATCCGACGCCGCGTCCGTCGTTGTGAAGCAGTCGAAGGCGGAGAAGCCTGCAGGCAACAAGAATTGAGAAAAACTTGAAGACGACATGAGAACACTGCCAACCCTGATCCTGACCGGATTGCTGAGCGCATGCGCGACGTCGACCACGACGCCGACGGGCACGACCTACGAGAGCGCCAAGAAGGAAATGGCGAAGGCCGCGAACGCGCCCCAGACCGCCACTCAGGCCGACGACGTGGGCAAGGCGCTGCTGCCGCCGCTGACGGTGGAAATGCCGAAAGTCGATGGCCGCCCGATCGAGCCGCGCTTCGACCTGGCGGTCAACAACGCGCCGGCCGGCCAGGTGTTCATGGCGATCGTGTCCGGCACGCGCTACAGCATGGTCGTCCACCCCGGCGTCAAGGACGCGATATCGGTCAACCTTCGCGACGTCACCGTATTCGAAGCGCTGGACACTATCCGCGAAGTGTACGGATACGAATACAAGGTGCAGGGCAATCGCATCCTGATCGAGCCGCTGACCTTGCAGACGCGGGTGTACCAGGTCAACTACCTGATGAGCCAGCGCAAGGGCAAGACGGAAGTCAGGGTGACGTCGGGTGCCATCTCGGACAGCAGCTCGAACACCGCGGGCGCGCCCGTTCCGGCACCCGCGACCAACGGCACGGGCGTCTCCACGACCTCGCTCGAAAGCAGCCGGATCAGCACGACGTCCAATAACGATTTCTGGGCCGAGATCGAAGCCGCCCTGCGTGCCATCGTCGGCAAGGAAGGCGGTCGCAACGTCGTCATGAGCCCGCAGGCCGGCGTGATCGTCGTGCGCGCGCTTCCCGTCGAGCAACGCGGCGTCGCCGAGTTCCTGAAGACCATGCAGGTCGTCGTCGAGCGGCAGGTCATGCTGGAAGCCAAGATCATCGACGTCCAGCTCTCGGACAGCCATCAGACCGGGGTCAACTGGGCCGCCTTCGCCCAGGGCTCGAACAGCCGCCTGGCGGGCGGGGTGCTCGGGCCCGGCGGGACGCTGGCGCCGAACGGACCGATATCCGGATTCACGGCGAACAATCCGGACGGCACGATTTCGGCGAGCTCGCTGCTTTCGTCGACCCCGGGCGCGCCGGGAAGCATTTCCGCCGGGGTGGGAACGCCGGGCACGCTGTTCGGCCTGGCCTTCCAGACCAGCAACTTCGCCGCCCTGATCAACTTCCTGGAAACGCAGGGCAACCTCCAGGTCCTGTCGAGCCCGCGCATCGCGACCCTGAACAACCAGAAGGCCGTCCTCAAGGTCGGCACGGATGAATTCTTCGTGACGAACATCACAACGAACACCACTACGACCGGCACGACCAGCACGCAGTCGCCGACCATCACCGTGTCCCCGTTCTTCTCGGGCGTGGCGCTGGACGTTACGCCGCAGATCGACGAGAAGAACCAGATCATCCTGCACATCCATCCGTCGGTGTCCTCGGTCATCGAGAAGACGAAGAACATCGACCTCGGCACGTCGGGCAGCTTCCGCCTGCCGCTGGCCTCGAGCACGATCAGCGAAAGCGACACCGTGGTGCGGGTGTCGAACGCGAACATCGTCGCGATCGGCGGCCTCATGAAGGAAACCACCACGCGCGACAGCAGCGGCGTGCCGGTGCTCGGCACGCTGCCGGTTGTGGGCAATCTGTTCAGCAGCAAGAGCCGCTCCGTGGTGAAAAGCGAGCTGGTCATATTGCTCAAGCCGACGGTCATCGAGAACGACTCGACCTGGCGTCAGGACATCCTCGACACCAAGGAACGCATCGATGCCTACGAGCGCAGCGACCGGCCGGTATTCAAATCCGAACCCGCGCCGGCGCAGTGATCTCGTGACCGGAGGCTGGCTCGCGACCGCGGCCCGGTTCCGGCGCCGCGCCTGACGATGTACCGCACCCACTTCGCGTTGCGCGAGCCGCCGTTCAGCCTGACGCCGGACACGTCGTTCGCCTTCGCGTGCACGCCGCACCAGGAGGCGCTCAACACGCTGCTGATCGCCACCGCCAACGGCGAAGGCTTCATGAAGGTGACCGGCGAGGTCGGCACCGGCAAGACGCTGCTTTGCCGGCGCTTCCTCTCCCAGCTCGACGACGAAGTCGTCACGGCCTACCTGCCGAACCCGCAGCTGGACTCGCACGGGTTGCTGCTTGCCCTCGCGGAAGAATTGCGCGTGCAATGCGACCGCGACGCCGGCGAGCACGAGCTCGTGAAATGCCTGAACCTCGCCCTGCTCGAATACGCAAGGCTGGGCAAGCGCGTGGTCGTGTGCCTCGACGAAGTGCAGGCGATGCCGCGCGAAACGCTGGAATCCCTGCGCCTGCTTTCCAACCTCGAGACCGAGAAGCGCAAGCTTTTCCAGGTGGTGATGTTCGGCCAGCCCGAGCTCGACGAGAAGCTGCGCCACGAATCGATACGCCAGCTCCAGCAGCGCATCACCTTCCAGTACCACTTGTCGCCGTTGTCGCGGGCCGAGGTGGAATACTACGTCTCGCACCGCCTGCGCATCGCCGGATACATGGGGGACCGCCTGTTCAATTCCTCCGCGCTCGATGCGTTGCACCGCTCTAGCAGGGGGGTGCCACGCCTGATCAACGTCATTGCGCATAAAGCCTTGCTCGCGGCGTACGGCGAAGGACGCCACTACGTGTCTGCCTCCCATGTGCGGGTCGCCGCAAAAGACACGCCTTCCGCAAGACGCCTCTATTCTCCGCTGGTGTGGGCGGGCGCCGCCGCCGCCGCAATCGTCGCGGCGGCGATTTCCTGGTACGCCAAGCGATGAGCCTGATCAACCAGGTCCTGCAGGACCTCGAGAAGCGACACGCCTCGGAAACGGAATTGAAGGCGCTTCCGCCGCATGTGCGGGCGGTCCCGGTGCCGCGGCAGTCGCCATCGCGGTCCATTGCCATTGCGGCCGTGGTCATGGTTGCCGTCGTGCTGATAGGCGCGGCTGCGTATGTCTTCACCAGGCGGGTCGCGGACGAAACCTCGCAGCCGCCCAAGGTCGCAACGGCGCCCGTGAGCGAGCCGTCTGCGCCTCCCGTCCAGGCGCCGCCGCCTTCTATGCCTCAGCCTATGCCGGTCGCGGCCGAGCCGCCGACGTTCAACCCGGTGTCGCGGCTTTCCAGCGAACTCAGCCTCGTCGAGCCGTCTTCCGGCAGGCGGGAAAAGCCGGCCATTGCGCCAACGGTCGCGAAGCCGCTGCCGGCCCGCGCTCCGGCACCGGTCGCGCGGCTGGAGGAAAAGCCGCAGCAACGGCCAGTGGAAGAACCCAAGCCGGAGCTGGCGCCGAAGTTGCCTGCGCCGGTCGAGCCCGTTCCCGTGCCGCTTTCCGCCGCGGCGAACGAAGCACCCGCCGCCATCGACAAGCAGATGCGAGAAGCGCCGCCATCCGAGCGGGCTGAAATCGCGTTTCGACGCGGGGTTGCGCAAATCCAGGAAGGTCGCGCCAGCGCCGCGGAACTGGACTTTCGCGAGGCGCTGAAGCTGGATCAGACGCATGCAGGCGCGCGCCAGGCGCTTCTTGGCTTGCTGCTCGAAGCCAGGCGCAACAATGAAGCGGAGCAGTTGCTGCGCAAGGCGCTGGACATCAACCCGCGCCAGCCGCGTCACGCGATGGTGCTGGCGCGTCTCGAGGTCGAGCGCGGCGAAGTGGCTGGCGCGATCAACACCATGGTCGCGGCACTTCCGTATGTCCAGTCCGACCCGGAGTTCTACGCGTTCCTGGCCGCGTTGCTGCAAAAGGAAGGAAGACACCGCGAGGCCACGGACTACTACCGCACGGCGCTGCGCGGCAATCCCGGCAACGGCGTCTGGATGATGGGGCTGGGCATATCGTTGCGCGCATCGAACCAGTCGGCGGAGGCGCGCGACGTATTCCAGCATGCGCTGGAAACCAGGCAGCTATCGCCGGAACTGCACGAATTTGTCGAGCGCCAGTTGCGCGAACTCTCGGAGCCCAGGAAGAAATAACGGCTAGGCATCACCCGGCGCGGGCGTGCGCGTGGCCACCCATCCCACGACCTCGACTGCGCCCTGGCGCTTGAGCACGGCCGCGAGTTCGTTCAGCGTCGCGCCGGTGGTCAGGACATCGTCCACGACGGCCACGCGCTTTCCCGACAGGTTGACGCTGCACTCGAAGGCACCGCGCATGTTTCGCGCCCGCTGCTTCCAGGGCAGCGAAATCTGCGGCACCGTATCCCGGGTGCGGCGGCAAACCGCATTCGACGCCTTGATGCCGAATTCGATCGACAGATATCGAGCGATTTCCATCGCCTGGTTGAATCCGCGCTCGATGGTGCGGGTGCGCGCCAATGGCATCGGAATGACCAGGTCGGGATAGGGCTCGTCGTCCAGCACGTTGGCGAGCGCCGTCGCCAAGGGCCGCGCGCAGGCCAGACTGCCGCGATACTTCAGGCCCTGGACCAGCACCGTCGCCGGAAATTCATAGGCGAGGGCCGCAACGACACGATCGAAGCTCGGCGGCCTGGCGAGGCATCGACCGCATGTTTCGCCTGTCGATTGCGGTATCGCGCAAACCGGGCAACGCCGTATCGGCAAGTTCGGGAGGCTCGCCTCGCATCCCGCGCACAATCCGCCGTCGGCGCTGCGCGATCCGCACAACAGGCAGGCGGGCGCGAGCATCCACTGCAGCAGTGGTTGGCAGTTGTCCAAAAATCTGGAAATTGAATTTGACATCAAGAGCGGCTTCCCCGACCATCCCCGCTAACGAATCCATGGGTCACACGCATCATGCCCGACGCCGCAGCGACACTCATCCCGCCCCCGCTCGAACGTGGCTCCCGATCGTGGACGGTCGAGGAAGTCAGGGAACTCCTGGATGCATCCTTCAGCGACCTGATTCATCACGCGCAGCAAGTCCACCGCCGGCATTTTCCCGCGAACGAAGTCCAGCTTTCGACGCTGTTATCGATCAAGACCGGCGGCTGCCCCGAGGATTGCGGCTATTGCCCGCAGGCGGCGCGTTACCATACCGGCGTGCGCAACGAAGCGTTGATGTCCGTCGAAGACGTCGTCGAAGCGGCGCGCGCGGCGAAAGCCAATGGCGCATCGCGCTTTTGCATGGGCACGGCCTGGCGCGGGCCGAAACAGCGCGACCTGGAAAAGGTCGCGGACATGGTGCGCGAGGTCAAGGCGCTGGGTCTGGAAACCTGCGCTACCCTGGGCATGTTGAAGGAGGGCCAGGCCGAGCAGTTGAAGCAGGCCGGGCTCGATTACTACAACCATAACCTCGACACCGATCCCGCGCTGTACGGGGACATCATCGGCACGCGGGAACAATCCGAACGCCACGACACGCTGGGGAAGGTGCGCGCGGCCGGCATGCATGTCTGTTGCGGCGGCATCGTCGGCATGGGAGAAACGCGCGCGAATCGCGCCGCGCTGATTGCCGAGCTGGCCAATCTCGATCCTTATCCGGAAAGCGTGCCCATCAATAATCTCGTGCAGGTCGAAGGCACGCCCTTGTACGGCACGCCGAAGCTCGATCCGTTCGAATTCGTCCGTACCGTCGCGGCCGCGCGCATCACCATGCCGCGCGCCATGGTGAGGCTGTCCGCGGGCCGCGAAAGCATGTCCGACGAATTGCAGGCGCTGTGCTTCCTCGCCGGTGCGAACTCCATTTTTTACGGCGAAAAGCTGCTGACCACTGCCAATCCGCTGGCCGATCGCGATCGCAACCTGTTCGAAAGGCTCGGCCTCGCGCCGATGCCTGCCGCGGCAGGCTGATTCCGGATCTTTCGCGCACCGAAGCCGGGCCCTGACTGACACAGGCATCCGCTTGCGTGCTTGACCTTTTCGCGGAACTCGAGGAAACAGACCGCTTGGGGCTGCGCCGGCGCCGGCGCATCCTCGAATCCGCGCAGGGTGCGCGTGTGCAATCGGGCGGCAGGTCGCTGCTTTCCTTCTGCAGCAACGACTACCTCGGGCTTGCTTCGGATCCGCGCATTGCCGAGGCGGCAATCGACGCGGTTCATCGCTATGGCGTCGGCGCCGGCGCTTCTCACCTGGTCAGCGGACACCACCTCTTGCACGACAGGCTCGAGCGCGAGCTCGCCGCATTTGTCGGCATGCCGCGCGCGCTGCTGTTTTCATCCGGCTACATGGCGAACATGGCGATAATCACGGTCCTCGCGAACCGATCCGCGGAGATTTTCGCGGACCGCCTGAACCATGCGTCGCTCAACGACGCATCAGTGTTGTCGCGAGCCAGGCTGCGACGCTATGCCCATTGCGACGCGGCCGCGCTGGAGGCCCTCCTGTCCCGGTCGCGCGCGAGAAGCCGCATCGTCGCGACGGACGCCGTGTTCAGCATGGATGGCGACATCGCTCCTTTGCCTGCGCTCCTGGAATCCTGCGAGCGCCATGACGCATGGCTGGTCGTGGACGATGCGCACGGCCTGGGCGTGCTGGGCGAGCACGGCGCGGGCACACTGTCAGGTTTCGGCCTCGGTTCTTCCCGGATCGCTTATGTCGGCACGCTTGGCAAGGCAGCCGGCGTGTCCGGTGCATTCGTGGCGGGCAGCGAGGAGTTGATCGAATTGCTGATCCAGCGCGCGCGCAGCTACATTTACACCACTGCAAGTCCGCCGGCGCTGGCCGCGGCGCTGCTGAAGAGCCTGGAGATCATGCGCACCGAAGACTGGCGGCGGCAGCGACTGGCCGTCCTCACCGCGAAGATTTCGTCCAATCTCAGCCTGCGCAAATGGCGCATGGGCGCATCGCGTACCGCCATCCAGCCGCTGGTAACGGGCAGCAACGAAGATGCAATCATGTTGAGCGCAGCACTCGAAGACCGCGGGATCCTGGTTCCGGCGATCCGTCCGCCAACGGTGCCTGCGGGCAGCGCGCGCATTCGCATTTCACTGTCCGCGGGGCACGAGGAATCCGACGTCGATTTGCTGTGCGACGCGCTGCATCGGATCGAGGCCGACTTGTCATGAGCGCCTCCCAGGCAATCGACAAGCGCCAGATGCGCCGTTCCTTCGAAAGGGCGGCCGCGACGTATGACCAGGCCGCGGTGCTGCAGCGGGAGGTTTGCGCGCGTGCGCTCGAGCGGCTGGATCTGGTGAAGCTCGACCCTTCCGCGATCCTCGATGCGGGATGCGGAACGGGGCATGCGGCCCGCGCCCTGCGCGAGCGCTACCCGCGCGCGATGCTGATCGGCCTCGACATCGCCGTCTCCATGCTGGAGCTGTCCCGCGAGCGAATCCCGGCGTGGAAGAAGTGGATCGGCCCGCGACGCGACGCCTTCGTCTGCGGCGACAACGAGCGGCTGCCGATCCGTTCCGGCGGCGTGGACATGGTCTGGTCCAACCTCGCCTTCCAGTGGGCGGCCGATCCGACCGGGATCTTCGCCGAGGCCCATCGCATCCTGCGTCCCGGCGGCCTGGTCATGTTCACCACGCTGGGGCCCGATACGCTGAAAGAACTGCGGGCGGCAACCTCGGGCGACGGAAAGATCCACGTCAATCGCTTCATCGACATGCACGACATCGGCGACATGATGGTCAGCGCCGGATTCGCCGACCCCGTGATGGACATGGAATACCTGACCCTGACTTACGCCGACGTAAGTGCGTTGATGCGCGAGCTCAAGGCGCTCGGTGCGCACAACGTCGCGGCCGGCCGCAGCAGGGGCTTGACCGGCAAGCGGGCGTTGAGCGAAATAGAGCGCCGCTACGAGGCATTCCGGCAGGAGGGCCGGTTGCCGGCCACTTTCGAAGTCATCTACGGCCACGCCTGGAAGCCGCTACCCCGGCTCGGGCCGGGAGGCAGGCCGGTCATCGACATCAAGGCGCGTTGAAAACATGACGGTCGAGGCAACACCCGCGCCCCGAAGCCTGTTCGTCACCGGCACCGATACCGGCGCGGGCAAGACCATGATCGCAACCGCCCTTCTTCAGGGCTTTGCGAGCCGGGGCCTGCGCGCGGTGGGCATGAAGCCGGTCGCGAGCGGCACGCGCCGCGAGTTTCATGTCCATCCGAACGAGGATGTCGAGGCACTGATCGAGGCGTCGAACGTCAGCGCGCCGCTCGATCTCGTCAATCCTTATTGCTTCGAGCCGGCGATCGCGCCGCATCTCGCGGCGGAACAAGCGCACCGGAGCATTTCGGTGGAACACATTCGTCGTTGCCATGCGTCGCTCGCCGGAATGGCCGATCGCGTCGTCGTCGAAGGGGCCGGCGGATTTCTCGTGCCCCTGGGAGAAGGCGCGGACTGGGGAGACGTGGCGCTCGCCCTGCGCACGCCGACCATCCTCGTGGTCGGCATGCGCCTCGGATGCCTGAACCACGCCTTGCTTACCGCGGAAGCCTTGCAGCACCGCAAGCTTCCGCTTGCCGGCTGGGTCGCCAACCGTGTCGATCCCGACATGCGCCTGTTCGCGGAGAACGTCGAGACCTTGCGCCGGATGCTGGCGGCACCGCTGCTTGGAATCATGCCGCATGCCCCGGCTCGCGACGCGGCTCGCGGCGCGATCGATCTCGAACCGCTGCTGCTCGATGCCTAAAAATCCGCGTGGCGGTCGCCACTTGGCAATGCCCATTCGGTTGCCATGGCATAGGGCTTGTGCGACAATCCCGCCCGCTTAAAAGCGACGGGTTCGAGTCTTGCAGCCCCCTCGCAAGGGCATGCAAAAACGGAAATCGGCATGATCTGCAGATGAGCAGCGAAGCGATGCAAGGTGCGGCGGATTTCACGGTCGTCGCACGACGCAACAACTCCCTCACTCCGGGCGGCAGGTTTCTGGTTCTCGGCTCTCTTGCGGTGGTGGTCCTCGCGATTTCCCTCGGATTCGCACTCAGCGGCGCCTGGCTGGTTTTTCCCTTCGCGGGCCTGGACATCCTCGTGGTGTACCTGGCGTTCCGGTATGTGGAAAAGCAGACCGGCGACTATGAGTGCATCGAGATTCGCGGCGATCTCGTCGTGCTGGAAAGCCAGCACGGCAAAAGGATCGAAAGGTTCGAATTCAACCGCCATTGGGTGCAGGTGTCGCATACCGCGCCCTGCGGCAGGGGGCGAGGCCGGCTCGTGCTTCGGTCCCATGGCAGGGAAGTGGAGTTCGGCGTTCACATGAACGGCGAGCAGCGCGCAGCACTGGCATGCCGCCTGAAAGAACACCTGAAAATCGGCTAATACAAAGGCACTCTTTTGGGGGAAGCATGATCAATACGCTGTTGCAGAGAATGGGCGCAGGTGCGCTGGCGATGCTGGTCCCGGCCCTGGCGTGGGCGCAGGACAAGGCAAAGTGGAACCTGCAGGAGCCGCATACATCCGTCGCCCACGAGATGTACGACCTCCACATCATCGTACTGGTGATCTGCCTGGTCATCTGTCTCGGCGTATTCGGCGCCATGCTGTATGCCATCGTCTACCACCGCAAGTCGGTCGGCCACAAGGCGGCGCATTTCCACGAGAACACCACGGTCGAGATCCTCTGGACCGTCATCCCCTTCTTCATCCTGATCGGCATGGCCATCCCGGCCACCAAGAGCGTGCTCGCGATGCGCGACACCTCGGCGCCGGACATGACCATCAAGATCACCGGCTACCAGTGGAAGTGGGGCTACGAATACCTCAAGGGCGAAGGCGACCTCGCTGGGGTGGCGGACGGCGTGCAGCTGTACAGCGTGCTGGCCACGCCGCACGAGCAGATCTACGGCGAAGCCCCCAAGGGCGAAAACTATTTGCTGGAAGTCGACACGCCGCTGGTCGTCCCGGTCGGCAAGAAGGTGCGCGTGCTGCTGACCGCGAACGACGTCATCCACGCCTGGTGGGTGCCGGCCTTCGGCGTGAAGCAGGACGCGGTTCCGGGATTCATTCGCGATTCCTGGTTCAGGGTGGACAAGGCCGGGACCTATCGCGGCCAGTGCGCCGAACTCTGCGGCAAGGAGCACGGCTTCATGCCGATCGTCGTCGAGGCCGTCGAGCCGGCGAAGTTCGCCGAGTGGGCATCCCAGCACAAGACCGCCGCGGCGCCCGCAGCGGCGGCCACGGTTGCCGCCGCCGGCGGCACGGGCGACGGCAAGGGCACGTACGAGAAAGTCTGTTCGGTTTGCCACGGCACCGGCGTCGCGGGCGCACCGAAGTTCGGCGACAAGGCGGCCTGGGCCCCGCGCATCAAGACCGGCGCCGATTCCCTGCACAACAGCGCGCTGCACGGCAAGAACGCGATGCCCCCGAAGGGCGGCATGACCACGCTGCCTGACGCAGACGTGATCGCCGCGGTGGATTACATGGTGAAGGCCGCCAAGTAACCCAGCGCCCACCCAAGAGACATTCCAGGAATTCCGAGGAGAAGCAACCATGAGCGCAGTCATCGGACACGATCACGGCCACGCACACGACGACCACCACGACCATCACGTTCCCACCGGCCTCATGCGCTGGGTCAAGACGACCAACCACAAGGACATCGGCACGATGTACCTGTGGTTCAGCTTCGTCATGTTCCTGACCGGCGGCTTCATGGCGATGGTCATCCGCGCGGAGCTGTTCAAGCCCGGCATGCAGATCGTCAACCCGGAAGTGTTCAACCAGATGACCACGCTGCACGGCCTCATCATGGTGTTCGGCGCGATCATGCCGGCCTTCGTCGGCTTCGCGAACTGGCTGATCCCGATGCAGATCGGCGCGCCCGACATGGCCTTCCCGCGCATGAACAACTGGAGCTTCTGGCTGCTGCCGCCCGCGGCGCTGCTGCTGGTCCTGTCCCTCTTCATGCCCGGCGGCGCGCCTGGCGTGGGCTGGACGCTGTACGCGCCGCTGACGGTCCAGCAGGGCATGGGGATGGACCTGACCATCTTCGCGATCCACATTCTTGGCATGTCCTCGATCATGGGCTCGATCAACATCGTCACGACCATCCTGAACCTGCGCGCTCCCGGCATGACGCTCATGAAGATGCCGCTGTTCGTGTGGACCTGGCTGATCACCGCCTACCTGCTGATCGCGGTCATGCCGGTGCTGGCCGGTGCGGTCACGATGACCTTGACCGATCGTCATTTCGGCACGCACTTCTTCAACGCGGCCGGCGGCGGTGACCCGGTGCTCTACCAGCACATTTTCTGGTTCTTCGGGCATCCCGA
Organism: Burkholderiales bacterium; assembly: GCA_035548375.1. Taxonomy (GTDB): domain Bacteria; phylum Pseudomonadota; class Gammaproteobacteria; order Burkholderiales; family JACQAP01; genus JACQAP01. The sequence goes on from DASZTG010000067.1 coordinate 15,786, forward strand.
GGTGTACATCATCGCGATCCCGGCCTTCGGCGTGGTATCGCAGGTGATTCCCGCGTTCTCGCGCAAGCCGCTGTTCGGCTATACCTCGATGGTCTACGCGGTGGCCTCCATCGCGATCCTGTCCTTCCTGGTGTGGGCGCACCACATGTACACCACCGGCTTGCCGGTCACGGCGCAGCTCTACTACATGTACGCGACGATGCTGATCGCGGTGCCCACGGGCGTGAAGGTGTTCAACTGGACGGCAACGATGTGGAAGGGATCGCTCAGCTTCGAGACGCCGATGCTGTTCTCGCTGGGCTTCCTGTTCCTCTTCACGATCGGCGGCTTCAGCGGCCTCGTGCTGTCCATCGTGCCCGTGGACATTCAGTTGCAGGACACTTACTACGTGGTCGCGCATTTCCACTACGTCATGGTCGCCGGCGCGCTGTTCTCGGCGTTCGCGGGAATCTATTTCTGGCTGCCGAAGTGGACCGGCCACATGTACGACGAGAAGCTCGGCAAGCTGCACTTCTGGCTGTCGTTCATTTTCTTCAACATGATTTTCTTCGTGCAGCATTTCCTCGGCCTCGCCGGGATGCCGCGCCGCGTTCCGGACTACGCGCCGCAGTTCACGGACTTCAACATGATCTCGTCGATCGGTGCGTTCGGCTTCGGCCTGTCGCAGCTGCTGTTCCTGTACATCGTGATCAAGACCATCAAGAGCCACGAGCCGGCGCCGCAGAAGCCGTGGGAAGGCGCGGATTCGCTCGAGTGGACGCACCTGCCGACGCCGGCGCCTTATCACACCTTCGAGACGCCGCCGATCGTGAAATGAACGACGCCGTCGCGCGCGAGTGGGACCGAGGCATGGATGAGCAGCAGGCCAGGAAGCTGCGGGCCAGGAACATCCGCACGGGATTGATCCTCGCCGCGATCGCGCTGGGATTCGCGGTGGTCTGGGCAATGCGCCGGCTATGAGCGACGAAAGGGACGAAAGGCCGGCAGAGAACCGCCGCATCCTGGCGAAGCTGCTGGTCGTGACGGTGGTGATGTTCGGCTTCGGCTATGCGCTGGTGCCGCTGTACAAGAAGATTTGCGAAGTCACGGGCGTCAACGAGATAGACAGGGCCAACGGGCCGGTCGCGAATACGCAGGTCGACGCGACGCGGGTGGTGACGCTGGAGCTGGATGCGAACGTGCGCAGCGACTTGCCGTGGCGCTTCCGGCCGCTGCAGGCAAGCGTCCAGGTGCATCCCGGCCAGCTCGTGCAGGTGATGTATGAAGTGCGCAATGCGTCGGATCGCCCGATCACCGGCCAGGCCATTCCCAGCTACGGGCCGCAGATCGCCGGGCAGTACTTCCGCAAGATCGATTGCTTTTGCTTTTCGAAACAGAATTTCAAGCCGGGCGAAGTGCGGCAGATGCCGGTGGTTTTCGTGATCGAGCCCGGATTGCCGAAGGATGTGACGACGGTCACGTTGTCGTATACCTTCTTCAATGTCGAGGGCGCAGCGCCGACGGCGGTGGGGCCGGAGAAGGCTAGTGCCGGCTGAGATGGAAGGAGTCCAGGGCATGTCGAAGTCGCCGCTGCGCGTGATGAAGACGGTGTTCTGGTCTTTCTTCGGCGTACGCAGGGGATCGGACCAGAAGGAAGACTTTGCCGGCATCACGCCGCTGCAAGTCGCGATTGCGGGCGTGATCGGGGCAGTGATCTTCGTGGCGACGCTGATCACGCTGGTGAAATTCATCACCGCCTGAACGGGCGGGACGGGAACGGGCAACAACGGGACATCAAGGGAGACACGGAAAATGATCAACCAATCCACTCACTACTACCTGCCGGAGCCGTCGCATTGGCCGGTCGTCGGTTCGTGCGCGCTATTCCTCATGACCTTCGGCGGCGTGCTCTGGATGAACGAGATGCATGCCGGTCCCTGGGTCGTGCTTGCCGGCATGGCGGTGATGCTTTACATGCTGTTCGGCTGGTTCGGCACCGTGATCCGCGAAAGCGAGGGCGGCAAGTTCAACGCCCAGGTGGACCTGTCGTTCCGCTGGAGCATGAGTTGGTTCATCTTCTCGGAAGTGATGTTCTTCGCGGCGTTCTTCGGCGCCCTGTTCTACATGCGCGCGCTGTCGATACCCGGCCTGGCCAGCGGCGACACCATGGAATTGCTGTGGCCGAACTTCAAGGACGTATGGCCGACCGCCGGGCCGTACATCACCGAATCGTTCGAGGCGATGAAGCCCTGGGGCATTCCGGCGATCAACACGCTGATCCTGCTGACCTCGGGCGTGACCGTGACCTGGGCGCACTGGGCGCTGAAGAAGAACAACCGCCCGCAGCTGATCCTCGGCCTCGCGGTGACGGTGGCGCTCGGCGTGCTGTTCCTGAGCCTGCAGGCCTATGAGTACATCCACGCATACCATGAGCTCGGGCTGACGCTGGGCATGGGTGCCTACGGCGCGACCTTTTTCATGCTGACCGGCTTCCACGGTTTCCACGTGACCATCGGCACGATCATGCTGATCGTCATCCTCGGCCGGTCGATCGCGGGGCATTTCACCGCCGACCACCATTTCGCGTTCGAAGGCGTGTCCTGGTACTGGCACTTCGTCGACGTGGTCTGGCTGATGCTGTTCGTGCTGGTCTACTGGCTCTAGCTAGCAGGCCGACAAGAAAAGCAGCATAAGAACAACAGAGGAGGGCTCCCGCGGCTGCCGCGGGAAATCGAGCCGCACGCAAGTGCGGCTGTTTTTTTCTAAAGGCCGGTCTTCGGGATCAGCCCGAAGTAGTAGCCGCCCATGAGCATCAGGAACAGCGTCATCGACAGCGCGATCCGGATGGTAAGGGCCTTGACGGTGCGATCGGATTTTCCCTTGTCCCGGACGAGGTAGAACATGGCGGAGCCGAGGCTTGCGAGAATGAAGATCAGGAAAAGGATCACGACGATGCGCATGGTGGTGGCCGGATGATTGCGGCGATCCAGTGTAAAGGATAAGGACGACCCCTTCCACATGGGACTCGAACGCGGCCAGAAGGGTTCCCCGCGACGGCCTCGCTGGCTGCCGGCGATCGCGACGGTCGTGGGCGTCTGCCTGACCGCGTCGGCCGGAAACTGGCAGCTCGATCGCGCGCACGAGAAGGAACGCCTGCAGCGCGACTATGAACGCGGCGAGGCGGATGCGCCGATATTGCTCACGTCGCAGCCGGCATCGGCCGAAGACCTGCGACTGCGCAGGGTCGAGGTCACGGGTGAATTCGACACGAAGGGATTGGTGCTGCTCGACAACAGGATGCACAACGGCCAGGCAGGATACGAAGTCGTCATGCCCGTCCGGATGGCGAATACGGCGATGCATGTCCTGGTCGATCGCGGCTGGATTGCGAGCGGCCCCGATCGCTCGCGGTTGCCGAAGGTCAGGACGCCTGCAGGCACCGTGAAAATCGTCGGCATGGCGACCGTGCCGGGCCGATTCTTCGAATTGTCGAAATCGGAAGCCGGCGGTCCGGTCTGGCAGAACCTGACCATAGACCGCTACATGGCCCGTACAGGGCTGCAGGTCCAGCCCGTCGTCGTGCAGCAGCAAAACGACGTCGACGATGGGCTGCAGCGATTCCGCGGGCAGCCGGATTTCGGCATCGCCAAGCACTACGGATACGCCGTGCAGTGGTTTTTGTTTTGCGGCCTGATGATATTTCTTTACGCATATTTCCATGTCAAATCCATCCGATCGAAAAAAGACCAGGCGGATGCTCCTGTTGCTGGGCGCGATTAGCCTCGCGCCGGTGGTCGGCTCCCTGCTGCTCTATTACTTCTGGAAGCCGCAGAATTTCACCAACTACGGCGAGCTGATTTCCTCGCAGCCGCTCGCCGGCGTTGCCATCGCGGAACGCGATGGCGGGACATTTCGACTGGACGAATTCCGCGGCGACTGGATCTTCCTGATGGCGGACACCGGAGCGTGCGACGACTATTGCAACTCCAAGCTCTACGTCATGCGCCAGATCCGGCTCACGCAGGGCGATGATCGCGAGCGCATCCAGCGGGTCTGGATCGTTACCGACGGCACAAGGCCGACGTCCGCCGTCGAGACGGAGTATCGCGGTACCCGCGTGGTGCAACCGGCAAGCGCGGAGTTTCTCGCGCGATTGCCCGCAGCGGACTCGCCGCGGGATCATATTTATCTTGTCGACCCGTTCGGCAACCTCATGATGCGTTTCCCGCGGAATGCCGACCCGCAACGGGTGAAAAAGGATGTCAGCAAGCTGATGAAGCTGTCCGGCGGCTGGATCCAGAACACAAAATAGGATAGGGCGCAACGGTGAGTCATTCCGCGGTCTGGCAGTTTTCCCTGAATCTCGCGCACGCGGCGGTGTGGGGAGTTCCATTGCTTGCCGCGCTGTACGTCTTCTCGCGCCATGTGTCTTCTCGCCATCTGGTCATCGCCACGCTCGTCGCCACGCTCGCGCTGGTGATGCTCGGCGCTTACGTGCGCCTGAGCAACGCCGGACTCGGCTGCCCTGACTGGCCTGGCTGCTACGGCAAGCTGTCGCCATCCTATGCGGCGGACCAGATCAAGGCCGCCGAAGCGGCAACGCCCGACGGAAACGTTTCCCTGCCCAAGGCCTGGCGGGAAATGGTCCATCGTTATTTCGCGTCGTTCGTGGGAGTGATGATCCTGGCGATCGCGATTCGAGCGATCGCCGCTCGCCGCAAGCGCAACCCGGATCCGGACGATCCTTCGCGCGCAATCGGCCTGCCGCTCGCGCTGGTGGGCGTGGTCGTCGTGCAGGGCCTGCTGGGGAAATGGACGGTGACTTTCCTGCTGAAGCCGGCGATAGTCTCGCTGCATCTGCTCGGCGGCATGACCCTGGCTGCATTGCTGGCGTGGCTGTCGGCGCGCCACCTGCGACTGACCGGTGGACAGCCGTCCACGCTTCCGCGCATGCGCACGGCAGCCACGATCGGGTTGGCTGTGCTATGCCTGCAAATCGCGCTGGGAGGATGGGTCAGCACCAACTATGCGGCGCTTGCATGCGTGGATTTTCCGACTTGCCACGGCGCATGGAAGCCGTCCACGGATTTCAACCACGGCTTTCATTTCCTTCGCGAGCTGGGCATGACCGGGGAAGGAGAGCCGCTCTCGAACGAGGCGCTGAACGCCATCCACTGGGCGCATCGCATCGGCGCGCTGGTCACTTTCCTGGTGCTGGCATTCGTCGGATATCGCGCGTTACAGCGGCCTGCGCTGCGCGGCATGGGCGCGGTCCTGCTCGGGTTGCTTCTGGCGCAGGTTTCGCTGGGAATCGCGAACGTGCTGGCCAGCCTGCCCCTGCCGGTTGCGGTCGCGCATAACGGCGTCGCGGCTTTGTTACTGGTCACGCTGGTGATGCTAAACTTCGCCACCCGTTCGCCCTCTCCGTACGGCCGCTAAATGTCAGACTCGCTTTCCGTCAAGAATTCCGCGTCGCGCCTGCAGCAGTTCCTGCAACTGACCAAACCGCGTGTCGTCTCGCTGATCGTGTTTACCGCGGTCATCGGCATGTTCCTCGCCGTGCCGGCGACGGACCTGGCGTCGTCGCATTTCTGGAGTGCGGCGCTGTTGGCGACCATAGGCATCGCGCTGGTGGCAGGCTCGGCGGCGGCCATCAATTGCCTGGTGGAGCAGAAGATCGACGCGGTCATGGCACGCACGCGAGCCCGGCCGTTGCCCATGGGCGCGATCACTTCTCAGGAAACGCTGGCATTCTCGATCGTCGTCGGCGGGACGGGGCTGGCAATTCTCTACGTGCTCGTGAATCCGCTGACCATGTGGCTTACCTTCGCCACGTTCGTCGGTTACGCGGTGATCTATACGGTGCTGCTGAAGCCATTGACGCCGCAAAACATCGTGATCGGCGGCGCCTCCGGGGCCATGCCGCCGGTGCTCGGATGGGCCGCGGTGACGGGGGGCGTCACGCATGATGCGTTGCTGCTGTTCCTGATCATTTTCGCCTGGACCCCGCCGCACTTCTGGGCGCTGGCGCTTTATCGCAAGAAGGAATACGAGCGCGCGGGCATTCCCATGCTGCCGGTCACGCACGGCGACCGCTTCACCCGCCTTCACGTATTGCTCTACACGGTCATCCTCGTGGCGGTGACGATGCTGCCTTTTTCCACGCGCATGAGCGGGATCGTGTATCTGGTTTCCGCAGCCGGCCTCGGCGGATTGTTCCTGATCTACGCGGCCAGGATATGCCTCGCCTACAGCGACGAACTGGCGAAAAGGACATTCCGCTATTCCATCCTTTATCTTTCCCTGCTGTTCGCCGCATTGCTCGTGGACCACTACGTGCGGCTCTGATCGCGTGTCTTCGCTTCTTCGCAGCTTCGTACTTTGCGTACTTCTGGTCCTGGCGGCCTGCAGCAATGCGGACAAGCCCGCCTTCCAGGCCACGGACATCACCGGCGCCGATTTCGGCAGGGATTTTTCGCTGACCGACCAGAACGGCAAGCGCCGTGCCCTGCAGGATTTCCGCGGGCAGGTCGTCGTGATGTTCTTCGGCTACACGCATTGCCCCGACGTTTGTCCGACCACGCTCGCCGAGCTCGCCGGCGCCGTGCGCAAGCTCGGGAAGTCGGCTGAGAAGGTGCAGGTCCTGCTCGTCACGGTGGATCCCGATCGCGACACGCCGGAAATCATGGGCAAGTACGTCTCGGCCTTCAACCCGACGTTCCTCGCGCTGCGAGGCGATGCGGACGAGACTTCGCGCGTGGCGAAGGAGTTCAAGGTCATCTATCAAAAGGTGGCGGGACCGCGCCCGGAAACCTACACGATGGATCATTCGGCGGGCAGCTACGTCTTCGATCCGCAGGGACGCCTGCGCCTGTACGTAAGCTATGGGCGTGGTGCCGACGTGTTCGCGCACGACATCGACCTGCTGCTGAAGTCTCCATAGACGCCATAAAAAAAGCCCCGCAATCGCGGGGCTTTTTGTTTCCAGGTGCCGGATGCTCAGCTCGCGGCTGCCATCATGCCGCGCATTTTCTTCATGGCCTGGCTTTCGATCTGGCGGATGCGTTCGGCGGAAACACCGAACTCGTCGGCCAGCTCGTGAAGCGTCGCCGCGTCCTTTTCCGCCAGCCAGCGCGCCTCGATGATCCGGCGGCTGCGCGGATCCAGGCCCACCAGGGCATCCTGCAGTCCCTTGCTGCGGGCGCGTTCCGTCTGCTCGTGCTCCAGCACCAGCCCGGGCTCGTCTTCCGCATTCGTAAGGTAGGCGATGGGCGAAAATGCGTCCTCGTCGTCCTCGCTGAGCGGTTCGAGCGCGATGTCGTGGCCGCCCATGCGGGTTTCCATCTCCACCACGTCGCTCGTCTTGACGTTGAGCTGCTTCGCGACCGCATCGACCTCGCCTGGTGTCATCGTGGAATGGCTGCGCTTCAGGCTGCGCAGGTTGAAGAACAGCTTGCGCTGCGCCTTGGTCGTGGCCACTTTCACCAGGCGCCAGTTCTTCAGGATGAACTCGTGGATTTCCGCGCGAATCCAATGCACGGCAAACGAAACCAGGCGCACGCCGCGGTCCGGATCGAAGCGCTTCACGGCCTTCATCAAGCCGACGTTGCCTTCCTGGATCAGGTCGGAATGCGGCAGGCCATAGCCCAGATATCCACGCGCGATCGAGACCACCACCCGCAGGTGAGAAACCACCAGCTTGTGCGCGGCTTCGACGTCGTCGTGATCGCGCAGGCGACGCGCCAATGCCGTTTCCTCTTCCTGGGTCAGGAGCGGAAAACGATTGACTGCCTGGATATAGGTATCCAGGCTCCCCGTCATGGACGGGAACGGAACCGAAAGAGCCAAAGCATTGTTCATTTAAATCTCCTTTGGCGAAATATTAGCACTCGTGTCTTCAGAGTGCTAATCCTGACAAAAGTTCTCAACTTTAGGGCGAGATGGCCGGCTAGCGGGGCTCGATTTGCCAGAGGTGGCGGCTGACCGAAATCCATGCGCCCAGCCAGCCGAGGAAGGCTGAAAAGCCCAGTAAAATCAGTACTTCTTCCAGGCCCGGCCAGTCAAGCCTGACCATCGTTCCGTACAGTCCGCCGAGATCGGCAAGCTGGACGTTCAGGGCCAGGACGGCCGCCGCGACAATGGCCCAGGCGGCGAGCCCGCCGGCGAAGCCTTGCAGCGCGCCGAAATACAGGAAGGGCCGGCGGATGAAGGCGTTGGTGGCGCCGATCAGCTTGGACACTTCGATCTCGTCCCGCCTCGTCAGGATCTGGAGCCGGATCGTGTTGAACGTCACCGCGACCAGCGCCACCGCAAGCAGCACGGTCAACAACGTCACCAGCACTCGGCCGACGTTCAGCGCGGCATCGAGCCGTCGCGCCCAATCCGCGTCGAGCTGGACATGCTCGACCTTCTGCCATTTTCGCGCCTGGTCGCGAATACTCTCCAGCAGCGCAGGATCGTTGCTGCGGGTCGTCACCACGAAGGCATCCGGCAGCGGATTCCTGCCGAAATTGGCGAGAACGTCGGACAGGCCGGCACCGCGCTTGAGACGGGCCAGGGCCTGGTCCTTGGAGATGAATTCCATTTTTCCGATGTCGGGATTGGATTTCAGTTTTTGCTCGACTGCCGCCACTTCGGCCTGGCCGGCATCGAGCGCCATGAAGATACTGACCTGCGGATCGCTGGACAGTTGCCGCGAAAACGTCTGCAGGTTGCCGAGCGCGAGATAAAAACCCGCGGGAAGGGACAGCGCGATTCCCATCACGATGATGTTCAGCATGGCCGCGAAAGGCTGCTGCGCGAGCCTGGCCAGGCCGTCCCTGAGGGTGTGCAGGTGCTCGAGCAGCCAGTTCATGCCGCGATCCTGCCGTGGTCCAGATGCAGGATGCGCGGCCCCAGCTTCTGGATCATGTCCTCGTCGTGCGTGGCGATGACCACGGTGACGCCGACCTGGTTGAACGATCGGAACATGCCGATGATTTCCTCGGCGTAAGCGGTGTCGAGGTTTCCGGTGGGCTCGTCGGCCAGCAGGATGGCCGGGCGGTTGACGATGGCGCGTGCGATGCAGAGGCGCTGCTGCTCGCCGCCGGACAGCGTGATGGGCCTGGCTTTTTCGCGGCCCAGCAAGCCGACCTTGTCGAGCGCGGCCCGCGACCGCTTGGCGATCTCTCCGCGCGGAAATCCCGTGATCGCCAGCGGCAAGGCCACGTTCTCGTAGACGCTGCGATCGAACAGCAGCTTGTGGTCCTGGAAGATCAGGCCGAAATTGCGGCGGAAGAACGGGATCATGCCCGCCTTCATCGACGAGACGTTCTGGCCGTTGATGATGACGCTGCCCGACGTGGGGCGCTCGATCGCCGTGACCAGTTTCAGCAGCGTGCTCTTGCCCGCCCCGGAGTGGCCGGTGATGAACACCATCTCGCCGGTGTCGATGGAAAACGTGACGTCGCGCAACGCCTCGTAACCGCCCGCGTAGCGCTTGGAGACGCGGCTGACCTGGATCATCGGGCCGCGCACCGGTTCCGCGCTCACTCGAACAAGGCCTCCACGAACTGCGCGGCGGAAAACGGGCGCAGGTCCTCCAGCCCTTCGCCGACGCCCACGAAGCGCAGCGGAACCGGCTTCTGGCGGGCGATCGCGGCAATGGCGCCGCCTTTGGCGGTGCCGTCGAGCTTCGTCAGGACGAGCCCCGTCACGCCGAGCGCGGCATCGAAGGCCTTCATCTGGGCGACGGCGTTCTGTCCGTTGTTCGCGTCGAGCACCAGCAGCACCTCGTGCGGTGCGTCCGGCATCGCCTTGGCGATCACGCGCTTGACCTTGCGGATTTCCTCCATCAAGTGCAGTTGCGTGGGGAGGCGGCCGGCGGTGTCCGCGATCACGACGTCGATATTCCTCGACTTCGCCGACTGGATGGCGTCGAAAATGATGGCGGCCGTGTCGCCGCCTTCCTGGGCGATGACCGTCACATCGTTGCGCTCGCCCCAGACTTTCAGTTGTTCGCGCGCTGCTGCCCGGAACGTATCCCCCGCAGCCAGCAAAACGGACTTGCCCCCGGACTGGAAGAATTTAGCGAGCTTGCCGATCGACGTCGTCTTGCCGGCGCCGTTGACGCCAGCGATCAGGATCACGAACGGCCTGGCGACACCGACATCGAGCGGCCGCTCCAACGGTTCGAGCAGTTCCAGCAGGGCTTGCTTGAGCACATCGCGAATCTGCGACGCCTCCGTCAGGCGCTGCGCGCGGGCGCGCGCGCGAGTCGTGTCGAGCAGGTGCGCGGTGGCGTCCACGCCGAGGTCGCAGGTGAGCAGAATCGTCTCGAGTTCCTCGAAGAGGGATTCGTCTATCCGGCGTCCCGCGCCGAACACGCCCGCGAGGCCGGCGCTCAGTCGCGCCCGCGTCGCCGCGAGCCCCTGCCGCAGTTTTGCCGCCCATCCGGTGCCGCCACCGACAGCGGCCTCGCCCTTGTCACGCTTCAGGAAACTTAACATACTCTCGCCGTGTCACAACCGTGCTTACCTGCGTTTTCGGACAACGGCAATTCTATTCTGTTTGCTCCCCGCCCAACCATTCACATGCTGACCGCGCGCATCGTCCTGCGATCCGTTGCCGTCGTGCTGGCCTTGCTGTGCCCGATTGCCGCCGTGTTCGCGGCGTCGGTCGAGCAGCGCAGCCTGGGCAACGGCATGACCGTGCTCGTCAAGGAGGATCATCGCTCGCCGGTCGTCGTGGCCATGGTCTGGTATCGCGCGGGAAGCATGGACGAGGTCAGCGGGACCACCGGCGTCGCGCACATGCTCGAGCACATGATGTTCAAGGGCACGGCGAAGGTTCCCGTGGGAGAGTTCTCCCGTGCCATCGCGCGGGCGGGCGGGCGCGAAAACGCCTTCACGTCGCGCGACTACACCGCGTATTACCAGCAATTGCACAAGTCGAAGCTCGCGCTGTCGATGGAGCTGGAAGCCGACCGCATGGTCAACCTGTCTTTCGCGGAAGACGAATTCTCGAAGGAACTGAGGGTCGTCATGGAAGAGAGGCGATCCCGGACCGATGACGATCCGCACTCTCAGCTGCACGAGCAATTGATGGCGACGCTCTACACGATGCATCCCTATCGCACCCCGGTAATCGGCTGGATGAACGACTTGCAGAACATGCGGCTCGCCGATGCGCGCGGCTGGTACCAGAAATGGTATGCGCCGAACAACGCCACGCTGGTAGTGGCGGGCGACGTGAAGCCGGACGAGGTGTTCGCGCTCGCGGAAAAATTCTTCGGGCCGATCCCGGCACGCCAGTTGCCGGAGCGCAAGCCGCAGACGGAAACGCCGCAAGCCGGCATCAAGCGCATCACGGTAAAGGCGCCCGCGGAACTGCCTTACCTGGTCATGGCGTATCACGCGCCGGTGCTGCGCGACGTCGAGAAGGACTGGGAACCGTATGCGTTGTTCGTGCTGAACGGCATCCTCGACGGCAGCGATGCCGCGCGCCTGAATCGCGAGCTCGTGCGCAACTCGCGCGTGGCCAATTCGGCGAACTCCAGCTACGACCTCATCAACCGCGGCCCGGCGCTGTTCTTCCTCGACGGCGTGCCCGCCGACGGAAAGACGGTCGCCGACGTGGAGGCGGCGTTGCGCGAGCAGGTGCGCATCCTGGTCGACCAGGGCGTCGGCGAAGACGAACTGCAGCGCGTCAAGGCGCAGGTCACTGCCGGCCAGGTGTATGCGCGCGATTCGGTCTACTACCAGGCGTTGCGAATCGGCATGCTGCAGACCATAGGGTTGCCGCCGGACTCTTCCGACGCCCAGGTCAGGAAAATGCAGGAAGTCACCGCAGAGCAGGTGCGCGAGGTCGCCCGCAAATACCTGGTCGACGACAATCTCACCGTCGCCGTGCTTGATCCGCAGCCCCTGCCGGGCGGCAAGCCCAGACCGACACCGGAGGGCCCGAGGCGTGACCAGCGCTAGCCTGCGGTCCTTCGCCGCGGCGGTGGCCGTCGCGGCGCTGCTGGTGCCGTTCGCGGCTCGCGCCACGCTTCCCATCCAGCATTGGCAGACCGCGAGCGGCGCGCGAGTGCTGTTCGTCGAGACGCACGAACTGCCGATGATCGACCTCGCCGTCGATTTCCCCGCGGGGACCAGTCGCGACACGCCCGATAAATCGGGATTGGCCTCGCTCGCGCTCGGCCTGATGCGAAGCGGGGCCGGAGGAATGAACGAGAACGAGATTTCCGAGCGGCTCGCCAACATCGGCGCGGACCTGTCGGGACGTTTCGACATGGATCGCGGCGGCTACGGGTTGCGCACCTTGTCCAGCGCGCGTGAACGCGACGAGGCGCTCGCCGTGCTGACGGCGATCCTGCAGAAGCCGGAATATCCGCAAGACGTGTTTGCTCGCGAGCAGCAGCGCGTATTGGCGGCGTTGAGGGAAGCGCAAACGCGCCCCGAAGTCCTGGCGGAGCGGGAGTTCAAGCACCTGCTCTATGGCAATCATCCCTACTCGATGCGCGGCGCCGGCGAAGCGGACACCGTTGCCACGCTGACGCGGGCGGATCTCGTCGATTTTTATCGTGACCATTTTCTCGCGGACGATGCGGTGGTTTCCATCATCGGCGACCTGACGCGCGACCAGGCGGTGGCCATCGCGGAACAATTGACGGCCGGCCTGGCGCGCGGGAGCGCGCCGCCACCGGCGTTGCCGCCAGTCGCGCCATTGCAGGCGGCGCAACTCAGCCGCATCGCGCATCCCGCGACGCAGGCGCACATCCTCATCGGCCAGCCTGGCATCAAGCGCCTCGATCCGGATTACTTCCCGCTGTTCCTCGGCAACTACGTCCTTGGCGGCGGCGGCTTCGCATCGCGCCTGAACGACGAAATCCGCCAGAAGCGCGGCTATGCGTACAGCACCTACAGCTTCTTCAATCCCATGGCGCAGGAAGGCCCGTTCCAGATCGCGGTGCAGACCAAGAAGGAACAGACCGAGGAGGCACTGAAAGTCGCGCAGGATACGCTGGCGAAATTCATCGAGGACGGCCCGACCGCGCAGGAACTCGACGCCGCGAAACAGAACATCATCGGCGGTTTTCCGCTGCGCATCGACAGCAACAAGAAAATCCAGGAATACCTGTCGATCATCGGTTTCTATGACTTGCCGCTGACCTACCTCGACGATTTTCCGTTGCGCATCGAACAGCTCACGCTCGAGCAGGTGAAAGACGCCTGGCGCCGGCGCATCCATCCCGATCGGATGGCGACCGTGGTGGTTGCCGGCGGCGTGGCGCCCACCGCGGATTCCCGCTAGGGCGTACCCGCCCCCCGCTCGGGCGGGGCGGCCGCGTGATAGCCTGCGCGGCATCAAGTTCGCGGATTCGTCTCTTGAAGTCGAACCAGGTACGCATCATCGGCGGCCAGTGGCGCAGCAGGATCGTGCGTTTTCCGGACGCGCATGCGTTGCGTCCCACGCCGGACCGGCTTCGCGAAACGCTGTTCAACTGGCTGGGCCAGGATCTTTCAGGCAAGACCTGCCTGGACCTGTTTGCCGGTAGCGGTGCCCTCGGGTTCGAAGCGGCGTCGCGCGGCGCGCCGCGCGTCGTCATGGTGGAGCAGAACATCGCCGTTCATCGTGCGCTCAAGGAATCCCGGGAGCTGCTGTCGGCGCGACAAGTCGAATTGCATCGCGTCGATGCCTTCGACTATTTGCGCGCGCATGGCGACAGCTTCGACGTGGTGTTCCTGGATCCGCCTTTCGGCCAGGGATGGCTGCCGAAACTGCTTCCGCTGCTCGCGCCGCGCCTCGCGGCGGATGCGCGCGCCTACCTCGAATCGGAACAGCCGCTCGAAACGATGCCGCCAGGCTTCGAGGTATTGCGGCGTTCCCGGGCCGGGCAGGTGCATGGCCTGCTGCTAAAATACCAGCCGCCATGAAAACACGCGTCAACCGTGCGGTTTACCCGGGCACGTTCGATCCGATCACGCGGGGCCACGAGGATCTCGTGCGCCGCGCATCCAGCCTGTTCGACGAAGTCATCGTCGCGGTCGCGGACAGCCGCGGCAAGCGGCCGTTCTTCGACGTGGAGGAGCGGGTGGCGATGGCGAAGGAAACGCTGGCGCCGTTCGCCAACGTGCGCGTAGAGGGATTTTCCGGCTTGCTGATGGAATTCCTGCGCAAGCTGGACGCCAAGATCATCCTGCGCGGCTTGCGCGCCGTTTCGGACTTCGAATACGAATTCCAGATGGCGGGCATGAACCGGAACATCTATCCGGACGTCGAGACGCTGTTCCTGACGCCGGCGGAGCAGTACATGTTCATCTCGGCGACCATGGTGCGCGAGATCGCCTCGCTCGGCGGCGACGTTTCGCCGTTCGTGAATCCGAAGGTGATCCCGCACATGCAAGCCAGGCTTGCGCGGAGCTAGCATCGTGGCACTGGTGATCACCGACGAATGCATCAATTGCGACGTCTGCGAGCCCGAGTGCCCGAACGACGCCATTTCGCAGGGTGTCGACATCTACCAGATCGATCCGGGAAAGTGCACGGAATGCGTGGGCCATTACGACCGGCCGCAGTGCCAGGAAGTGTGTCCCGTGGATTGCATCCCGCTGGATCCCGCGCACGTGGAAAGCCGCGAGGAACTGCAGCAGAAGTACCTGCGCCTCATGCAGGGGCGCGCAGGCACTCCCGCCTGAAGCGCAGGGCTAGCGCAGCCGCTGCTCGATGCCGTATTTGGCGTAGATCGCCTTGATGGTGCCGTCGGCGAGCAGCTTGTCCAGCACGCCGTTGACGGCGTCGATCAGCGCCTGGTCGGTCTTGCGCAAACCGACCGCGACTTCCCAGGTCAACTGCGGATCCTGGTCGAAGCCGTGCACCACCGTGAGCCCCGCGTCCGGGTGCTGCTTTATGTAGTAGCTCACGCTCGCCGATGAAGCGGCGGCGCCATACAACTCGCCTTTCACTAGATCATCGAGCATGTCGGTCTGGAAGGCGTAGGGCGAGGTAGTCTTGCCGGCCTTGCCCAGCACCATGCTGGCGAACGAACCCACCATGACGCCGATCTTCTGGCCTTTCTGCAGTTCCTTGAAGTCGCTGATCGGCGCGGCACCCTTGCCCAGCCCGAGTGCGACGCCGGAAGTCTGGTAGGGGTGGGAGAGCTTGAACTTGCCCTCGTGAACCTCGGGGTCGTTGGTCACGTCGAGCATCATGTCGCAGTTCACGACGTTCGCGCGGCGCCGGCCGAGGATCCACTCGACGTTGAGCGCGAGCCCCAGCCCATCGGCTAGCGCCTTGCCGATCTCGATCTGGAAGCCGGGTTCGTCGGGATTCTTGCTCGAGTAAGGCAGCGCTTCGGCGTTGGCGCACATCGTGATGGTGTTGAGCGCCTTCACCTCGGCAAGGGTTCGCGCGGATGCCGTCGCGTGCAGGGCGAGCCCGGCGCAGATGCACAGCAGAGCGAGCGCGGTTCGCGCCCGGAAATTCGACATGGGGTTGGTCATGACGGGTTCTGCGGTTCTTCGTCAGCCTTCAGGCTGCGGATGAATTTGATGATGCGGCGGATGTCGTCGTCGCTGAAAGTGCCGCCGAACGCGGCCATCTGGCCGGGCTTGCCGTTCTTGATGCGATTGAAGATGAAATCGTCGCTGCGCTGCGAATCCATCAATTGCGGCGCCTTGCCGGGCTTGCGGCCCAAGTCCTGGTGGCAGTAGCTGCAGATGGTGCGGAAAGTCGCCTTCACGTCCAGCGGCTTTTTCTCGTCGGCGAATGCACAGGTAACCATGCCGGTCATCAGTACGATGCCGGCCAGCAATCGCCTTGCTTGCAACAGATTTTCGATGATTCTCAATGCAGTTGTCCTTCCATGTCCAAGGGCGGTGTTCGGGTGTTTCTCGCTGCGAATTTTCGCGCGGCTTGCTGCTTCAACGTTCCGGCCCGCGGCCGGGCATACAGGGTAGACAAAAAGGGCGGGAACACGGTTCCCGCCCTTCGAGCGTTGCAACTGATGCCGGTGCTTACTGGATCGCGAACACCTTCAGCACGCCGGAATCCTTCGGCATGGACTTCCAGGGTTCACCCCACCAGTCGCCATAGCCGTCGCCGACCAGGCTGCCCCAGCCGGTCATCACGGCAACGTACTGCTTGCCGCCGGCCATGTAGGTGATGATGCCGCCTTCCATGCCCTGGCCGTTGTTGTGCGTCCACAGCTTCTTGCCGTTGGACGCATCGAAGGCCGCGAGCGTGCCGTCGGCTTCCGGTACGAACAGCAGGTTGCCGCCGGTCGACAGCAGGCTGGCGTGCGGGATGGCGCCCGGATAGGCGATCTCGAACTTGACCTTGCCGGTGATCGGGTCGCGCGCGCGGATGTGGCCGTGCATCTTGCCGCCGTCCGGGCCGACTGCCGTGAAGTTCGCACCGATGTTCAGCTGAACCACCGGCTCGGTGATCGGCTCGGTCTTGACGACTTCGAGGTCGATACACCATTCATAGCCCACGCGATAGTACAGCCCGGTCTTCGGGTTGTAGGTGCCCGCGTTCCAGCTGTAGCCGCCCATGATTGCCGGGCACAGGTTCTTGTGCTTGCCTTCGGCCAGGTCGCGGCGGCCGACCAGCGTGCCGTCCGGCTTGATGTCCTTCACGAAGTTGATGGCATCCACGCCCTTGTAGACGTTGACGGGCTTGGCGTTGCGGTCATACACGAAGTTGAAGCCGCCCTTGTTCGGGTGCAGCACATACTTCTTGCCGTCGCGCTCCAGGAACATGAATTCGCCCATCGCCGAGTCGAAGTCCCAGGCGTCGTGCGGCAGTTCCTGGTGATAGCTCTTCAGCTCGCCGGTGTCGGCGTCGAGCAGGATGACGGAGGTGACGTACAGGTTGTCACCCGGACGCGGACCTTCGGTCTTCCAGTTGTCGCCGGCCCAGTCGTACAGCGGAGCCGGGTTGCCCGTTCCCCACCACACGGCGTTGGTATCCGGGTCGTATGCACCGGCCATCCAGCCGCCGCCGCCGCCCGTCTTCCACGAGTCGTTGCCCCAGGTGTCGCGCTTGTCGCTCTTCGTGCCTTCGTTGCCGCCGACGGTGAAGAATTGCCAGACCTTTTCACCAGTCTTCGCGTTGACGCCGAAAATCGGGCCGCGGTAAGGCCATTCGCCGCCTTGCGAGCCGATGATCACCTTGTCCTTCACCACCAGCGGTGCGCCGGTAAAGCCGACCGTCAGCTTTTCCGAATCGATCAGCTTGGTTTCCCAGCTGAGCTGGCCCGTCTTCGCGTTGATGGCGGCGAGCTTGCCGTCCAGCGTGCCGATGAAGATCTGGCCGTAGCCGGCGGCGATGCCGCGGTTGTACGGCGAGTGCGTCTGGCGCGCCACCAGGTCTTCGTTGAGTTTCTGCTTGTAGGTCCAGAGCACCTTGCCGGTGGCACCGTCGAGCGCGTAGACCTGGTTGTAGGGGCTCGAGTAGTACAGCACGCCGTCAACGGCGAGCGGGAAGCCCTGCAGGCCGCGGTTGGCGCGCGATGCGGTATGCGACCAGGCTTCGGTCAGCTTGCCGACGTTCTTGGTGTTGATTTGGTCGAGCGGGCTGTAATGCCACGATTTGTAGGAACCGTGGTAGGTGAGCCAGTTGCCCTTTGCGAGTTCCTGGTCTCCATTGAGCAAACGGTTGCCGTCGACGTCGGCCGCGAAGACGCTTCCCGCGACAGCCGCGGAAAACGCCGTCGCCAGCGCGACGCGCAGGTAACGCTTTGTGCTAGTCATAATTGAATTCCTCTCCAGAAGAATTGTTCCCGTAGGTGTAGCCGTGTCGCTGCGGGGATTGTTTTGAACAGAAACGGCAGCCAGACGACAAGTCCGCCATTGTCTTTTCCCTTCATGCGAGCCGCGATGTTTGGACGCCTTCTTGACCTGCTGAGGCCAGCCCGGTTCCGCATTTCGGTATGCGGGGATTCTCGGGATGTTTTTCCTATGAGTCAAGGAAAAAACGGAAGCATCGACCGGGTGAATTGGGATACTTCGCGCGCCGAACATCCCGTCCCGGATTGCGGTATCCGGGCGCGTTAACGGTGCTGGCAGGTCGGGCAGAAAAATGTCGACCGCTGGCCCTGGCGCAAGGCCTTGATCGCCGTGCCGCAGACGCGGCAGGGTTCGCCTTTGCGGCCGTAAACGAAGTAATTCTGCTGGAAGTAGCCGGGGCGGCCTTCCGCGCCTACGTAGTCACGCAAGCTGCTGCCCCCGGCTTCGATGGCGGCCGCCAGCGTCTCGCGAATGGCAGCGACAAGCTTTTCGCATCGCAGCATCGAGACTTTCCCGGCCGCCAGGCCAGGATGAATGCCGGCACGAAACAGCGCTTCGCTCGCGTAAATGTTTCCCACGCCCGTGACGATGTGGCTGTCCATCACGACCGATTTGATGGCGGCAGTGCGTCCGCGCGACTGCGCGTGCATCCAGCCCGCGTCGAAGGCGTCGCCCAGCGGCTCCGGCGCAAGCTTCGCCAGCAAGGCATGCTCCTGCAGGTTGCCCGATTCCCATAGCACCGCGCCGAAGCGGCGCGGATCGGTCAGCCTGGCCGCGACGCCGGACGCAAGCACCAGGTCGAAGTGGTCGTGCTTTCCCGGGGGAGTCGATGCAGGAACGACGCGCAGGCTGCCGGACATGCCCAGGTGAACGATCATCGAGCCATTCGCGAAGCCGATGAGCAGGTACTTGCCGCGCCGGCCGACGCTTTGCACTTCGCGGCCTGACACATGTTTGGAGAGATCGCGCGGCACCGGCCAGCGCAGCGCGCGATTGCGGACGACGACGTTTTCGACGCGTTGCCCCTGGAGATGCGGCAGCAGTCCGCGCCGCGTTGTTTCTACCTCCGGGAGCTCGGGCACGCGGGGCCTATCGCTTGGCGATGACGCGAGGATCCATGAGGCGCTGGCCGACTTCGACGCCGAAGTGGTAGCGCATGGCATTGTCCGTGCGCGCGAGCTGGAAATCCGGCTGTTTCTGCAGGATGCGCATGGAAACGGATTTACCGTCCTTGAACCGCACCACTAAAGTGTCGCCTGCACCGCCGCCCTTGTCGGGTTCCACGCTCAACGCGGAGGTATGCTGCCATTCATCCGCCCAGCGGTTGAAATCGTCCTGCGACAGCGGGGCATCCTTGGCGGTGGTGAAATCGCCGCTCGCCGCCCATGTGCCCTTGTCGTCGCGGACCATCTTGTAGCGGCCGAAATCGAATGCGACCGGAATCTCGTCCGGGGCGAGCACGCGACGGCTCAGGAGCTTCGTCGGGTCCGTGGTGATGCCGTAGCCGTAGAGCGGCGGCACGACGTAGACATTACCGGCCGTGGCGACGTACTGCTCGTAGGTAATGTCGTTCACGCGACCGAAGGAATAGGCCTGGTCGTTGATCGTGACGCGCACCGCGGGCGGCTCGAGGTCGAGCTGCGGCAGATCGGCATTGGCTAGTTTCTGCTTGGCGTTGGCATTGACGATGTCGACGAGCCGGTCGACTTGCGTGGTCTCCGCCAGCACTGCGAAGGGCGCGGTCATGTACCAGGAATTTCCGCGCTTCTCGAGCTTGATGGCCGCACCCGACTTCGGCTCGACCGTGATGCGGCTGACGTCGTCGCGCTTCATGGTCGTCAGTCGCATCGCCGGCGCGGCGTCATGGCCGCTCTTGTAGTAGACGTAGAGCGACAACAGCACCAGCGCGCCGATCAACGCGAGGTTCAGCCAGATCTTCGCCTTCATGCCCTGCGCCGCCGCCACCAGACGATACCGCCGGCCACCAGCAAGCCCAGCGGCAGGAAAATCAGGAAACCGAATGCGATGAGCGCAAGGCCGCCGCGGCCGAGCTGCAGGGTCAGGTCGGCGCGCGTGCGCGGTTGCACCGTGATGAGCGATTCGTCGCCAGCCAGCCAGTTGACGATGTTCACGCCAAGGTCGAGGTTGCCCAGCGTGCCGACGAACTGGTTGGCGAGGAAATGGCCGCTGCCCGCGACCACCACGCGTTGCTTGTGATCGCCGACGCTGCGTTCCAGCGCGGCCGCGACGACGATGGGGCCGCGTATGTCCTTGCCCTTGTCGAAGGCGATGTTCTTGTCGAGGGCGCCGGTCTCGAGCCAGCCTTCCTGCGTGGTCGCCTCGACCAACGGGCTGAATTTCCACTTGCTGCCCTCGGCCGCCGCGATGCGCCTGGCATAGGGGAACACGCTCGTCATCGTCGATCGCTCGGTCACGGGGTGTTTTCCGTAGGCCGTGGCCAGCGCGTAGGTCGCCGGCAGCTTCAGGCCGCCCGCATTCGGGTCGATGACCGTGCCGGATGTCAGGCTCAGGCCCAGGTCGTCCGCCAGGCCTTGCAGCCCGTGCAGGGAGTCGTTGTCGACCAGCCACAGCAGGTTGCCGCCTTTTTCCACCCAGCGGCGGATCCTGGCGACCTCCCCGGGCAGCAGGTCCACGCGCGGGCTGGCAATGACCAGTACCGAAAGATTGTCGGGGACGTCCTGCGCGATCGCCAGGTTGACCGCTGCCGTCTTGAATCCCTTCACGCCGAGCTGGGCGCCGAAATCGCCGAGATCGTGATTGGCGCGGCCGTCGAGCTTGCGTTCGCCGTGGCCGTCGAGATACGCAACCTTGCGCTCGGTCGAGCGCAGCAGCCTCACCAGGAGGTTCGTCAGGTCCTGCTCGGTGAGGCTGGTCAGGTGCTCGCTGCGCCCGTTGTATTCGACGACGAGCTCGCCGTTGGCGCGGATGCCGGCCGCCTGCGTCTTCTGCGGCTGCTCGCGCGGATCGACGAAGGTCAGCTTGAAATCCTTCTTCGCGCGCAGGTAGCTGCCGAGGAAAGTCTCGACGAGCTTGCGCGTGTCGCCCTCCGCGTCCTGCGCGGTCGCGTAGGCGGTCACGTTGACCGGTCCCGTCAGTTGCTTCAGCACGTCGGCGGATGCCTGCGACAAGGTGTTGCGCTGGCTTTGCGTGAGGTCCCACTGCGTCTTGACGTCGCGCGTCGCCCAGACGATCGCCATGGCGAGGCCGACCAGCAAAATGACGAACACGCCGTTCTGTACTAGGAGCTGCAGCCTTATCCTGGAGTTCAGTTTCATGCGCTTAGCCGGTCCGCGTCGAGGCGCCGGATCGAAAGAATGAGGAAGACCGCCGTGAGCAGCGCGAAGTAGAGCAGGTCGGTTACCGCGACCGTGCCGTTCATGAAGCCTTCGAAATGCTTGAGCAGCGAATACAGGTGCAGCAAGCTGCCCGGGTCGGTCGCGGCGATGTTCATGAGCCACAGGCCCAGCAGCGCGGCCAGCGAGCCGATGGCGGCGACCACCGGATGCGTGGTCAGGCAGGACACGAAAAGCCCGATCGCGGCGAAGCTCCCGGTCAGCAGCAGCATGCCAACGAGATTGGAAAGCAGCAGCCCGAAATCGAGGTTCCCGCCGGACAGCAGCGACAGCGCCATCAGCGCGATGAGGCCGCACACCATCGCCAGGAAGACAAACGTCGCCAGGAATTTGCCGACGACGATCTGCGTCATCGAGATCGGCGCCGACATGAGCAGGGCCATGGTCTTGTTGCGGCGTTCCTCGGCGATCAGCCGCATGGTCAGCAAGGGGACGGACATCATCAGGATGATCGAAGCGATGCCGAACATAGGCACGACCGCGATCTCGGTCAGGCCGGGCGCATTGGGCACGCGCGCCAGCTGCGACTGGACGGAGAGGAAGTAATCCAGGCGCGTGAGGAATATCCACGCCAGGACCAGTTGCAGGAAGGCGAGCACCACCCACGCCAGGGGCGATGCGAACAGCGTCCTCAATTCCTTTGCGACGATGGTGCGGATCATGCGGGCACCTCATTGCAGGAAACAGTCATGAATGTATCCGGCTGTCGGAGCCGATCCGCACCCGTCTTGCTGCCGATCCCCATTGCGGCAACGGGGCCCCGCGTCAGGTAACTCATGCGGATGCTCCTTCTTCCGTCTCTTCTTCACGGTGTGTCAGTTGCACGAACACCTCCTCCAGGCTCGCCTGCGCCGGCTGCAACTGGAACAGGCCCCACTGCCGTTCGACGCTGGCGCGCACGAGGCTGTCCGTCGGGTCGGCCCCGTCGCGCGGAACCACGCGAAACAGATTGCCGCCGAGGGCGTCGACCGTAGCACCCCCCGCGGTGCGGCTGATGTCTTCCATGGCCGGCGGATTGCGCAAGCCGATCTGCAGCGCCTGGCCGCCGCGAAACTGCTTGAGCGCCGCGATCGTGTCGTTGAAGACGACCTCGCCACGATGCAGGATTTGCACGCGATCGCAGACGGCTTCGACTTCCGGCAGGATGTGCGTGGACAGGATCAGGCTGTGGTCGCGTCCGAGTTCTTTGATGAGCGCGCGGATTTCGCGGATCTGGTTGGGGTCGAGCCCGACGGTGGGCTCGTCGAGGATGATGACGTCGGGCTCGTGGATGATCGCCTGCGCGATGCCGACGCGCTGCTGGTAGCCCTTCGAAAGCGAGCCGATCAATCGCTGGCCCATGTCGGCCAGGCCGCAGCGGCTCCTCGCCTTGCTCAAGGCCTGCGCGAGGTCGCCTTTCTTCACCTTGTGAAGCCGTCCGGCCATGCGCAGGTATTCGTCGACCTTGAGCTCGCGATACAGCGGCGGGACTTCCGGCAGGTAGCCGATGCGCGCCTTTGCCTGCGTGGGCTGGTCGATCAGGTCGATGCCGCAGATGTCGACCTCGCCGCTCGTCGGCGCGAGGTTTCCGGTCAGCATTTGCATCGTGGTGGTCTTGCCGGCACCGTTGGGGCCAAGCAGCCCGAGCACTTCGCCGCGATGAAGTTGCAGCGATACTTCGCGCACCGCGCGATTGGTGCCATAGGTGCGCGACAACGCGCGCGCGGAAACGGTCGATTGCGGGTCTGCCGTAGGGGTCATGCTCCTGCCTTGTCTGTGAAATGTCGGAGATCCGCCGTCGGCGTCGCGGGGTATCTCCGGGGGTTCAGCCTGACCTTCGGATCATGCCGGTCATCGAGCCCGGCGAGTAAGGGCAGGTTCACTTGTGATGGGCGCCAAATATACCTAAACTGTCCGCCGGATTGTAGAACTTCGCGCAGGACTGCAACCTCTAAAGGCATCCCGGCATCTCTGCGTCCTCACTCTTCCTCGCCTCCATGTCAGCCAGATCCTCTTTCCTGTCCGTTTCGCTCGCCGTGATTTGCGTGATGCTGGCCGCTTGCGCGCACTCCGGATCCCGGTCCGGCAATGCCGGTGCGTCCAATCACGTGGCGGCGGCGGGCGGCGCATTGAGCGCGCAGGCCAATCCGGAAAATTTCGAGGAGCGCGCGCGCGAGGTGTTCGGAACGAAACCGCTGGGCGCCGCCGACCTGCCGGACCGCACTCTGGACTCGGATTTCCTTTACAAGTTCCTGCTTGCCGAGATCGCCGGACAGCGCGGCAATTACCAGGTCGCGGCGAAGGCCTACGTCGACTTGGCGAAGAGCACGCGCGATCCCCGCGTCGCGCGCCGCGCCACCGAGGTCGCGCTGTACGGCCGCTTTACCGACCTCGCGGTGGAAGCGGCGAAGATCTGGCTGGCCACGGAGAAGGACTCCACCGCCGCGCGGCAGACGCTCGCCGCGCTGTTCGTCAACAACAACGACCTGCAGTCGGCGAAGCCGCTGCTGCAGCAGATGCTGGCGGCGGATGGCGATAACGTCGGGCAGTCGCTGATGCAGCTCTACCCGCTGCTCTCCAAGCATTCCGACAAGAACGCGGTGCTCGCCCTCGTCAAGGAACTGACAAAACCTTACAAGGACCGCCCGGAAGCGCACCTCGCGGTGGCGGAGGCATCGCTGTCGGCTAACAAATACGATGCCGCGCTATCGGAAAGCCGGGAAGCGATGCGGTTGCGGCCGGATTGGGAAGCCGGGGCGCTGCTGCAGGCGCAGGTACTCAGCCGCGAGTCGCGCGCGAAAGCGATCGACTACCTGAAGTCCTTCCTCGATGCCAACCCGAAGGCGCAGGAAGCGAGGCTCGCTTACGCGCGCCAGCTGATCAACGACAAGAAATATCCCGAGGCGCGCGCGGAGTTCCAGCGCCTGCTCGACGACAATCCCAAGAACGCGGACATCGCCGTGACGGTGGCGCTGCTGTCGGTGCAGATGAGCGATTTCGACGCTGCCGAAGTGCAGCTGAAGCGGGTGCTGGAAATGGACTACAAGGACCCGGACGCCGTGCGATTCCATCTCGGCCAGGTCAACGAGGAACGCAAGCGTTACGACGAAGCCGCGAAGTGGTACCTGTCCGTGGAGGATGGCGAGCAATACGTGCTGGCGCATGCGCGCTACGCGTTCATGCTGGCCAAGCAGGGCAAGCTCGCCGAGGCACGCCAGCACCTGCAGGGCCTGGAAGCGCAGAGCGATGCCCAGCGCGTGCAGATACTGCAGTCCGAAGCGCAATTGATGCGCGAAGCGAAGGACTATCGCGAGTCCTACGACATCCTGAAGCGCGCCCTCGACGTGCAGCCCGACCAGCCGGAGCTGCTGTACGACGTGGCGCTCGCCGCCGAAAAAGTCGATCGCATCGACGTCGTCGAAAGCAGCCTGCGACGCCTGATCGCGCTCAAGCCCGATCATGCGCAGGCCTACAACGCGCTGGGTTATACGCTTGCCGATCGCACCGACCGTCTTGGCGAGGCGCGCGACTACATCGAGAAGGCGCTCAAGCTTTCGCCGGAAGACCCCTTCATCCTGGACAGCATGGGCTGGGTGGAATACCGGCTCGGTCATCTCGCGCAGGGACAGCAATACCTCGAGCGCGCCTTCCAGCAGCGCCCCGACCCGGAAATCGCCGCCCACCTCGGCGAGGTGCTCTGGGTGAAAGGCGACAAGCCCGCGGCCGAGAAGGTCTGGCGCGACGCGCTGCGCGACAACCCGGAAAGCGACGAGCTGCAGAAGGTCATCAAGAAATACCTGCGGTAGCCATGTCGCCGCGGCTCGCTTTTCTCGCGCCGGCCTTGCTGCTGCTCGCCGCACTGGCAGGTTGCGCCACGAAGCCATCCATCCAGGACCTTCCCGCGTCGAATGCAAACATCGATGCGTTCTCGCTGAACGGCCGCGCCGCCGTGAATGCGGACGGCCGAGGCTATTCGGCGACGGTGCGCTGGCGCCATGCGGGCGGTCGCGACTCGCTCAGGCTGCTGTCCCCCGTCGGCTCCGTCGTCGCGCAGATCGATGCCGACAAGGACGGGGCCACGCTGACGACCGGCGACAAGAAGGTCTACAAATCGACGGACGCCGAATCATTGATGCGGGACGTGCTGGGCTGGAACCTGCCGCTGGCCGGCTTGCGTTACTGGGTCGTCGGTCGCTCGAACCCCGATGCACCGGTGCAGTCGGAGGCGCGTGACGACAGGCATCGCCTCTCCAGCCTGGTGCAAAGCGACTGGCACATCGGTTACCTCGATTATTTCGGCGAGAGCGCGATGCCCGCGCGCATGTCGCTCGCGCGCGAGAAGCTCAGCCTGCGGCTCGTCGTGGAACGCTGGGAATTCCCGGAGTGAGCCCGCCGGCAGCGGTGTATCCGGCACCCGCGAAGCTTAACCTGTTCCTGCACGTCCTGGGGCGCCGCCCGGACGGCTACCACCTGCTGCAAACCGCGTTTCGATTCATCGATTACGGCGACGAATTGAGCTTTGCGGTCCGCGACGATGGCAAGATCCGCCGGCTGACCCCGATCGCCGGCATCGACGAGGAACAGGACCTGATCGTGCGCGCGGCGCGCCTGCTGCAGGCCGAGACCAGCTGCCGTTCTGGCGCCGACATCGGCATCGTCAAGCGCTTGCCGATGGGCGGGGGACTGGGTGGCGGCAGCTCGGACGCGGCCACCACGCTGATCGTCCTGAATCGCTTGTGGAAGACGGGACTGTCGCGGACGCGGCTCCAGGAAATCGGCCTGCGTCTCGGCGCGGATGTCCCGGTATTCGTTTTCGGCCGCAATGCCTTCGCGGAAGGCGTCGGCGAGCGCCTGCAACCGCTCGATTTGCCGCCCGCGTGCTACCTCGTTTTGGCGCCAGAACTGGCTGTTTCCACTGCGGAAATCTTCGCGGCACCTGAATTGACACGTCATTCGAATGCAATCACAATAGCGGCCTTTTCAGTCGGCCTGGCCCGCAGCATTCCCGGTCGCAACGATCTCGAGCCCGTCGTATGCCGGCGTTATCCGCCGGTGGAGCAGCACCTCGAATGGTTGCGCCGGTTTGGCGACGCCCGCATGACCGGATCCGGAGCGTGTGTGTTTTGCGCGTTCAGCAATGAAGGGAAGGCCCGCCGGGCGCTTTCGGAGTTGCCTCCCGGCATGAAGGGTTTCGTTGCGCGCGGACTGGACCGGCATCCTCTGTACCTGGAGGGCGAATAGAGGAATTTGGGGAGTCGCCAAGTGGTAAGGCACCGGATTTTGATTCCGGCATTCGTAGGTTCGATCCCTACCTCCCCAGCCAGGCTGGAGACGGATTGCTCGAGACTGGAGCCCGGCAACGGCGCGGGTGGCGAATAGTTCGACCGTGGTGAATTTCGGGGCAGGTCCAGTCTCCAGTCTCTAGTTTCCGGATACAAGTCTCCAGCATGGCTTACGACAGCTTGATGGTGTTTACCGGCAACGCCCATCCGCGCCTCGCGGAGGACGTCGTCAAGCACCTCAATATCCCGCTCGGACGCGCGACGGTCGGCCGCTTCAGCGACGGCGAGGTCATGGTCGAGCTGCTGGAGAACGTGCGCGGCAAGGATGTCTTCGTGCTGCAGTCCACCTGCATGCCGACCAACGACAACCTGATGGAAGTGCTGCTGATGGCGGACGCGCTGAAGCGCTCCTCTGCCGGGCGCATCACCGCCGCCGTGCCGTACCTGGGCTACGCGCGACAGGACCGGCGGCCGCGCTCGGCGCGGGTGGCGATCAGCGCCAAGGTGGTGGCGAACATGATGGTGGTGGCAGGCGTGGACCGGCTGTTGACGATGGACCTGCACGCGGACCAGATCCAGGGGTTTTTCGACATCCCGGTCGACAACGTGTATTCGGCGCCGATCCTGCTAGGCGATATCTGGAAGCTGGGCCACCAGAATCTCGTGGTCGTGTCGCCGGACGTCGGCGGGGTGGTGAGGGCGCGCGCGCTGGCGAAGCGGCTGGAGGCGGACCTGGCGATCATCGACAAGCGCCGTCCGCGGCCGAACGTGGCAACGGTCATGAACATCATCGGCGACGTGTCCGGCCGCACCTGCGTGATCATGGACGACATGGTCGACACCGCGAACACGCTGTGCGAGGCCGCGCTGGCCTTGAAGGAAAAAGGTGCGGAAAAAGTGCTGGCTTACTGCACGCACCCGGTGCTGTCGGGCAAGGCGATCGAACGCATCGAGAAATCGGCGCTGGACGAACTCGTAGTGACCGATACGATTCCGCTGCGCGACGACGCGAAGCAATGCAAGCGCATAAGGCAACTGAGCATCGCGGCGCTACTGGCGGAGACGATGCTGCGGATCAGCAACGAGGACTCGGTGTCCTCGCTGTTCATGGAGTAGAGGAAGGTTTCATCGGCGGGACGGCAGCGATGCCGTCCCTTTTAAACAGGGGCGGCAACTGGTCGCGGTGGCCGCCTCTTAAATCTTAGGAGAGCTACATGGCAACGATTGAAGTCAATGCGATGCCCCGCTCGCAGCAGGGAACGGGTGCGAGCCGCCGCCTGCGCGGGCAGGCCAAGGTGCCGGGAATCATCTACGGCGGCGACGTGCCGGCCCAGAACATCGAGCTGGACCACAACTCGCTTTATCACCAGCTCAAGCAGGAGGCGTTTCACGCGTCCATCCTGAGCATGAACGTCGAAGGCAAGAAGGATCGCGTCCTGCTGCGCGACGTGCAGATGCATCCCTGGAAGCAGATGATCCTGCACGTGGACTTCCAGCGCGTTTCCGCGAACAAGAAGATCCACATGAGCGTGCCGCTGCACTTCATCAACGCGGCCATCGCCCCCGGCGTCAAGACCGGCGGCGGCATCGTCAGCCACGTGATGAACGAGATCGACATCACCTGCCTGCCGGATGACCTGCCGGAATTCGTCGAGGTCGACCTGCAGAACCTCGAGCTCGGGCATTCCGTGCACATCGCCGACTTGAAGCTGCCCAAGGGCGTGGAATCGGTACAGCAAGTCCGCGGCGACAACGCCGTGGTCGCGACCGTCCAGGTACCGCGCGCTATTGTCGAGCCGGAACCTACCGCGGCAGTCGCGGCGGAAGGTGCCGTGGCGGAAGGTGCCGCTGCGGCAGCCGGTGCTGCTCCGGCAGCCGGTGCAGCCGCAGCAGGTGGCGACGCCAAGAAGGAACCGGAAAAGAAGGAAGGCGGCAAGAAGTAGTTTTCCAGCCGTCTGCACATCGCGGCCCGCCTCGCCTGTTTACTCGTGCGCCGGCGGGCCGTTTTCTTTCCTGAACTTCAAGACAAGCGAGCCGTTGGCATGAGACTGGTGGTCGGACTCGGCAATCCCGGGCGCGAGTACGAAGGCACCCGCCACAACGTCGGTTTCTGGTGGGTGGACGGACTTGCGGCGAGGACGCATGCCAGCCTGAAGAAGGAATCCAGGTTTCACGGCGAAGCCGGCAGGCTCGTCGATGCGGGCCGGGAGTGCTGGCTGCTGAAGCCGACGACGTTCATGAACCTGAGCGGGCGCTCGGTGCAGGCGCTGGCGCAGTTCTACAAGATAGCCATTGCCGACATCCTGGTGGTGCATGACGAACTCGACCTGCCGCCGGGAACGGTCAAGCTGAAAAAGGGCGGCGGCGCAGCAGGCCATAACGGGCTGAAGGATATCGCGGCGAACATGGGGCAGGATTTCTGGCGCTTGCGCATCGGCATCGGCCATCCCGGCGACCGGGGCGAGGTATCGAACTACGTTCTGAATGCCCCGCGCAAGGAAGAAAGGCCGCTGATCGAGGAAACCGTCGAGCGCAGCCTGGATGCGTGGCCGCTGCTGTTCGAAGGCAAGACGGAAGCGGCGATGCTGAAATTGCATACGAAGCCGTGAGCGGTCGTTGGTGATTGGCGATTGGCTCGAGGCCAGTCGCCAGCCACCAGTCACTTCTCGAATTACAACGATCACATGTCACTGAAATGCGGAATCGTCGGCTTGCCGAATGTCGGCAAGTCCACCCTGTTCAACGCGCTGACCAAGGCCGGCATCGCGGCGGAAAACTATCCGTTCTGCACCATCGAGCCCAACGTCGGCATCGTCGAGGTCCCTGACGGCCGATTGGCGCAGCTCGCGGCGATCGCGAAACCGCAAAAAGTCATTCCCGCGATCGTGGAGTTCGTCGACATCGCCGGGCTGGTCGCCGGCGCTTCGAAGGGCGAGGGACTGGGCAACCAGTTCCTTGCCAACATCCGCGAGACCGATGCGATCGTGCACGTCGTGCGCTGCTTCGCCGACGACAACATCATCCATGTCGCCGGCAAGATCGACCCGCTATCGGACATCGAGGTGATCGATACCGAGCTCGCACTCGCCGACCTGGCTACCGTCGAGAAGGCGGCCGCGCGCTACCGCAAGCCGGCGAACGCAGGCGACAAGGAAGCGAAGATCATCGTCGCGGTGCTGGACAAGGCGCTGGCGCAGCTCAACCAGGCCAAGCCGGTGCGCGCGCTGGACCTCTCGAAAGAAGAGAAGGCGGTCCTCAGGCAGTTCACCCTCATCACGGCGAAGCCTACCCTGTATGCCGCCAACGTCGCCGAGAACGGTTTCGGCGACGACAACCCGCTTCTGCAAAAAGTGAAGGCGCACGCGGCGAAGGAAGGCGCGCCGGTGGTGGCGTTCTGCGCGCGCCTGGAAGCGGAAATCGCCGACCTCCCGGACGAGGACAAGAAGGTTTTCCTGGCCGACACGGGCATGGACGAGCCCGGCTTGAACCGCCTGATCCGCGCCGGATATGACCTGCTCGGGTTGCAGACCTACTTCACTGCCGGCGAGAAGGAGGTGCGCGCCTGGACCATCCACAAGGGCGATACCGCGCCGCAGGCCGCCGGCGTCATCCATACGGATTTCGAGAAAGGCTTCATCCGCGCCGAAGTCATCGCCTTCAACGAGTACGTCGCCCACAAGGGCGAGCAGGGTTCGAAGGAAGCCGGGAAAATGCGGCTCGAAGGCAAGGAGTACGTCGTCAAGGACGGCGACGTGATGCATTTCCGGTTCAACGTCTGAGCGAACTTCCTAACGCTGGCGAACGCTGACCAGCGTCACCCCCGCCAGCACCAGCGCCGCGCCGGCGATCTGTATCACCGTGACCGGCTCGTTGAGGATCCAGTAGCCGAAGAAAATCGTGGCCACCGGGCCGACCGACCCGACCATGGCGGCGTGGTTGGCATTCGTCAGGCGGATGCCCTCGGCCATCAGCCACGCGGGAATCACCGTTGAGATGATCGCCATCGCAAGAGTGAGCCAGTAGACCTGCGCCGGCACGACCAGCCTATGCGCATCGTGCGTCAGCAGGAATTGCGCGACGCAGACCGCGCAGGCCACCAGCATGGCGTAGGCGGTGAAGCGCATTGCACCGATCTTGCCGACGATCTCTCCGGCGCCGATCAGGTAGAACGCGTAGATCACGCCGCTCGCGAACACGAGGCCACCGCCGAGTGCCGTCTCGTGCGCATGCACGCCGAAATTCAGGTTTTCTGTGAACACCAGCGCGATGCCGCCGTACGACAAGGCCAGCGCGACGATGTGCCGTGCGCGGATCTTTTTCTTCAGCAGCCACGCCGACAGCAGGACCACGATGGTCGGATGCAGGAACAGGATCAGCCGCTCCAGGCTCGCGGTGATGTACGCCAGGCCGAGAAAATCCAGGTAGCTCGCCAGGTAGTAACCGCTGAAACCGAGCGCCGCGACGCTGCCCCATTGCCGATGCGTCAGCGGCTCGGCATCGCGCCTGGACCACATCGCCATGAATACGAAGAACGGCGCCGAGAACAGCAGGCGCAATGTCAGCAGCGTGGCTGCGTCCACCTGGTACGCGTAGGCCAGCTTGATCAGGATGGCCTTGGCGGAGAAGCCGACCGCCGAGAGCAGGACGAGCAGCGTTCCGTACAACGTCGCCCGCGCATGATCACCGGCAGCGGCGACCGACATGGACGACGCCGGTGCTTCAGCGCCGGCGGCTGGTGCCGCCGAGGATGGAGCCCAGCACGCCGCGCATGATCTGGCGGCCGACCTCCGAGCCGATCGCGCGCGCGGCGCTTTTTACCATTGCCTCGCCCGCGGACTGGCGACGCGAGTTGCCGCCGCCGAACACGCTGCCGAGCACGTCGCCCAAAACGGACCCGCCAGACGACGATGGCGCCGGCGCGCCGGTGGACGGCGCAGGGGCGGGCACGGGTGCCGCCTGCGCCGGGTCGCGGCGCTGCTTGAGCACCTCGTAGGCCGATTCGCGATCGATGACTTGTTCATAGGTGCCCGCGACCGGCGAGCGCTTGATCGCCGCGGTGCGCTCGTCCGTCGTGATCGGGCCGATGCGGGTATGCGGCGGCAGCACGAAGGCGCGCTCGACGATTTCCGGTCGGCCCTTTTCATCGAGGAAGGACACCAGCGCTTCGCCGACCGCGAGTTCGGTGATTGCCTTTTCGACGTCGATGGCCGGGTTCGCGCGCAAGGTCGTCGCGGCGGTCTTCACCGCCTTCTGGTCGCGCGGCGTGAAGGCGCGCAGCGCGTGCTGCACGCGATTGCCCAGTTGTCCCAGCACCGTATCCGGCACATCTAGCGGGTTCTGCGTGACGAAGTAGACGCCCACGCCCTTGGAACGAATCAGGCGCACCACCTGCTCGATTTTTTCGAGCAGCGCCGAGGGCGCGTCGTTGAACAGCAG
>DASZTG010000068.1:0-48599 GCA_035548375.1 Burkholderiales bacterium
GACGCAAAGTACGCAAAGATCGCAAAGGAAAGCTGAAACAATTCCGCTGCGATTCTTCGAACGATAGACAGGAGCCTGGCATCGTTGCATTCCCCTCGAGGGGCAATGTCGTTTGTTCCATGTTTGCAGTTGGTTTCTTTGCGTCCTTTGCGTCTTTGCGTTGGACGGAAGTTCTAGTCATGAAATTTCGGGAAATGCCTTAACCCGCGATAGAAAGCCATGTCGTGATTCGGCCAGAGTTGCGCACCTTCTTCACGCGCAATGCGCTTCAACTTGCGGATGCTGTCGACCGCCAGCGACTCCTGCTCGCGCCAGCACAGGCCAGGCGCGATTTCGTCGTCGAGGTTTTCGATAAGGTCGGCGGCATCGCCGCACAGCAGTATCGGCGCACCCTTGGGCAGCTCGATCAGCAATGACATGTGGCCGGCGGTATGGCCAGGCGTCGAAATCGCGCGCAGTCCAGGCAGTACGTCGTACTCGCCGCTCATGACTTTCCAGCGATAGTCCCCGGCGAAGTCATCCGGGAAATATCCGGCATCCTCCGAGGCCCGAGCCGAAGCCAGCTCGTCGCGTTGCACATGGATTTCGCAACCGGCGACTTCGCAGAGCCCGCCGGCGTGGTCGAAGTGCAGGTGGCCCAGGAACACCGCATCGATGTCGGTCGCGGCGATGCTGAGTCGCGCGAACCACGCCGGCAACCGCTGGTCTTCCCGCAAGTCGGGTGCCCCGAACGCGAACACCGCGGGATCGAACCATTTCGCGCGCTTGCCGGCATCGGCGATCTTCGAATAGTCGCAGCCGACGTCGTGCAAGATCCTGCCGTTCGTCGTCTCGATCAAATAAGCGAGGATGGGCGCCACGATGGTGATGCCTGCACCGCGGTTGCGCGTGGAAAGCGTTTTCTCGTAGCGATGGGTGGCCGTCAGCAGCGGCCATAGCTTGCGCACCGACGTCACGCGACCATCCTGCCGCCGAGGCATGCAATGATTTCGGCGCCGGTCGCGACCGTGCCGAAGATGCCGCCTTCCACGCCGATCATGCGCAAGGCGGCGGCATGCAAATCCGGGAAGCCGGACGCGCAGGCATCGCCGATGGTGATGCAGCGGTAGCCGCGATCGACGGCGTCGCGCAGGGTGGAGCTGACGCAAACCTCCGTGGTGATGCCGCTGATCAGCAGGGTGTCGATTTCGCTCACACGCAGGCGATGGTCGAGGTCGGTATGCGCGAACGCGCTATAGCCGGGTTTGTCGATCACGATCTCTCCCGATTCCGGGCGCAGCTCGTCGATGAAGTCGTGGCCCGCCTCGCCGCGTATCAGCAGCCGCCCCAGCGGCCCGGCACTGCCGATTTCGGCGCCGGCCTTGCGGCTGCGTGCGAGCTTGTATGGCGGACAGTCCGAAAGGTCCGGGACATGGCCTTCGCGCGTGTGCACGATCATCATGCCGGCCGTGCGCGCCGCATCGAGCACGCCGCGCACCGGTTCGATTGCCGCTTGCAACGGCCGGATGTCGAGGCCAGCCTTCGCCGCATAGCCGTGCGGGTCGAGGAAGTCGCGCTGCATGTCGATGACCAGCAGCGCTGTGCGTGAGATTGCCAGGAGCTCATTCACGGTTTCTCAGTCCAACGCAAAGGCGCGAAGAACGCAAAGGGGCGCAAAGGAAAAACAAGGAAACAATGCACCTCTGAAGTGATCCGCACGCGTGGATTCACTTCGATGGTCCGATCGATGAAAATTTCTCCCGTCATTTTCTCTCCAGCATTTCTTCGCGTCCTTTGCGTTCTTTGCGCCTTTGCGTTGGGCGTAGTCACGAGAATTCTTTAGTCACGGCCGCGGCGATCAGGGTATCGAGTTCCTCGACCATGACCTTGCCCTTTTCCTTTGTCGCCGCTTTCGCGGACGACAGCACGCCGGATGGCGGCACCCATTCGGTCCGCGTCGGGTAGATGTCGTACGGCGGGAAATCCGCGGGCGGATCGGCCGGGATGCGATCGAGGCGAACCAGTTCGGGGTGATAGTGCAGCATCATCGATGTTTCCAGCACGGCCGCGTGTTCGAGTGCATAGCCGGGGAAACCGTCCGGAAAAGCCTTTGCCAATGTCGGCGGCGTGAAGAAATCCCAGTATTCGAGCCGCATGATGGTCAGCGGGGTCTTGCCCAGCTCGCGCATGGCCAGGTCGATGCCCTCGATCAGGAACCACTGGTTCTCGTAGTGGCCGTTGACGATGACGAGTTTTTCGACGCCGTGGCGGGCGAATTCGCGCACGGTGTCGCGCACGGTATGCACGAGCGTCATTGCGTCCAGGCTTGTCGTGCCGGTGAAGTGCTGGCCACCGCCGCATTTCGGCTGCGACTTGTAGCCATACGCGAGCGCTGGCGCGACCAGGCCGGATGTTTTCGCGGCGACGCCTTGCGCGACTGCGGCGGACAGGATGGCGTCCGTGCCCAGCGGCAGGTGCGGGCCGTGCTGCTCGAGCGCGCCGACAGGCAGGAACACGGGAGCCCGCTCTTCGCGCACGCGGCCCTCGTATTCCCCCCAGGTCAGCCGGTTCATCAACGTTTCTTTCATCGGGATGGTTCCTTTCAATTCCGGGAATGGGAGCGCGCCTCGATCAGGGCCGCGCTCGTGATGAGCGCGGCGCCGACCCACTCGAAGCCGGCTAAGCGTTCGCCGCCGATCCACATTGCGGACACGACGGCAGCGACGAGTTCGAAGACCAGCAGGATGGCCGAACGCCCGGCCTCGAGATGGCTTACGCCGTAGACCGTGAGGACCATCGCGGCCATCATCCAGATGCCGGCGAAGGCCGCGAGCTGCAGGATCAGCGTGCCGGTGACCGCCGGCGATGCCTGCCGGGTGAGCATGAACAACGCGCCGGCGATGCCGAAGCAACCGATGTAGATGGCAAGCGTCTTCACGTCGAGCGGTGTTTGATCCGCTGCAAGGGCGAAGATGTTCTGGGACGCGTAGAGCATGCCGGACGCCAGCGCGAGCGCATCGATCCAGGTCGGCGGCTTGTCGAGGATGGCCGGTCCGCCCAGGAGCAGGAAGGCGCCCATGACCGCGGCGGCGACGGCGGCCAGCCGCAATCGCGTGATGGGTTCGTTGAACGCAATGCGCCCGCCGAAAACGCCCCAGACCGGCGCAAGGTAAAACAGCAGCATGACGCGGACGACTTCGCCCGCCATCAACGCGGACGTGAAGCACACATTCGCTCCGCCGCCGGTCAGCGCGATCAGGGCCACGGTTTTGCGCTGCGGCCACCAGCTTCGCGCGCGCCATATCATCCACGGCACGGCAATGCAACCGACGAGGCCGTAGCTCCAAAGCGTGAACGTGACGCCGTTCAGGCCCTGCGTGCCGAAGTAGCGAAACGGCATCCATGTCAGGCCCCACAGCAGGCCCGAGACGAACAGCGCGCCGACGGCGAGTTGCGACCGGTCGGCAGGGGAAGCGGACCTCACCCCATCCATGCTCCACCATTCGGGCTCAATACCTGCCCGTAGTAGAAGCTCGCGAGATCCGATGAGAGGAACAGCGCCGTGCCGGCAATCTCGGACGGCTCGCCGACCCGCCCGGCGGGAATGGCGCGCTCCCGTTCCAGCACTTCCTTGCTCATGTGCTCGAGCGACAGCATCGGCGTATTGATCGGCCCCGGCGCAATGGCGTTGACGCGAATGGCCGGCGCGAACTCGCGCGCCATCGATCGTGTCAAGCCGATGACGCCGGCCTTGGCCGCGCAATAGGGGCCGTAGAGCGCACGGCCCAGCAGGCCGAGTTCCGAGGCGATGTTCACGATGACGCCGTGGCCGCGCTCCATCATGCCGGGCAATGCCGCGCGCGAGCAGAGGAACACGCCCTTCAGGTCGGTATCGACCACGAAATCCCAGTCTTCTTCCGTCGTCTCCAGGAAGGGCTTCTCCAGGAGTACGCCGGCATTGTTGATGAGTATGTCGATCGGGCCGAGCGCATCGCGGACCTTGGTCATCATTTTCTCGACGCGCGCGGCTTTCGTGATGTCGGCTTCGACTTCGATCGCGCTCGCACCTGCCGCAGCCATTTCCTTGACGAGGTGGCGCGCCTCGCCGGCACGTCCGAAGTGATTGACAGCTATGCGTGCGCCCGCTCCCGCGAGCGCGATCGAGATTGCCTTGCCTATGCCCGTGGCGCCGCCGGTCACCAGCGCGGTCTTGCCTTCGAGGGAGATCGTGTTCATCAATGCATGACCTCGCCGTTCGACACCACGATGGCCTGCCCGGTGATGGGTCGCGCATCGCTGCTGGCGAGAAAAAGATACACGCCGGCGATGTCCGCCGGCTCGAGCAGCGCAGGCCGCGCCTGTGCCGCGAGGATTTCCTCCAGCATGTCTTCCTCCGAGCGGCCTTGCTTGCCCGCCATCGACGCAAGCGAGCGCATCGCGGCGTCGGTGCGAATCCAGCCCGGGCATACCGCGTTCACGCGAATGCCGCGTGGCGCGAGTTCCCAGGCCAGCGATCGCGTGAGCCCGATGACGGCGTGCTTGCTGGCGACATAGGCGGAGAAGCCGGCTACGCCGGTCAACCCCCAGATCGAAGCCTGGTTGATGATGCTCGAGCCTTCGCCCAGCAGCGGCAACAGCGTGCGGATGGCCCGCGTCATGCTGCCGACGTTGTTGTCCAGCAGGCGGCCCCAGCGGTCCTGCGCTTCGGCGCTCGCGTCATCGATCGACGTGGGATATTCCATGCCGGCGTTGTTGACCAGCACGTCGAGTTGCCGGTCGCGAGCTTCATTTCTCAATGCTGCGAGGGCGTTCACGTCGTTAAGGTCGCAAGTCACCGTTGATACGCTTTCGGCCTGGGTGAACCAAGCTTTCGCCGATAGCAGCGCGGATTCATCGCGATCGACCGCGATCAGCTTGCAGCCCTGCGCCGCGAAGGCCTGCGCAATGGCGCGCCCGATGCCGCGGCCCGCGCCGGTCACCATGACGGTCTTGCCGGCAAGCGCATAGTTCGGACCCATGCCGCGTCAAACCGCGGTGAGAAAGGAAACGCCGGCCGCGCCGAGGAACCGATCCGCCTTGTTGGGACCCGAAGTGGCGACCTCGCCGTAGTCGTCCGAGAGGATGCGGGCGACGCGGTCGCGGTGATAGCCCTTGAGCAGTTCGCTCATCGGGATGACCTGCACATGGTCTTTCGGAAACAGCTGTGTATCGAGGGCGGGAAGGTCGTGCCACGGCACGATGGGCCGCTCATGGTGCGCGTTGTGATACGAAAAATTCAGCAGCAGCAGGTTCATCCACGGATGCGCGATCGAGACCATGTTGGTGTAGGTATTGGCCTGCTCGTATTGGCGGTCGCGAACCTTGTCGTTCGGAATGTCGCCTTCCTCCAGAACGGCAAAGGCGTCGTAGGTGTGCTGGTAGGCATCCGTGAAGCGTAGCGCGTGCAGCATGATGAAATAGGCGATCGCGTAGAGCACGAGCGCCTTCGGCGAATACCATCCCAATGCGGCGAAAGCCGCGAACCTCGCCACGATGATGGCCAGGACGCGTGGGCGCTCGGCACGGCGGGCCGGCTTGGCGAACGGCAGCAGCATCACGTAGGCGTGCATGATCAATTCGACCGCCGGGATGTACAGCCATTCGGCCGCGATCACGGCGCGACGAAACCAGGCCGGCGATTGCTCGAGGAATTTCTTGTAGTCGAAGGTCAGCACGTCGGCGCGATCGATGTGGTGGCGCATGTGCTTGCGCCGCAGCGCTTGGAAGGATGCGTAGCAGCTTCCGTTGATCCAGCTCATGAGCACGCCCCACCGATTGTTCGAGGCCGCCGACTTGAAGATGCTCTGGTGCGCGAATTCGTGCACGAAGTAGGCGCTGTAGATCAGCGCGTGGCCCGTCAAAAGCACGCCGAGCACATTCAGATACCACGCGTCCGCCGTCAGCATCGCGATGCCGGCGACCCAGCCCGCGAGGGCGTAAGCGAGCGCGGCGATGTTCAGCCAGGTGCCGTGCGGGGAGCGGAAGAACCGGTTGAGCATGATGTTCTGTCGATCGAACAGAGCCCGCGCCTGCGCGGGCCCGTGCGCATCACTTCTTCATCATCGCCTTGAGGATGGAGTCGTCGTACGTGTCCTCCGTCTTCGGGATCGTCGTGATCTGGCCTTTCGCCTTGAGGATCTCGGCGATCAGCGCGCCGCTGACGTGCAGGGACGTGGTGTCCTTGCCCTTGGCGAATACCTTCATCATTTCGTCCGGCTTCATGTTGTATACGCCCGTCATCTGCTCCTTGACCTCGGCTGCCGATACGCCCAGCGTCTTGCCGATGATCTCGGCCGCCTTGTCGGGATTTTTCTTCATGTAGTCCAGACCGTCGATGTAGCCCTGGATCAGCGCCTTCACGAGATCCGGCTTCGCCTTGATGACTTCCTTCTTGAACACCATCACATCGGTGATCAGGCCGGGCGCGTCCTTAGAGGAATACACGACGTGAAACTTCTTGCCGCCCTCGAGCGCGGTGATCTGCGAGACGTTCGGCTCGTAGGTCACGCCGATGGGCAACGAACCCGAGGCCATCGCCGCGGGAATCGCTTCCGGCGTCATGTTGACCGGCGTGATGTCCTTCTCGGTGAGCTTGTTGACCTTGAGTGCGTAGGAGAGCAGGAAGTCCGACGGTGACAGCGGGTTGTAGCCGATCTTCTTGCCCTTGAAGTCGGACACCTTGGTGATGTCCACGCTGCTGACGATCGCATCGCCGCCGGCGGAGTAGTCGATCGGACTGACCACGCGCTGCGTGCTGCCCTTGGCGACCTGGCCGATGACCTGGTCGTAGGTCAGCATGCCGCCGTCGACGGAGCCGCCTTCGATTGCCGGCGGAATGAGCGCGGGATCGCTGAACATCTGCAGCGTGACCTTGTAGCCGGATTTCTTGTAGAGGTCGAGCGCCTCGGCCACGTAGTACGGGCCGTAGCCTATCCAGATGACCGATCCGATTTTTGCGCTGCCGCCCGCGGCGAAGGCGCCACCGGAAGCAAGCAGCAGTAGTGCGATGATGGAATGCGGGATGCGACGCGCGACTACGGCAAGCAGGCCTTGCATGTTGAACTCCTCATTCGGGGTGAAAAGCGAAGGAGAGCAATCTTGCTCTCCCGGGCTTTTATCCCTCCGTGGAGCCTCGTCATGAGGCCGGGCCACTCTCGGACCAGTCACCCTCGCGGGCCGGAACCCTAGTGTCCCTACCGGATCGTGCTGCCTGAACAGCAAGACCATTCTCCGTCTGCATGGCATCAAAGCAATAGCGGTGCCAAACTGGAGAATGAAACGAAAAACGTTGCGGTTGATGGACTTGCGGAATGCTATCCGGATAAGCGCGCGTCCAGCCATCGCACAATATTGGCGCCGCGCCCGCGCGCCGCCGCGCCAACTTAGTGCCGTCGCGGCGACGGGCGCGTGAATCGGGCGATTCCGCGTGATCCGGTAAGATGCGGGTCTGAAAAGATCGATCCGACCCAGCCCGATTCAATCAAGCGATGTCCTTCCTGTCCATCCTGCTGACCCTGCTGATCGAGCAGGCCAGGCCGTTGACGCCGCGCAATGCGATCCATCGCTGGTACCTGCGGTACGTGAATTCGCTCGGCAACCATTTCAATGCCGGCCAGCAGGACCAGGGCATGGTGGCATGGCTGCTGGCCGTTCTGCCGTGGGTAGCGGTGTCGATGGCGATTCATTACTTTCTGCTCGACATCAGCATCCTGGCGGCGTGGATCTGGAACGTGGCCGTGCTATACGTGACCATGGGATTCCGTCAATTCAGCCATGTGTTCACCGAGATTGTCGAGGCGCTGCGCGTCGGTGACATCGACAAGGCCCGAGCGCTGCTGACCGAGTTCCGCGGCGAGTCCGCGGCGGAATACAACGGCACGGAGATCTCCAAGGTCGCCATCGAGGAGGGTTTGATCAATTCGCACCGCCATGTGTTCGGCGTGATTTTCTGGTTCATGATCCTGCCCGGTCCGAGCGGTGCGGTCCTGTACCGGCTGGCCGGTTCGCTGGAACAAAGGTGGGGTACGCGGTCGATCGAGGACTACGGTGATTTCGGCAAGTTCACCCAGAAAATTTTCCACTACCTCGACTGGATCCCGGTCAGGTTGACGGCAATGAGCTTCGCCATAGCGGGCGACTTCGAGGACGCCGTGTACTGCTGGCGCTCGCAGGCAACGACGTGGACGGATCCCGAGCAGGGGGTGGTGCTGGCAAGCGGCGCCGGGGCGCTGGGCGTGCGGCTGGGCGAAACGCTGCATCATCACGGCACCGTCAGTTTCCGTCCGGAGCTCGGCCTGGGCGACGATGCCGACGTGAACACGATGGCGAGCGCGATCGGCCTGCTCTGGCGCGCGCTCGTGATCTGGATGTTCATCCTCGCGCTGATGACCGTTGCGCGCTGGTTCGGCGGCTGAGGCGTCAATACGCCTTGCCGGAATCGATTTCCGCGACGAGCTTTCGATAGGCCGCGATCCGGCGCGCGTCGACCTCGCCTTTTGCATGCGCCTCGGAGATCGCGCAGCCCGGTTCCGCCATGTGCCGGCAATTGTGGAACCGGCAACGGCCCAGCAGCGGCCTGAATTCGATGAAGGCCTCCGCGACCTCCTGCTGCTTCAGGTGGTGCAGGCCGAATTCCTGCATGCCCGGAGAATCGACCAGGCTCGATTCCGCGTCAAGATGATATAGCCGCGCATGCGTGGTGGTGTGCCGGCCGGAATCGAGGGCCGCGGAGATTTCCGCGGTGACGGCGTCGGTTCCGGGAATCAGGGCGTTGACGATGGTCGATTTGCCCATGCCGGATTGCCCGACCAAAACGCTGGCATGCCCCGTGAGCGCGGGCCGCAGCGGCGAGATGTCGTGCTTGGCCGCCAGCGGGATGACGCGGTAACCGAGCGAAGCATAGAGCTCGAGCCTTTTGCCGGCCGCGGCATTGTCCGCCGCAAGGTCGAACTTGTTGAGCACGATCGCGAGCGACAAGTTTTGGTGCTCGGCGGCCACGATGCAGCGATTCAGCAGTTCCTCGTAAAAGCTGGGCACGACCGCAAGCACGATCACGATCTGGGTGACGTTGGCGGCGATCAGTTTCTGGCGATACTGATCCGAGCGATAGAGCAGGGCGGAACGCGGATCGACGGCTTCAATCACACCCTGGTCGGCTTCGGATCGCATGATCTCGACCCGGTCGCCGCAGGCCAGCGCGCTGCGCTTGCCGCGCGGGAAGCACGGCAGGACTTCTCCGCCTGAAATTTCGACGAGATACTTGCGGCCGAACGCACCGACGACGAGGCCGTGTTGCAGGGGGGATTTATCGGTGATGCTCAAAGATCGGAGTAGTCGATCCTTGCGGCGCAGATGCAACACGCCCGAAGGGCTTGTTGAGGGATCCACTCATGCGCCAAGCGCGTGACGTGGATACCAAGATCATTTTCCACCAATCCGGCGAACGATTTCATTTGCGCGATCAGATCTCGAACAGTGCGTCGATCTTGGCTGCGCAAATGAAATCATTCTCACTGATGCCCTTGATCGAGTGCGTCATGTAGGACACCGTTACCTGGCCGTAGCCGACAAGAAGGTCCGGATGATGGTCTTCGCGATGCGAGATCCAGGCGGAGGCGTTCACGAATGCCATGGTCTCGTGATAATTCCCGAACTTGAAGGTTTTCTGGACGAGTCCGTTCTTGTATTCCCACCCGGACAGGCCTTTCAGCATGTGCCCGATCTGCGTCTGTGTCATCGGCAGCGTGCCGCCCTCGCAGGGCTTGCACTTGCCGCGCACCAGCGATTCGGAAATTTCGCTCATGCGAATTCGATAGCCGATCAGGACTTCAATGCAAGCTGCTCCAGCCGCGCGATGCGAATGGAAGCGGGCGGATGCGAATCATAGAACGCCGAATGCAGCGGGTCCGGCGTCAGCGTGGAGGCGTTGTCCTTGTACAGCTTCACCAGTGCGTGCACGAGGTCGCGCGCCGGCGTGAAGCGCGCCGCGTATTCGTCGGCTTCGAACTCGTGCTTGCGCGAATACTTTGCCATCAGCGGCTGCAGGAAGAACGTGAATACCGGCACGACCATGAAGAACAGCGTCAGGGCCATGGCGTCGGTCGCGGGGTAGGCGATACCGAGGCCGGCGTAGAACCATTCCTGGTTCTTGAGCTGGCCGAGCACGAAAAAGAATACCAGCGAGAACACGGCCATGAGCGCCATGCGCTTGACCACGTGGCGCATGCGAAAGTGTCCCAGCTCGTGCGCGAGCACGGCTTCGATCTCGGAAATGTCCAGGCGCGACAGCAGCGTGTCGAAGAATACGATGCGCTTGGATTTGCCGAAGCCGGTGAAGTAGGCA
Organism: Burkholderiales bacterium; assembly: GCA_035548375.1. GTDB lineage: Bacteria > Pseudomonadota > Gammaproteobacteria > Burkholderiales > JACQAP01 > JACQAP01. The sequence continues at coordinate 10,361 of DASZTG010000068.1, forward strand.
TTGCCGTGGCTGCTGCGCTTGGACCCGTCCATCACGAACAGGCCGTTGGATTCGAAGCCGCAGCGCGCGATCAGCGCTTCGATGCGCGCTTTCATTTCGCCGTCCTGCATCGGCACGAACTTGTTGAACAGCGGCGCGATCACGCTCGGCGCGATGAACTGCACGAAGAGCATGAACACGACTGCGACGATCCAGACGTACAGCCACCAAAGGTCGCCCATGCCCGCCATCAGCCAGAGCACGGCGAGCAGCAGCGGCAGGCCGAGCACGATGCCGACCGCGGCCTGCTTGGCCATGTCCCCGAAGAACATCCCCAAGGTCATCTTGTTGAAGCCGAACCGGCTCTCGATGCCGAACGTCCGGTACAGGTCGAACGGCAACTCGATCACCGACATGATGACGGTGAGGATGGCGATGAATGCCACGCCGCGCGCGAGCCCGCCGGCAAAAACGGATGAGGCCAGGTTGTCGATGGCCTGCAAGCCGCCGCCGAAAGTCAAGACGAGCAGAACCGCCGCATCGAACACGAGCGCGCCCATGTTCAGCCGGGTTTTCGCGCTGCTGTAGTCGGCTGCTTTCTGGTGGGCGTCGAGGCCGATGTCATGCGAGAACGCGGGCGGCACCGCGCCGCGATGCGAGCCGATGTAGCGCACGTGGCGGGACGCCAGCCAGAGGCGCAAACCCGTGGAAACCAGCAGGGCGGCGAGGAAAATTGCGGCGAATGCGTTCATGGATGTCATTCAGGCTCTGTGACAAAATGAGGCCGGCGAAAATTCAAGCAACTACAAAAGATTATGGCACAGGATCCGAACAACCTGATCTGGCTGGACATGGAAATGAGCGGGCTCAGCCCCGAGAACGACAGGGTTCTCGAGGTCGCGATCGTCATCACCGATTCGCAGTTGAACGTGGTGGCGGAGGGGCCGGTGAAGGTCGTCCACCAGCAGGACGACGTGTTCGAGCGCATGGATTCCTGGAACAAGTCGACGCACAAGAAATCGGGGCTCATCGATCGCTCGAAAGCGGCAATCCAGAACGAAGCGCAGGTCGAGGCCGAGCTCATCGCCTTCCTCGCGCAATACCTGCCGGAAAATACCTCACCGATGTGCGGCAATTCCATCTGCCAGGACCGCCGCTTCCTGGCGAAGCACATGCCGAAGCTCGAAGCCTTCTTCCACTATCGCAACCTTGACGTGTCCACGCTGAAGGAGCTTGCGAAGCGCTGGAAGCCCGGGATCATGTCCGGTTTTGCCAAGCACGGGAAACACGAGGCGCTCGCCGACATCCACGAGTCGATCGAGGAACTGAAGTATTACCGCGAGAAATTCCTGAACCTCGACGCTTCCTGAGGGCGCGATTTTCGCTGCGAAGCCTTTATTCGCGGTTAGCCAGCACGTACTGGATCAGGCCGCGCGTGGAAGGATCGTGGCCAGCACCCGCCTTGCCGGCCTTGAGATCGTTCAGCACGCCGCCGGCGAGCTGCTTGCCGAGCTCCACGCCCCACTGGTCGAAAGAATTCACGTTCCAGATCGCGCCCTGGACGAAGACCTTGTGTTCATACAGCGCGATGAGCGCGCCCAGCGAGCGCGGATCGAGCTTGCGCAGCACGATCGTGTTGCTCGGGCGATTGCCGGGAAACACCTTGTGCGGTATCAGGCGTTCCAGGTCGCCGCCCTTCATCCCCTGCGCGACCAGCTCCGCCCTGACTTCTTCGGCACTCTTGCCCCGTAGCAGCGCTTCGGTTTGCGCAATGCAATTCGCCAGCAGCATTTCGTGATGGCCGGGCATGCCGTCGATGGCATTCGCGGCCATGATGAAATCGGCCGGCGTGACTTGCGTGCCCTGGTGAAGGTGCTGGAAGAAGGCATGCTGGCCGTTCGTGCCGGGCGCGCCCCATATCACCGGACCGGTCAGGTAGTCGGTCGTCGCTCCCGAGCGATCGATCCGCTTGCCGTTGCTTTCCATGTCCAGTTGCTGCAGGAAGGCGGGCAGGTGCAGCAAGTCCTGCGCGTACGGCAGGATCGCCTGCGTGGGATGCCCGAGGAAATCGATATGCCAGATCCCGATCAGGGCGGCCACCACGGGAAGGTTGCGTTCGAGCGGCGCGGAGCGGAAGTGTTCGTCCATTTCGTGGGCGCCGGCCAACAGCTCTTCGAAACGGCCGAACCCGACTGCCAGCGCGATCGGCAGCCCGATGGCAGACCAGAGGGAATAGCGCCCGCCGACCCAGTCCCAGAAGCCGAATACCCGCTCGGGAATGATCCCGAAAGCCGCCGTGCCCTGCAGATTCGTCGATACCGCGGCGAAATGATGCTCGATGGCGACTTTCTCGGGCGTCGCCGAGCCCAATTTAGTGAGCAACCACTGACGTGCCGAATGGGCGTTGGCGAGGGTTTCCTGGGTCGTGAAGGTCTTGGACGAAACGATGATCAACGTCGTTTCGGCGTTCAGCCCGGCCAAGGTGGCGGCGAGGTGGGCACCGTCCACGTTGGAGACGAAATGGGCTCGCAGGTCCGGCGACCCGTAGGGCCGAAGCGCGGTCGTGGCCATGAGGGGGCCGAGATCGGAGCCACCGATGCCGATGTTGACGATGTCGGTAAAGGGCTTGCCGGTCGCGCCGCGCGCAATTCCACTGCGAATGCGTTCCGCCATGCCACGCATGCGTTCCAGGACGTTCCTGACGTCCGGCATCACGTCCTTGCCGTCGACCATTACCGGCCGCGACGACAGGTTTCGCAAGGCCGTGTGCAGCACGGCGCGCTTTTCCGTGACGTTGATGCGCTTGCCTTCGAACATGGCCGCGATCTGCGCCGTCACGCTGGCGTCTTCGGCGAGGGCCAGCAGCAATCTGCGTGTATCGCCCGAAATCGGATTCTTGGAGTAGTCGAGCAGGATGCCGCAGGCCTCCAGGGAATAGGCGCCGGCACGCTGCGTATCCTTTTCGAACAGGTCGAGGATGCGCACGCCGGACATGGCTCGGGCGTGCGAAAGCAGGTCCTTCCAGGTGGTCCGTTCGGTCAGATGCATGGATGGGTTCCGGAGATGAGGTGGTACAGAGGTCGGCCAATGCCGATTCTAAAGATCGTGGATGGACAAAACAAAAGGCCCCCGTGGTCTCCGGGGGCCTTTCGCTGAATCTTGTGCGGGTCGCTTACGCGGCCTTCTTCCTGGAGGTGCCGCTTGCTGCGGTAATGGTGGCTTCCGTGGCTTCCGTGACTTGTTTGGTTGCCTTGCTGAATGCGTCGTAGGCCTGGTTGGCGGTCGCCAGTGCGGTCTTGACGGCGGCCACTGCAACGTCGGAACCGGCAGGGGCGCTCTTGACGGCCTTGTCCAGTGCGGTCGTCAGGTTCTTGTTCATCTCGGCGAAGCGGACTTCGAAGAACTTGCTCAATTCGGCCTGGGTTTCGGCGAACACGGAATAAACGCTGCGCCCGTATGCTGCGAACTTCTCGGCGGAGGGCTGGGCGGCCGAGGTATGGATTTCGGTGAATTCCTGCACGTCCTTGGCAGCGACGGCGGAGCGGGCCTGCTTCACGGCGTCCGCGAAAACAACCTTCGCGGTCTTGACTTGGAGGTCCAGCAGCTTTTCGGTGCCCGCGGCGGCAATGCCCGCGAACTCGACGAACGATTCCAGGTTTTCCTTATTCGCGGCTAACAATTGCTCAGGTACGTTGTACACGACTCTCTCCTTCGAACAGGTGAAACGATTGGTGGGAGGCTTGGCATTCCTGCGAAAACGGTTTTGCTGCACTGCAAAAACGCGCCCATTATTAATGCGCCGCAATATCTCGTCAACACCTATTTTTCATATCTCGGAATTTTTAAGCACTGTTCAGAAATAATTCTCACAAATCAATATTTTATGAAGCAGTTACTTTGGTTTTCATAATCCGATGAAGGATGTCGTTACTGCCGTTTTTGGTGCCTTGCGATCCGTTGTGCATCCCGTCAGCGTCCTGACGTTGCTGGGCCCCATGCTGGCTGCCTTGCTGCTCTGGGCGGGAATCGGCTGGGTGTTCTGGGACGCATGGACCGCGGGCATACACGGATTTATCGTCGAACATGGCCACTATTCGTGGATGGCGAACTGGAACATGTCCACTATTGCCGCGTGGGTTGCGATCGTCGTCGTGGTCGCCATGCTGGTCCCCGCGGTCCTTCTGACAGCGCTCCTGATCGCTACGGTTTTCGCGGTGCCCGTGCTGGTGAGGCATGTCGCGCAAGGCGACTACGCGGGCCTCGAGAAGCGGCACGGCGGCGGCTTTGCGGGCAGCGCGTGGAACGCAATTTCGGCAATCAGCCTGTTCCTGCTGCTCTGGATCCTGGCAATTCCGCTTTGGCTGCTTGGGCCCCTCGCGTTTGTAGTTCCCCTGCTGCTGTCGGCCTGGCTGAACCAGCGACTGTTCCGCTACGACGCATTGGCCGAGCATGCCGACGCGGACGAAATGAAAAAGATTTTTGAGGCGGCCCGGGGGCGGCTGTTCCTGCTGGGTCTTGCGACGGGGCTGGTCTATTTCATCCCGCTCATCAATCTCGTCGCACCGGTGTTCGCGGCGCTCGCGTTCATTCATCTGGGCCTGAAGGAGCTCGAAAGACTGCGCTCCTCGGAATTGGCTATTCCGGGCCAACGCATCGCCGAAGGGGGGCGATAGGCCGGCAAAACAAAAAGGCGACGCATCGCGTCGCCTTTTGCGGTGCCGCCCGTGGATTGCTACAGGCGCTCGTAGATCGCGGCTATGCCTTGCCCGCCGCCGATGCACATCGTCACCAGCGCGTATCGGCCGCCAATCCGCTGCAGTTCGTAAAGTGCCTTGACGGAAATGATGCAGCCGGTCGCGCCGACAGGATGGCCGAGCGCCACCGCCCCGCCGTTCGGATTGACTTTTTTCGGATCGAAACCGAGGTCCTTCGCGACAGCGCAGGCCTGCGCCGCAAACGCTTCGTTGGATTCGATGACGTCCATGTCCGCGACTTTCAGGCCGGCTTTTTTCATGGCGTTCTGGACGGCGGGAATCGGACCCAGGCCCATCAGCGTCGGCTCGACGCCGGCGTGACCGTACGCGACGAGCCGCGCCATCGGCTTGAGCCCCTTCTTTTCGGCGAGATTGCGTTCCATCAGCACGACCGCGGCGGCGCCGTCATTGATCCCCGACGCATTTCCCGCCGTGACCGTGCCGTCCTTTTTGAAGACGGCTTTGAGCTTGCCCAGGTTTTCAAGCGTGGCGTCGCCGCGCACGTGCTCGTCCGTATCGAAAACCTTCGTGCCCTTGCGATCCTTGACCTCTATCGGAAGGATCTGGTCCTTGAAGTAACCTTTCTGAATTGCATTGGCAGCGCGCCGGTGGCTTTCCACCGAAAACTCGTCCTGCGATGCGCGAGTGAGATTGTATTTCGCCGCGATATTCTCGGCGGTCACACCCATGTGCATGGCATCGAAAGGATCGGACAGCGCGCCGGTCAGCGAATCCAGCACGACCTGGTCGCCCATTTTCGAGCCCCAGCGCGCGGCCGGCAGCCAGTAGTTCGCGCGGCTCATGGATTCCGCGCCGCCCGCAACCGCAATATCGGCATCTCCGAGCGCCACGATCTGTGCGGCGCTGACGATGGCCTGCAGGCCGCTGCCGCAGAGCCGGTTCAGCGTCATCGCCGGGACTTCCTTGGGAATGCCGCCGTTGATCGCGCATACGCGCGACAGGTACATATCCTTCGTTTCGGTGTGGATGACGTTGCCGAACACGACATGTCCGACTTCATCGGGGGCGACTTTCGCGCGAGACAGCGCTTCCCGCACGCAGCGTGCGCCCAGTTCCGTCGGCGCGAAATCCTTGAGCGACCCGCCGAAATCCCCGATCGCCGTGCGCACACCCGAAATCACGACTACTTCGCGTCCGTTGCTCATGCGTTTCTCCAGTATTCGTTCAGCGTTCGATGGCGAGCGCCACGCCCATGCCGCCGCCGATGCAAAGCGATGCGAGGCCTTTTTTCGCGTCGCGCCTGATCATCTCGTGTATCAAGGTCACGAGGATGCGGCAGCCCGATGCGCCGATCGGGTGGCCGATCGCGATGGCGCCGCCGTTGACGTTCACCTTTGAGGTGTTCCAGCCCATGTCCCGATTGACCGCGATGGCCTGGGCCGCAAAGGCTTCGTTGATTTCGAGCAGATCCAGGTCCTTCACCGTCCAGCCGGCTTTCTTGAGGCAAAGCTTCGATGCGGGTATCGGTCCGACACCCATGATGCTCGGATCGACGCCTGCGGATGAATAGGCCTTTATGCGTGCGAGCGGCTTGAGCCCGAGTTCCTTTGCCTTTACCGCGCTCATCATCATGACCGCTGCGGCGCCGTCATTGATCCCCGATGCATTGCCAGCCGTGACCGTGCCGCCCTTGTCGAATGCCGGCTTGAGTGAGGACAGCGCATCGACGGTCGTGCCGGGACGAATGAACTCATCCGAATCGAAAATCACATCGCCCTTTCGGGTCGGCACGGTGACCGGAACGATCTCGTCCTTGAATCGGCCGGCCTTCTGCGCGGCTTCGGCCTTCTGTTGCGACGCCGCCGCGAATTCGTCCTGCTCCTGCCGCGACACATTCCATTTCTTCGCGACGTTCTCGGCGGTGACGCCCATGTGGTACTGGTTGTAAACGTCCCAGAGTCCGTCGACGATCATGGTATCGACGAGCTTGCCGTTCATCATACGCAGGCCGTCGCGCGCGCCGTTGAGAGCATGCGGCGCGAGGCTCATGTTCTCCTGGCCGCCGGCGATCACGATGTCCGCGTCTCCGGCCTTGATGGCCTGGGCGGCGAGATGCGTCGCCTTGAGGCCGGACCCGCATACCTTGTTGATGGTCATCGCCGGCACCATCTCCGGCAGGCCGGCGCGCAGCGATGCCTGGCGCGCGGGATTCTGGCCCACAGCTGCGGTCAGCACCTGGCCCATCAGCACCTCGCTGATTGCTTCGGGCTTCACGCCCGTTTTGGAGATGAGCGCGGCAATGACCTTTGCGCCGAGGTCCGATGCAGGAATCTTTCCGATGGTGCCGCCGAATTTTCCGACACCCGTGCGCAATGCCGCGACGATTACGACGTCATCCATTGGAAGTTCTCCTTACTGGAACATTCAGGTCGGCGCGTGTCGCCGGCGGATGCCGCAGGCGTGCCGGTTGCCGACGCAAAAGAGGGCGCAGTGTACGCCCGCGTTTCGCGCATTGTCGAGAAAATTGTTGCGCTGCGATGGTCTTTTCTGATCGAGTCCATGCCCGGGCGTGGCCTATTCGTTTTCGTCGAAGAAGCGATGGATTTGCCTTCGCTGCTTTTTCGTCGGCCGCCCCGCGGGGAACGGATTCGCTTGTCGATCCGCTTTCAAGCGCTGAACGGTCTGCTCGCGCGCCAGCCGGCTCTGCGCGGATTCGAGATAGAGCTTCGCTGCGTCGGTCGCCGAACCGCGCCGGTCCGACAGCAGCGTAACTTCGATTTCCCAGATGTACGGCCCGTTGCGGATCACGAGCGCGTCGCCCAGCTTGAGTGATTTGGCCGGCTTGACGCGCTCGCCGTTGACTTGCACCTTGCCGCCTTCCACGGCGTCCGCGGCGAGGCTCCTCGTCTTGTATAAGCGGGCGGCCCACAGCCATTTATCCACGCGAACTTTATTTTCGCCATAGGCCATTTTATTTCTGGATGCTTTCAGGGGCAGCCGTCGAGAACCCGTTGCCGATGCAGGCACATAATTGCGGACTCACCCGTTCATGTTCCGGACGCCGACTGGGGGACGACATCCCCGCTGTTCGCCGTCGTTTTCAATGCTTCGTCTTCTTCGCCGGCGTAATGACGTCCGCGGCGAAAACCTGCTCCGCATCCACCGCATCGAAGGCGTAATGCCTGCCGCAGAATTCGCAATCGACATCCACGCTGCCGCGTTCTTCGATGATCGATCGGACTTCCTCATGCCCCAGCATGCGCAGCATGGAGGTCACGCGATCGAGCGAGCAGGAACAGCGGAAAGCAACCGGGCGCGGTTCGAAAACGCGCACGTCTTCCTGGTGGTAAAGGCGATGGATGATCTCGGGCGCAGGCAGCGCGAGCAGTTCTTCGGGCTTGATGGTTTCGCCGAGGCGCGTCGCGCGGTTCCAGGCGTCGGCATCTTCGCTCGGCGTGGTGGGCAATTTCTGCAGTAGCATGCCCGCCGCGTGCTTCGAGTCGGAAGCCAGCCAGAGGCGGGTCTCGAGCTGCTCCGATTTCGCCATGTAGTGTTCGAGCACTTCGGCGATGCTTTCGCCCTCGATGCTGTCGACGCCCTGGTAGGCCTGCTTGCCGTTCGAGGGAACGATCGAGATGACGAACCGCCCGGCACCGAGCAGGCCGGTCACGTTGCCGTGTTCCAGATCGCCATCCCACTTCGCGGTGGCGCGCAGCGTCTGCTCGCTCGTGGCTTCCACGACGAGTAGCTGCACCGGACCGCTGCCTTGCATCTGCATGATCAGCGACCCCTCGAACTTGAGCGTCGCGGACAGCAGCGCCGCGGCGGCCATCATCTCGCCGAGCAGGCGCTCCAGCGGCGCGGGATAGGTGCGCCGTTCCAGGACGGCCCGCCACGTCGCGTCGAGGTGAGCGATTTCACCGCGCACTGGCGTGCTTTCCAGCAAGAACCGCTGCAGCGAGTCATTCATGTCGGAATAGTCGGAAGCGTTCGAGTTTGTCGCCCGGACGCCGGCCTTCCCAGACGAGCTTCCAGTTCGCACTCACGGCGGTCGGCGGCAATTTCCATCGATCCTGGACGATCAGCAATCCACAATCGGGATGCTTGCCCGGTTTTTCAAGCCGGACGGTCGTGATGTCCGCGAAGTAGTCCAGCATGGCTCGCTGGGGTTCGCCCAGCGAGCGGCTATAGATGCAGCCGTGTTTTTCGGGAACGGCCTGCGCCAGTTGCGTGAATACCGCGCGGTACGTCCTGCCGGTATCGATGTAGCGGATCATCAGCGTCGCCATCAGTGCCCAGATCATGGTGATTCCCATTGCCCACGTGATGACGGGCCGCTCGGGCCGGCGCTTCACGTTGAACAGCAGGACGAGCCACGCGATCGTGAACACCAGGGCCACCATGATGGGAAACACCCGTCCCGCCGAGGAATAGCCGGGCTGCATGTCCATCATGTGCTTCCATAGCCGGTCGGGGACGCCGAAGTCGATCGCCATCCAGTAGAACCAGCCCACCATCGCGAAGAAGGTGAACAGCATGATCGCGAACCAGTAGTAAAGGTGGGCCGCGCCACGCTGCAAAGTTTCGAACGACACGACCGCGAGCAGCGATATCGGCAGCAGCAGAGGCATGCCATAAAGGTCGCGCCCTTCGCCGATGATGCTCAGGAACAGGAAGAAGGAAACGAACGCCGTCGCTGGCAGGATGATGCCGGGCTTGGTCAGGCCGTCGCGTCGCTCGGCCCACAACCCCCAGATGGCGAAGGGCCACGCCGGCCACGCAAACCATGGCAGCACGTTGAGGTAGTAGAAATAGTCCTCGTTGGGGGTGAACTCGAAAATTCCCTTCAGGCGCTGGATGTTCTCGACCCAATACCACTCCGCAAACAGTTGCGGCGAACGTGCCTCCAGCAAGTAAGGCCAGACGACCACCCACGGCACCGCGACCACCGATGCGACCGCCAACGCAAGCAGGTAACGCCGCGTCCGCCAGTGCGACGAGAACAACGGCAGCAGAAGGATCGTCACCAGCAGCATCACGGGTTCGACGAGGCCGACCGCGAGAAAGCTGATGCCAAGACCCATGCCGAGGCAAACGCCGCCAGCCAGCGCCTTCCTCAGGCACAGGGCGAGCCCGTAGAGGCCGATAGCCAGGCCGGCCAGCAGCGCGGTGTCCGCGATGAGCTGGTGGCCGCGAATCACCAGGCCGCCGCATCCGAGCAGCATGAGCGCGGCGGCCCAGCTCTTGTTGCTTCCGTACAATTCCTTCGCGGACAGGGCCACGAACAGGAAAGTAAGGCCCACGTAGAATCCCGCCGCGAGGCGGGCGGCGTCGTGCAGCGGCAGAAACCAGGAAAACAGCGAGCTCGTGAGTGCGGCGGTCAGGTAGATAAGCGGCGGCTTGTCGAGGAAAGGCTCACCCGCGAGCATGGGCACCACCCAGTCGCCGTCCTTGAGCAGTTGGTAGACGACGCCGAAGGTATAGGCCTCGTCGGATTTCCACGGGTCGTGACCGATCAGTCCCAGCAGCAACCACGCCGCGCAGAGCACTATCGTCAGCGCGACGGGATTCTCGGTGATGTGGGCAGCGATTTTTTCGCTGCGCAGGAGATGGGCAGGGCGAAGCATGGTTGTGGTTCGGATGTGCCCGCGGCGGTATGAAGTCGTCAATTCATCGCATTGCGCACCGGCTCGTCCGACGCGATCGCGGAGCGACCCGGCTATGCGGTCATTCTAATCCGCCATAGCCGAAATTCCTTGACCATGAGAATGCGAAAAGGCAGCCGAGGCTGCCTTTTCGTCCATGCCGCGACGCGTGAATCAGGCCGCGGGTTTGGTCTCGGTCTTCTTGCTGTATTTCTGGCGGAATTTCTCGACCCGGCCCGCGGTATCCATGATCTTCTGCTTCCCCGTGTAGAAGGGATGGCAGGCGGAGCAGACTTCCACATGCAGGGGCTTGCCCAGCGTGGAACGCGTCGTAAAGGTGTTGCCGCAGCTGCAGGTCACCGCGACGTTGGTGTATTCGGGATGGATTTCAGGCTTCATTTCGATTCCTTTCTGATGGAAGCGGGATTTGCGCTTCCGAAGGGGGCGGATTATCCACAGGTAGCCGGGGATTGGCAACCCCGGCTTGCCTTCGTGGACAAGCGTTATTTTGGGACGATCGGTGCCTATTCAAGTGCTTGCGGGAAGCGCGCCGGACTTCGTGGGAAAGCGTCAACCCCTTCGCATTGAATCGAAGAAGTCCGCGTTGTTCTTGGTCCCGCGGAGTTTGTCGACGAAAAACTCGGTCGCTTCCAATTCGTCCATGGGGTCACGCGCGGACACGTTACCGGCGCAGCCGGCCGTTTGCGGGTAGCGCGTGCTGTACCCGATGCGCCTACTAGCCTCTGCGCATGCTGTCAAAAAAGTCCGCATTGTTTTTGGTCCCGCGCAGCTTGTCGACCAAAAACTCCGTTGCCTCGAGTTCATCCATCGGGTACAGCAACTTCCGCAGCACCCAGATCTTCTGCAGGATGTCCTGCTTGATGAGCAATTCCTCGCGTCGCGTTCCCGAGCGATTGACGTTGATCGACGGATAGATCCGCTTTTCGGCCATGCGACGGTCAAGATGGATTTCCATGTTGCCCGTGCCTTTGAATTCTTCGTAGATGACGTCGTCCATGCGCGAGCCGGTGTCGATCAGCGCGGTGGCGATGATGGTGAGCGATCCGCCTTCCTCGATGTTGCGTGCCGCGCCGAAGAAGCGCTTCGGCCGCTGCAGCGCGTTTGCGTCGACGCCGCCGGTCAGTACTTTGCCGGATGCCGGCACGACCGTGTTGTATGCACGTGCGAGGCGGGTGATCGAATCGAGCAGGATCACGACGTGCTTCTTGTGCTCGACCAGGCGCTTGGCTTTCTCCAGCACCATTTCCGCGACCTGCACATGGCGCGTGGCAGGCTCGTCGAACGTGGAGGACACGACTTCGCCCTTCACCGAGCGCTGCATCTCCGTCACTTCCTCGGGACGCTCGTCGATCAGGAGCACGATCAGGGATACGTCGGGAAAATTCGCCGCGATTGAATGCGCGATGTGCTGCAGCATGACCGTCTTGCCACTCTTCGGGCTTGCCACCAGCAGGCCGCGCTGGCCCTTGCCGATAGGCGCGATGATGTCGATGATGCGCCCGGTAAGATTTTCCTCTGACTTGATGTCCCGCTCCATCGTGAACTGCTCGGTGGGAAACAGCGGGGTGAGGTTTTCGAAGAGGATCTTGTGCTTGGAATTCTCGGGAGGCTCGGCGTTGACCCTGTCGACCTTCACCAGCGCGAAGTAGCGCTCGCCGTCTTTCGGAGTCCGGATCTCGCCTTCGATCGAATCGCCGGTATGCAGGTTGAACCGGCGGATCTGCGACGGGCTGACATAGATGTCGTCCGGGCCCGCGAGGTAGGAGGTATCTGGACTTCGCAGGAAGCCGAATCCGTCGGGCAGCACTTCCAGGGTGCCTTCGCCGAATATGCTTTCGCCCTTCTTGGCCTGGTTCTTCAGCAGCGCGAAGATCAGGTCCTGCTTGCGCATCCGGTTGGCGTTTTCGATCTCGTTGGCGATTGCCATCTCCACGAGTTCGGTGACGTGGAGCGGTTTCAGGTCGGACAAATGCATAAAGGGGGGCCTAGCAGAGTGATTCGAAAGGGGGTAGGGAAGAAGTGGAACGGGAAGGAACCTGCCCGTAACCGGCCGCTGCGCTGTTTCAGTCTGCGCGTTGGCTGGCCAGTACGGGATGAAGCCTAGCGAGTTTAGATATTGCTGTCAATAAACGCGGTCAGTTGCGACTTCGACACGGCGCCTACCTTGGTCGCCTCGATATTGCCGTTCTTGAACAGCATCAGGGTGGGAATCCCGCGAATGCCGTATTTCGGGGGCGTGCCCTGGTTTTCGTCGATATTCAGCTTCGCGATCTTCAATCGGCCGGAATATTCGCTTGCCACTTCGTCGAGAATCGGCGCGATCATCTTGCACGGCCCGCACCACTCCGCCCAGTAGTCCACCAGCACGGGAACCTGCGACTGGAGTACTTCCGGTTCGAACGTATCGTCGGTGACGTGATGTATTTGCTCGCTCATGTATGGATTGCCTCGGTAGTGAAAATGCTGGATCGAACTCGGCTGCGGTTCGGACGAACGGCGACCTGGAGAGTGAGACCAATGCTATAGAAAAAGTTTTTGGAAGGGAAGCCGCAAAAATTCGCACGGCATTTGGGCGCCAGGGGTAAATCCGCTTGAATTTCCGCGACATAGTCATGGATAACCCTGCTTTCCGAGTGGGGCGGTGAAAGGACTTTGCTAGAATTACGAACCTTGTTTGTTGCGTCGCGCCACGTTTCGCGGCATCGCCTCGCCATGCTGGCGATAGCCGATTCGTCGCGCGTGCCGGGGTTCGCGCGAACGATTTTTCCCGCTCCAGAGGATCACGAATGACCTACGTCGTCACCGATAGCTGCATCAAGTGCAAGTACACCGACTGCGTGGATGTCTGTCCGGTGGACTGCTTCCGCGAAGGCCCCAACATGCTGGTCATCGACCCGGATGAATGCATCGATTGCACGCTTTGCGTTGCCGAGTGTCCGGTGGAGGCGATCTATGCGGAAGACGACGTGCCTGAAAACCAGCGGGCCTTCCTGCAATTGAACGCCGAATTGTCGAAGGCATGGCCGGTCATCGCGGAAAAAAAGGATGCACCCGCGGACGCCGACGAGTGGAAGGACAAGAAGGACAAGGTCCAGCTGCTGGACCGTGGCTGAATGAGAGCGCCCGGCCGACCGGCGGGTAGCGCGGCCTTGCCCTGAATCCGGGGCGCTTCTCCAGCGACGTCATGGCCGAAGGCAAGCAGTTTCCCGGCATCGACAAGCAGGAGTTGTTCTCGATGCTCGCCGACGAGCGCGCCGGCGTCACCGTGGTTACGCCGAATCGCCGTCTCGCGCACGAGCTTGCGCGCGAATTCGGCGACATGCAGCAACGTCGCGAGCTCGCCGCGTGGCGGACAGCCGACATCCTGCCCTTGAGCGCGTTCGTCGAGCGGCTATATGAGGATGCGCGCCACTCCGACGCCGCCGTTCGACTTCCGTTGCTGCTGAGCCCGGAGCAGGAGTGGGAACTGTGGCAGTCGGCGATCCGCGCGAGTGAATGGGGCGGCATGCTGCTTTCCGTTCCCTCGACTGCGGAGGATTGCCGCCGCGCATGGGAGCTGGTGCACCAGTGGGCGATGGCCGGCGCACTCGGTAGCGTACCCGGCAACGAAGACGCGAAGGCGTTCGCGCAGTGGGCCGCAGCTTATGCCACGCGCTGCAAGCAGGAAAGTGCGATTGATGCAGCCCGGCTTCCCGACCTCGTTGCCGAATTGATGGGCGGCACGGCGCTGTCCGCGCCCGCATTGGTCGTCGCGTACGGCTATGACATCCTGCCGCCGCAGGTTGCAGGATTTCTAGATGCGTGCGGTCGACACGGCATCGATGTGCGCGAATGCGCACGGCAGCCGCGTTCCGGCAAAGCCGTTCGCATGGCTTTTCCGTCCGCGCGCGAGGAACTGGAGGCGGCCGCGCAATGGGCGCGGGAAAAGCTGCAGGCCGGCGCGAGGCGCGTTGGCGTGGTGATTCCCGAACTGGGGCCGAGGCGCAAGGAGGTGGCGCGGGTATTTGCCCGCGTCATGCACCCGGCACACAATCTCCCGGGCGGCATGCGCAAGACGCCGCCCTACAACATTTCACTCGGCGCCCCGCTTGCGGAATATGCGCTGGTGCGTGCCGCGCTGTCGCTGCTCGAGCTGGCATCGGGAGAAGTGTCGTTCGACCAGGCGAGCAAGCTGGTCCGGTCGCCGTTCGTCGGCGGCGCCGAGTCCGAGTTCGCGGCGCGCGCCAGGTTCGATGCGTCCTTGCGCAAGAAGGCGCCGCCCGCCATGACGCTCGGCAAGCTCGTCGCGTCGATCGACGGTGTGTCGGGCTTGCGTGCGTGCTTCGAATCCATGTTCGCCGTGGTGCGCGAACGAGGCCAGGGCGAGCGCGGGCCGGGCGAGTGGGGAAGATATTTCTCCGACGTGCTCCTGGCGGCGGGGTTTCCCGGAGAGCGCGGACTGGATTCCGATGAGTTCCAGACGCTGGCCAAGTTCAACGAGGCGTTGGCGGGCTTTGCCGCCCTGGAGCGCGTATCGCCGAGGATGTCCGTCGCGCGCGCGTTGGCGAGGTTGCGCCACGTTTGCGCTGAGCTGCAATTCCAGCCGGAGACGCCCGATGCGCCGATCCAGGTGCTCGGCATCCTCGAATCCGCCGGGCTGGAATTCGACGCGTTGTGGGTTAGCGGGCTTACCGACGAAGCGTGGCCGCTGCCGGTGCGCCTGAATCCCTTCGTGCCGCCGTCGCTGCAGCATCGCGCGGGCATACCCGAGGCATCCGCCGTGGCGGCACTGGCGCGCGGCGTGCGCATCACGGCGGATTGGCTGCGCGCGGCGGACGAAGTGATCGTTTCGCATCCAGCCATGGAGCAGGACCGGTCGCTCATCGTTTCACCGCTGATCCGCGGCGTGCCGGTGGTCGCCGCGCCAGAAGGCGCGCATGAATCCTGGTGCGATCGCATTCACGCCGCGCGACAGACGCAGACGCTGGCCGATAGCCAGGCACTTGCCTTGCCGACGCGTAGCCCTCAGGGCGGCACGCGCATCCTGGTCGACCAGTCCGCGTGCCCGTTCCGTGCATTCGCCCGCCATCGCCTCGGCGCCGAAGCACTGGAGGAGCCGGTGGCGGGGCCGGATCCGCGCACGCGCGGCCAGCTGCTGCACGGGCTGATGCGCGCGTTGTGGAGCGAGCTCAAGGGCAGCGAGGGACTGGCGGGCGACTGCGCGCCGGCCATCGAACGCGCCGCGCAAGCGGCAGTCGATGAGGCCCGCCTGGAAGAGCCGTTCGCGACGCTCGAACGCATGCGCATCGAGAAGCTCGCGCGCGAATGGCTGGACGTGGAACGCGCGCGCCCGCCGTTCGAGGTCGAGGCCACCGAGCAGAAGCGCAGTCTTTCCGTGGCGGGCATGGAGCTGGGTGGCCGCATCGACCGGCTGGATCGGCTTGCATCGGGCGGTCATGCGCTCATCGACTACAAGACGGGGCGGCCCACGCCCAACGACTGGATGGGTGAACGTCCGGCCGATCCGCAGCTGCCGCTCTACGCGCTCAGCGCCGGCGAGGAGATCACCGCGGTCGCCTTCGCCAAGCTGCGCACCGGCGAGATGAGGTACATGGGATTTTCGCGAGACGCGAACGCCATCTCCAACGTCAGGGCGGCGAAAGACTGGGATGCGCTGCTGGCCGGCTGGCGCAGCAAAATCGAATCGCTGGGCGCGGCGTTCGCCGCGGGCGATGCGCGCGTCGACCCGAGGAAGGGCCTGCAGACCTGCGGCCAATGCGACCTGCATCCGTTGTGCCGCATTTACGAGCGCATCGACGCGCTGGAAGAGGGCGACGATGACTAGCCGGCATCCGGCCGACCAGCGCGAGCGCGAGGCGGCGCTCGACATACGCCGTTCCTTCATCGTGCAAGCACCGGCGGGCTCGGGCAAGACCGAGCTGCTGGTGCAACGCTACCTGCGGCTGCTCGACATCGTCGAGAAACCGGAGGAGATCGTGGCCATCACGTTCACCAAGAAGGCCGCCGCCGAGATGCGCAGCCGCGTGATGCAAAAGCTCTCGCCGGAAATCGCGCCGCGGTTGCGCATCCAGACCATCGACGCCCTTTGCTCGTCGCTCACGCGACAGATGCCGGTGCTCGCGCGATTCGGTGCGCAGCCGGCCGTCGCGGAGGATGCCACGGGGCTCTATCGCGAGGCCGCGGTGCGCACGCTGGCGGAGCTGTCGCCACCCGTCACGCGACTGCTCGCCCACCTGGACAATAATGTCGCGGTGGCCGCCGACCTGCTCGCGGGGATGCTCGAGCGCCGCGACCAATGGCTGCGCCAGACAGGTGAGGCGCCAGCCCGCGCAGAGCTCGAGGCCGTGCTTGCTTCGGAACGCGAACGCTTGCTGAGAAACGCGCGCGCGTTGCACGCGGCCGCCTCGGTCGAGCTCGCCGACGAACTTCTCACGCAGAAGTACGAATGGCGCAAGCGCCCGGCCGCGCCGCCCGAGCTGGTCGCGATCCCCGGATTGCTGGAAGCGCTGGTTGCCCTGCGCGGCGCGCCACCGGCGTCATACAGCGATACGCAATGGCAGGCGCTGGAGGCGATCCTCGCGCTGCTCAATCCCGCCGTCGCACAATTGATCGCGCTGTTCGGCGAACGCGGCGAGGTGGATTTCACGCAGATCGCGCACGGCGCGCTGCAGGCGCTCGGCACGCCGGAGGAGCCGACGGACCTGCTGCTGTCGATGGATGCGCGCGTGCGCCACTTGCTGGTGGACGAATTTCAGGACACTTCGAACTCGCAGTGGGAACTGCTGATGCGGCTGACGGCGGGATGGGAAGCGGGCGACGGGCGCACGGTGTTCGTCGTGGGCGACCCGATGCAGTCCATCTACCGTTTTCGCGACGCCCAGGTGGGCTTGTTCCTGCAAGCCCGGCGCGAGGGCCTCCCCGGCGTGCAACTCGAGCCGCTGCGGCTCGCGACCAACTTCCGCTCCCAGGCGGGCGTCGTCGATTGGGTCAACCGGGTCTTTCCGCTCGTACTCCCGGCGACGGAGGACGAGATGTCAGGTGCGGTGCCGTACTCTCCGTCGGTCTCGTTCCACCCGGCCAGCGAGCACGGCGAGCCCGCGGTCGAGACGTTTGCCGACCGGGAGGAAGAAGCCTGCCGGGTCGTCGAGCTGGTGCAAGCGGCTCAAGGCAAGACAGCAATACTGGTGCGAAACCGCACCCACCTGGACGCGATCGTGCCGGCGCTCAAGCAGGCCGGTATCCGCTTCCGCGCCGTGGAGATCGAGCAGCTCGGCGAGCGCCAGGTCGTGCAGGATCTGTTCGCACTTACGCGGGCACTCACGCACGCGGCCGATCGCGTGGCCTGGCTGGCGCTGTTGCGCGCGCCTTGGTGCGGGTTGGCGCTCGAAGAGTTCTCCGAATTCTTCGAGGCGCGCCGCCAGGTGACGATCTGGGAATCGATGCAGGAGCATGCGCGCCTGCAATCCATCTGCGACGTGCTGCGTCCCGCCTTGGACGACAGGCTGCGCGGCACCTTGCGAGATCGCGTCGAGGGCACCTGGCTCGCGCTGGGCGGACCGGCCTGCGTCGAGGAACCCACCGAGCTCGAGGACGCGCAGATATTCCTCGACGAGCTCGAGCGCCTCGAGGAAGGCGGCGAGCTGGAAAGCTTCTCCAGCCTCGCGGATAGCCTGTCGCGCCTGTATGCATTGCCCGACGTCGATGCCGGCGACGGCGCCGTGGAGATCATGACCATCCACAAGGCCAAGGGCCTGGAATTCGATACCGTCATCGTGCCTGGCCTCGACCGGCGGCCGCGCGGCGGCAGCCGGCCGTTGTTTGCGTGGCGCGGGCTGCCCGGCAAACGCCTGCTGCTCGCGCCCATCGATGAGACCGGTGGCGAAGAAGAGGTGCTTTACAAGTATGTGCGCTCGCTCGATGCCGAAGCCGAAGATATCGAGGCCGGGCGGTTGCTGTACGTTGCGGCCACACGCGCGAAATCGCGGCTGCATTTGCTCGCCTGTGTGAAAGCCGGCGAGGACGGCAGTGTCGCGCTGCCGAACCGGCGCTGCCTGCTCGGCCTGGCGTGGCCGGCTTTGTCCCGGCATGTCGGTGCACCCCCGGCGACGGCATCCCAGATGGCACGTCGCGCGAAGCGCAGCGAATCGCTGCGCCGGCTTGCACCCGGGTTCGAGCTTCCAGCTCCTCCGCGCGCCGTTTCATGGGAATCGGCGGATGCATCGCGCGAGGTTGGCGGCGAGATCGAATTCTCCTGGGCCGGCGAATCCGCGCGCCATATCGGCAGCGTGGTGCATCGCTGGCTGCAGCGATTCGCGGACGATGCGCTACGCGGCTGGGATCGCGAACGGGTGGAGTCCTTGCGAAGAGCCTTTGCAGACGAACTTGGTATGCGCGGCATCCCGGAATCCGAGATGCAAGAAGCTACGGAACGAGTGGTGTCGGCGTTGTCCAACGCGCTGTCGGACCCGCGCGGCCGCTGGCTGCTTGGACCGCAGCGCGAAGCGCGGAACGAATATCGGGTCACGGCGATCATAGATGGCGAGCGGCGCAGTCTCGTGATCGATCGCACCTTCGTCGATGAGTCGGGAGTACGGCGCATCGTCGACTACAAGACGAGCAGTCATGAGGGCGCGGACATCGATGAATTCCTGGATCAGGAGCGCGAACGCTATCGCTTGCAACTGGAGCGCTACGCAACCGCGATGGGATCCGGATCGACCGCGCTCGGACTTTATTTTCCATTGCTCTCGGGATGGAGGGAATGGAAACCGAAATAGTTACGACATACGTGCCAGCAAGCGTTCGAGAATTATTTTCATTCCCGTCATACATGCCAAGGGAATAAAAAATCCGACGTTAGTCATTGTTCACTGCTGCAATTTCCGTAAAATACAGCATCAGTAGTAGAATTCGATTCGACACCTCTGAAACCAAAAATAAAAAGGAGAGGCAGTCTGAAATATTTGGCATTTTTCGCGTCGGCACTGGCATGTTTCGCCATCGCGATTCCCTTCCCCGCCCGCGCACAGGAATCGACCGCACAGGAATCGACCAAGGCGTCGTCCGTTCGTCCGGATGACGCGGCGGAGAAGCGCCTGCAGCGCCTGAAGGATCAGGCTGACCGCAATCGCGGCAACCAGTCCTTTCTGTACGACTATCTCCAGGCGCTGGAGGAAGCGGGTCGTGACGAGGACATGCTGGCGCTGCGTTCGCGCCTCGACATTTCCGCGCCGGCGACAGTCCTCGGGAGATTGGGCCGTGCCGCCAGCAACCTCAAGCAATATCCCGTCGCGGTGGAGCTGTTCGAGAAGGCGCTGAAGAAGGCGCCCAATCGGGCCGACGTCATCGCAGGGCTGGCATATGCGTACGTCGACAGCAATCGTGCTCCAGACGCGCAGAAGCTGCTCGAAGGCAAGTCGAAGCTGTTGCACGACCAGGTTCCCATGCTCGATGCCTACGCCGAGGCCTTGCGCGCCCAGCGCAAGGATACGCAGGCGCTGCTCGCCTACGAGCGCATCCTCGAAATCGATCCTGGAAATCGCGAAGCGGCGCGCAATCGCATATTTGTCGCCGCCGAGCTGGGCGCGAAGCATCGCGCGCTCGAGCTCGCCGGGAAATCGCCGGGACTGTTGAGCGAAGAGGAACTGGCCACGCTCAGGGCCGACAGGTCCATTGTCACCGCGCGCTGGGCGGGGGCCTCTGACCAGAACGGGCCGCAACGCTTTGCGGGCGTGGACGTAGCGCTCACGGAAAACGAAAAGCTTCTTGGCAGGGCATCCGGTGCGACACGCCAGCGGCTGCGCTTCGACCGTGTGGTGCTGCTGCGGGAGCGCTACCGTATGAAGGAGGCCATCGCGCTGCACCGCGAGGTCGCCTCCGAATATTCCGATACGCCGGCATACGTCAAGGTTGCCGCGGCTGATGCCTACCTTTACATGCGCGAACCCGAACGCGCGCGCGATCTCTACAAGGCGGCCATCGCGCAGGGAGACGACAGCGTCAATGCGCAGATGGGGCTCTTCTATGCCTACAACGACGCCGAGCAGCACAAGGAGGCGCTCGAGCAAATCGACCGGATATTGAACCGTACCCCGAAAAAAGTCCGCGCCTATAGTCCGCTCACGATTGCCGACAACCCGGACTACGCGAGCGCGGCGGCAACCGCCGGTGCGGCGCGCGGCTACCAGGACTACGACGGGAACGCGCAATTGCGCCTGGAAAGCTTTCGCGACGAAGCACCGTGGAACATGGAAGGCCGGGAGAAGCTGGCCGCGCTCTACGGCACGCGCGGCTGGCCGCGCAAGGCGGAGCAGGAATACAGCTGGATCCTCGCGGCCGAGCCGCGCGACCGCACCGCGCGCATCGGCCAGGCCGATACCCTCAGGGAATTGCGCGACTGGCGTCCGGCCGAAAAGGGTGCGCTGGCGCTGGAAGCGGAATATCCCGAAGACCGGCAGGTGCAACGCGTGGGCCGGCTTTGGGACATCCATGAAATGCGGGAATTGCGGGTCGAGGCCGGTACCGGCACGTCCAGCGGCAGCGCCGGTCCGCTGGGTTCGCACGAGCACCAGATCGAAAGCTGGCTGTATTCGGCGCCTTATAAGTACGACTGGCGGGCCTTCCTGCATCAATATGAAGCGGCCGCTTCATTTCCCGCCGGCAACGGCTCCTGGCATCGCCTGGGCGCCGGCGCCGAATATCGCATCCGCGACTGGCGCGCCTCGGCCGAGGTCAGCAGCGGGTACAACGGCGATACCGATGTCGGCGTCACGCTGGCCGGCGATTGGTCGATGAACGACTACTGGAACTTCGAGGCGCAAGCCGAATCGTCCACCAATGACATTCCGCTGCAGGGCCGTGCCTCGGGCGTGACCGGAAAGGCGCTCAAGGTCGGCGCGACGTATCGCGTGAGCGAATCGCGGCGTTTCTCCGCGAGCTTGCAGGCCATCGACTTCAGCGACGGCAACGAGCGCGAGGTCTTGTCTGCCCAGGCCTTCCAGCGCCTGCTCACCGGCCCGGTTTTCAAGCTCGACGGCGTGCTCGGCTTGTATACCTCGCGCAATTCGCTCGACAACGCGCCGTATTTCAATCCGGAGAGCGATTTCGGCGCGGACATCACGCTCATAGCCGAGCAGCGCCTGTGGCGGCGCTACGACCGCAGCTTCGTGCACCGGTTGTACTTGTCGGCGGGTACCTACGAACAGAAGAACTTCGGCAGTGGCCCGACCTGGGGCATTCGCTATGAACACGAATGGAA
The DNA here is from genome assembly GCA_035548375.1 of Burkholderiales bacterium. Lineage (GTDB taxonomy): Bacteria > Pseudomonadota > Gammaproteobacteria > Burkholderiales > JACQAP01 > JACQAP01. Next base: position 31,978 of record DASZTG010000068.1, read on the forward strand.
TTTCGATGACCGCCTGAGCCTGCTTTACGGCCTGCAGCGCACCTTGCATCCCTACGACGGGCAGGGCGAGTACGCGAACTACTACAACCTCGTGCTGGACTGGAAGTTCTGATGCGACGCCTGCTGCTGCTTCTGCTTCTGACCGCGCTGCCTGCCGATGCCGCGCTTGCGTCCTCGTTTCGGGTGCTCTGCTACCACGACGTGCAGGAAGACGTGCGCGTGCGGCCCGATCCCTTCGCCGTCGATACGGCCGAGCTCGTTTCGCAGTTCGCCTGGCTGAAGGAGAACGGTTATCACGTGGTCGGGCTGGACGACGTCATCGCCGCGCGCGAAGGCCGCAGGCCATTGCCCGACAAGGCCATCGTCCTGACGTTCGACGACGGCTACAGCAGCGTCTATACCCGCGTGTTCCCGCTATTGAAGCTGTTCGGCTATCCGGCAATCATCGCGCTGTCGGGACACTGGCTCGAGGCCGCGGGCGACAACACCGTCGAGTATGGCGGCGTCCGCGTCTCGCGCGACGAATTCGTGACCTGGGAGCAGGTCCGCGAAATGACGGCCTCGGGCCTGGTCGAGGTCGCGTCGCACAGCTACGACCTGCATCGTGGCGCGACCGGGAACCCGCAGGGAAACCAGATGCCCTCCGCGGTCGTCTATCGCTACGACAACGGCAAGTACGAAGACGATGCCGCGCACGCCGCGCGCGTGCGAGCCGACCTGTCGCGCAACTCGGCGCTCATCAAGGCGAAGACCGGCAAGGCGCCCCGTCTGATGATCTGGCCCTTCGGGCGCGACAGCGGCGACGTCATCGAGATCGCGCGCAAGCTGGGCATGCCTTACGCCATGAATCTGTCGCCCGGCGGCACGCAACCCGAGAGCGACCTTGCGCGCATGCATCGCGATCTCATTGCGGACAATCCACCGCTTTCCGATTTCATAGACTTGGTGCGCAAGGAGCCCAGGCCCGTGCCCCAGCGGGTGGTGCATGTCGACCTGGATTACGTGTTCGACAAGGATCCGGTCCAGCAGCAGAAAAATCTGGATGCGCTGGTCAATCGCATTCGTGCCCTGCGTGTGACCGCGGTCTACCTGCAGGCTTATTCGGATCCCGACGGCAACGGAACGGCGGCGGCGCTGTACTTCCCGAATCGCCATCTGCCGGTGCGCGCCGACCTGTTTTCCTACGCCGCATGGCAGTTGAAGACCCGAGCCGAGGTGAACGTATATGCGTGGATGCCGGTGCTTGCGTTCGACATCGCTGGCAATTCTCTGGCCGGGGAGGTTGTGAAATCGGCCGATCCCGGTGCGGCGACATCAGGGCGCTACCACCGACTATCTCCGTTCAGTGCGGCGGCGCGCAACATCATCGGCGAAATCTACGCGGATCTCGCGCGCCACGCGCGCATCGATGGCCTGCTGTTCCATGACGATGCCACGCTGGACGATTTCGAAGACGTCAGCGACGCCGGAAAGCAGGCATTGGCCGATTGGGGCCTGCCGCAGTCGATCGATGCCATTCGCGCCGATCCGGTCCTGATGCAACGCTGGACGCGCAACAAGAGCGAGGCCCTGACGGCGTTCACGCACGAACTCGTCGAGCGCGTGCGCAGGTACCAGGGCGCCATAAAGACGGCGCGCAACCTCTATGCATTGCCAGTCATGGATCCGGCGACCGAGCCGCGATTCGCGCAATCCCTGCCGGATTTCCTGGCTGCCTACGATTTTGCGGCATTGATGGCGATGCCGCTGATGGAAGGTGCGACGAAGCCCGACGCCTGGCTGGATCGCCTGGTCAGGACGGTGGCAGCCCAGCCGGAGGGGTTGGCGAAGACGGTGTTCGAACTGCAGAGCGTGAACTGGAACACGCGAACTCCGGTATCGACCGAAACGCTGGCAACGCAGCTGCGCAACCTGCAGCTGCGGGGCGCATTGAACATCGGCTACTACCCGGACGATTTCATCCATGACCGTCCGGAACTCGCACGCATCAAGCCTGCGCTGTCACTGCAAATTTTCCCGCGCAAGGATTGAAGCGATCGTGACAACCGATATCGAAGTGGGCGGGCTGCGAAATGACTGATCAATTTGGAACCCTGGGCGCGATCCTGTTCGGCTTCGCCTTCTACTACCCGCTGTTCATGGCCTATCACTGGATGATCGGCGCGCTCTGGTATTTCTTCCACTATGAAAAAAAGCAGGGCAAGGTCGAATCGCCCCCGGCGCTGCCGCGCGTGCCGCCCATTACCTTCCTGGTGCCCACCCACAACGATGAAGCGATCATCGCCGAGACCGTCGAGCATCTGCTGCTGCGGCAGAACTATCCGGACTTCGAGGTCATCGCCATCAACGACGGCAGCCGTGATGGGACGGGGCGCATCCTCGACGAGCTGGCGCGACGCCACGACCGGCTGCGCGTCATCCACCTGGCGGAGAACCAGGGCAAGGCGCTCGGCCTGACGACCGGCGCGTTGCTGACGCGCAACGAATTCATCGTCTGCATCGATTCGGACGCCCTGCTCGACCCCCATGCCGCGCGCTGGCTCATGTGGCATTTCCTGTCGAGCCCCCGCGTGGGCGCGGTTACGGGCAACCCGCGCATTCGCAATCGCTCCAGCCTGATCGGGCGCGTGCAGGTCGGCGAATTCTCCTCGTCCGCCGGGTTGCTCAAGCGTGCCCAGCGCACCTACGGCCGGCTGTTCACGATGTCCGGCGTGGTCGCCGCGTTCAGGAAATCCGCGCTCCATCACGTGGGCTTCTGGAGTCCCGACATGCTGACGGAAGACATCGACGTGACCTGGAAGCTCGAGATCGCCAAGTGGGACGTGCGCTTCGAGCCGCGCGCGCTCTGCTGGATCCTGATGCCGGAAACGTTGACTGGGCTGTGGCGCCAGCGCCTGCGCTGGGCGATGGGCGGCGCGCAGGTGATCATCCGGCATTTCCGCAGCCTGCAGAAGTGGCGTGAGCGGCGCATGTGGCCGATCTTCCTGGAGTACTTCGTGAGCATGCTGTGGGCGTACACGATGATGGGGACTTTCCTGCTCTGGGGCATGGGCAAGTTCGTCGATTTGCCGCCGACCATGCGCGTGCCGACGCTGCTGCCCGCGTTCACCGGCGTGCTCATCGGCATCACCTGCATGCTGCAGGTGATGATCGCCCTGCTGATGGACTCCCGATACGAAAAGGGATTGTTCCGCTACTACTTCTGGATGATCTGGTATCCCGTCATCTTCTGGGTCATCAACGTCTTCACGACAGTCGTCGCCACGCCCCGGGTCCTCATGCGCCGGACCGGCAAGCGTGCCACCTGGCGCAGTCCCGACCGCGGTATCCACACAACATGAGCGAACACATCATCGATCGTCCGGATTTGCTGCCCCCGGCGCGGCGCGCCTTCTTTAGCGCCTTGACTGTCGTATTCTGGACGTTCTACCTGTATCTTCTGATGCCGCTGGCCACGCTGATCGCGTGGTACGTCGGATGGACGGCGGTCTACGGCGAGATGGTGATGCGGCGGGGCTGGGAAGCGCTGGTCGAGCTGCTCACCTGGTACAGCCTGATCGTGCTGATCATGGGGCTGGTCCAGATCGGCTGGGCGTCGATCAACTGGGCGCGCTTCCGCGGCAAGCGCGACCGCCGGCGGTTCCGGGAACGCCAGGTCGATATCGACATGCAGAAAATGTTCATGACGGACATTGCCGATCTCGCCATCTGGCAGGACGCGAAGCGAATCGTCGTGCGCCACCACAAGACGCATTCCAAGATCGTCGCCGTCGAAGCGGCCTGATTCGCCGAAGGCGTCATTCGGCGCGCGAATTGCTCAGGCCGTGGCGATCGCGATCCCCAACAGGCAGCCGAGCGACGCCAGCGCAATGCCCAATCCGATCATGCGGCGGCGATGGGTCATCGCCCAGAGCAGCACGCCGGTGACCGACAGCAGGATGATCGCGCCGCCAAGCGTATCGGCAAGCAGGACCCAGCCGACGCCCACACCCGCGCTCTTGTGCAGGTTGTTCAGCAATCCGAACAGGTTATTTTCGCTGCGCTTCACATTGGCGAACTCGTTGCCGACCCAATATTCGGCCTGAACATTCGAGCGGGGCGAATTGAACGTCACGGTCCAGCGTGCCGGTTGCGCCAGCGCCTTGTCACCCCATGCGACTGGGCGTGAAGGCTCGCTGCGCACGCGCGCGGCCGGGCGGTCGAGGCGAAGCTCTTTCTCCAGCCAGGCGGCCATCGCGTCCGCGTCGGCCGGCCGCGGATCGGGAAGCGGCAATTGCACGTTCATCTCCTGAACTTGCGCCGCCGGAATCTTCAGGATTGCGCGGTGGTTCAGGAGGATGCCGGTGGCGCCGAAGAGCAAACCGAGTGCCGCTCCCCAGAGGCCGATCCAGCCGTGGGTCTTGCGCAGCCATTTCAGGATTACCAGGCGGCGGGAATGGACTTCAGTTGCTACCCCGGCCGGCTGGTCATTCGCCATGCCGATCCGGGAATTGCGATCGCTGTACATACAAAATCTCAATGCTCGTTGTGATCCGGACAGGCGCCGGGACCGGAGTGCGCGCGATTATCCCTGACGCGCTCGCGCCGAGCCGTCAAAAAATGTAAGCGACGACCCCAATGACAAGTCGGGAATGAGGGACTTGGACAAGGTCGCATGCACGCGGCGAACTTCCGCGCGCCGGTCCGGTTCGCAGCGACGAAACTGCATGTCCGAAAATGGCTAGCGCGTGCCGCGGCGCGGGCGCAATATGCGGCCCATGCAACTCGATCCCGAAAGCTGCTACCAGGCGCTCGTCAGCCGCGATCCGCGCTTCGACGGCCTCATCTTCGTCGGCGTCGCCTCGACCGGGGTCTACTGCAGGCTGATCTGCAATTCGCGCCGGCCGCTGAAGCACAATTGCACGTTCTATCCGAATGCCGCCGCCGCCGAGCAGGCCGGCTATCGTCCTTGCTTGCGCTGCCGGCCCGAGATCGCGCCGGGCAACGCGCTGGTGGATTCGCACAACCGCCTTGCCGTCGCGCTCGGGCGCCGCATCCAGGACGGGGCGCTGAACGAGCTCAGCGCGCCCGAGCTGGCAGCGCAACTGGGCATCAGCGATCGGCACCTGCGGCGCGTGATCCAGGAAGAGTTCGGCGTGTCGCCCAACAAGCTGCTGGAAACGCAGCGCCTGCTGACCGCGAAGCTGCTGCTGACCGACACGCCCATGCCTGTCACCGAGATCGCGTTCGCGAGCGGATTCGCCAGCCTGCGCAGGTTCAACGATGCGTTCAAGACGAACTACAGGCTCAACCCCAGCCAGTTTCGCCGCGGCGCGCGCGCGAAGAAGCAGGGCGGGGGATTCACGTTCGACCTCGCCTATCGTCCGCCGCTCGACTGGGAAGCAATGCTGCATTTTCTCGAACGCCGCCTCTTTGCCGGCGCCGAAGCAGTCATCGATGGTGCCTACTCCCGGACGGTGAAGATCGGCGGCCGCAGCGGCTGGCTGCGGGTATTCCCGTCGGCGAGGCGAAATGCGCTGTCGGTCGAAATCGCGCCCGAGCTCGGGCGCGTCGTGCCGGCCGTCCTGACCCGCGTGCGCAGGCTGTTCGACCTGCATGCCGAGCCGGCGCGCATCGCCCAACGGCTCGGCGAGCTGGCCGCGGGCAGCCCGGGCCTGCGCGTGCCGGGCGCTTTCGACGGCTACGAAGTGGCGATCCGCGCGGTGCTCGGCCAGCAGATCAGCGTGAAGGCGGCGACGACCATCGCCGGGCGCTTCGCCTCGGCATTCGGAGATGGTGCGCAGACTCCTTACGCGGAATTGCAACTGCATATGCCGGCGGCGCAGCGGGTCGCGCGCGCCACGGTTGCGGAACTCATGAAAATCGGCGTGACTTCGGCGCGCGCCCGCACGCTGATCGGCGTATCGCAAGCCATGGCGGACAACCCTGGCCTGCTCGAGCCGGGCGCGGACGTCGAGCAGGCGATCAAGCGGTTGAAGGCGCTGCCGGGAATTGGCGAATGGACGGCGCAATACCTCGCGATGCGCGCGTTCGCCTGGCCGGACGCGTTTCCTGCAACGGACCTCGGCATACGCAAGGCGCTCGGGATCGAGGACGAGCGCCTCATCCTCGAACACGCGGAAAACTGGCGGCCCTGGCGCGGCTATGCCGCCATGCACCTATGGAGAATGTCGGCATGACGACCTGGACCACGAATTTCGAAAGCCCCTACGGACCCTACCTGCTGATGTCGGACGGAACCTCGCTGATCGGCCTGCATTCGGACAGGGACAAGCACAGGCCGCCCGCGCAGCCCGACTGGGTGGAGGACGACGACAAGCTGCCGTTTCCGCGGACGAAGGCGCAACTGCAGGCGTACTTCGGCGGCGCGCTCAAGATGTTCGACCTGCCGCTGGCGCTGCGCGGCACGCCGTTCCAGGTGAAGGTCTGGCGCGAGCTGTGCAACATCGGCTATGCCGAGACCATTTCCTATGCGGAGCTGGCGCGCCGCATCGGGCGCCCGACGGCTTCGCGCGCAGTGGGCCATTCGAACGGGCGCAATCCGATTTCCATCATCGTGCCCTGCCACCGCGTGATCGGAGCGGACAACTCGCTGACGGGTTATGCGGGCGGGCTCGATCGCAAGCGCGCGTTACTGGCCCATGAGGCCGGCAACGCCGGGCAAGCCGCGCCGGGTCGCGCTGCCGGCGAAGGCCAGCTCGGATTCGTCTATTCCTGAATCGCCGGAATCCGATTCAGGACAGGGCGGCGTGCATCGACCAGTCCACGTCGCCGCACACGACCACCGGCTTGCCGAGGCTGGTGCGGGTGGCCAGGGAAAACGTCACGCAATTCCGGTAACCCGTCAGCGAAGACTGCTGGCGCGTCACCTGCACGACTTCGGGTTCCTTGATCGCGCGCCGGAAAAAATCGCGGCGCGACCATTCGCCTTCATGATGCGCGGACAGGCTGTAGAAATCCGCACTTTGCCTTGGCGGCAGGGACTTCGAATAGACATCGGTGCTGACGAGCTTGCCGCCGGCGTCGAGCACGAAGCAGCGGATCGCCCCGTGCAGGTCGAGGAAGCTGCCGCCTGAGGTTTCGATCACCGCGCCGTTCACGATTTTTTCCGCGATTTCCTGGATGGCCGCGATATATGGCCGCCGCTGGTCGCGGTAACGCGCGATGTCGGCGGGCGTGGCTTTCTGGCGGTTCCGTTCCAGCGAGGAATGCAGCATCTCGTTTTCCAGCGAGGCGCGGGTACCCTGTTCGATCGCCTTTGAAAAACTCGGCTGCGACTTGTAGGTGTTCCAGAGCCCGTTCAGGAGCTCGTTCGGGGAGGAGAACTGGCTGGTGCTTTCGATGTGCGGGCCGAAGAAAAACCCGCTGGCGAAGTCGGCGTCGGCATCGATGGCCAGCATGGTCTGGCCTTCCGATTCCAGGCCTTCCATGAGGACCAGCGAGCCCATCTCGTGCAGGAGCGAAACCGCGCGAGGCAGCATCTGGCGCGCGCGCGGATCGTGCATTGCCGTGGTGATGACTGACCGGCCCATTTTCACCACCGACGGCGCGGCATGCCAGATCGAATCGAGGTCGGAATTCTCGACGCCGAAATCGTCCACCGAGATCAGGCAGCCGAGCTCGCGATAACGGGCGATGGCCGCACCCAGGCGTGCGTCCTTCAGCACGGCACCGGGGATGTCGATCATGACCTTGCGCGGCGTCACTTCGTAGTGCGAGAACAGCGCGTCAAGGAATCTGGCGCTGTTGTCCGAATCCAGCAATACCTCGGGATGCAGGTTGACGAAAAGGATGCCGTGCGAGGGCCGGCGCGAGAAAAAATTATGCACGTGCAGCGTCGTCGACAGCATGTCCAGCATAGCCGCTTCCGCGTAGTTCTGGACCGGCCCGAACAGGGTTTCCGGGCTGACCGGCTTTCCGTTGGCGTCCACCGCGCGCAGGCTGGCCTCGAACCCGACGATGTGCTTTTGCGGCAGGCTGAAAGCGGGCTGGAACGCCGATTTGAGCTCCAGGTCCTCGAACCATCCGGAAATGCCGCCCGATTCCTCGGTAAGCATGCTCTGGATGAAGTCCAGCGTGTAGCCACGCAGCGTCGCGTCCATCGATTACCTTTCGCAGTGATTTCAGGTCCGGCTATCCGCGGATAGCCGACTTCCGGGTCGCCGCACCGGCAAACGGCAGTACATATGCGTTTGTCAAAGCCGGCAAGGGGTATTTTGATTAAACAGGCCGTATCGGCGCAAGTATGCCGCGTTGAGGCCCGTACCCAATGGAAGTTGTCCTACAACGCCGGACGCCCGGCGCTAGTGGACGCGAGCGTGCGTGGACCAGTCGACGTCACCGCAGATAACGACGGGTTGCTCGTTGACGCGGGCGGCGATGGAGAAAGTCACGCAGTGCGCATAGCCGTTCAGGGAGCGGTAGCGCCGCGTGACCTGGACGACTTCCGGTTCATGCATGGCACGGCGAAAGAAATCCCGCCGCGACCAGTTGCCGTCGCCGGGTTCGAGCAGGTCGCTGAAATTGGTGCCCTGCGGCGCGGGCGCGTAGGCGCCGGAGAGGTCCGGTCCTATGCTCGCCCCGTCGGCGTCCAGCAGGAAACAGCGGATCGCGCCGTCGAGCTTCAGGAAATCCGCACAGGCAGCCTCGAAGCCAGCGCCGGCTTCCATGAGCGCCGCGGCCTGCTTGATGGCGGATATGAAGGGACGGCGTTCGTCCCGATAGCGATGGATGTCCGACGGCGAGGCGCTGCGCAGCTTCTTGACGTGGGAGGAGTGCAGGATCTCTTCGTCGAGGGAGGCGCGGGTTTCGGCCTCGGTCGAACGGATGGGTTCGCGTTTCTCGGTGTAGCGGCTCCAGAGGCGGTCGAGCACGCGCGCGGGCTCGTGGAATTCGCCCACGTCCTCGAACAGCGGGCCGAAATAGAATCCGCTGGCGAAATCCGCGTCGGTGTCGATCGCCAGCAAGGCTTCGTCCTCGGACTCGATGCCCTCGAAAAGCACCAGCGTGCCCATCTCGTGCAAGAGCGACACCGCGTGCAGCAGCGTCTTGCGCACGCTTTCGTTCGCCACCGCTCCGGCGACGACCTCATGGTCGATTTTCACGATGTCGGGGTTCGTGCGGACCACGCTGTCGAGGTCCGCGTTCTCGACGCCGAGGTCGTCGATCGAGATCAGGCAGCCGAGCGCGCGATACGCCGCGATTGCCGCGTCGAGGCGCTCGATCTTCAGCAGGTATCCCGGGATGTCCAGCACGACGCGCTCGCCGGGAACGCGATAGGTGACGAAGGCATCGGCAAGGAAGGGCGCGCTGTGCTCGTGGTCCAGGAAGACTTCCGGATGCAGGTTGAGGAACAGCAGGCCAGGGGAATCCTGCCGGCCCGCGAAGTTGTGGATGTGCATGGTCGTGCCGATCAGGTCGAGCAGGCAGGTCTCGGAGAAATTCCCGGACGGGGCGAACATTTCCCGCGGGGCGACCGTGCTGCCGTCCCCCGCGGCGCCGCGCAGGTTCGCCTCGAATCCGAACGCCCTCTTGTGCGGCAGGCTGAAGGTCGGCTGGAACACGGTTTTGAGCTCCAGGTCCTTGAACCAGCCGCAGGCCCGGCCGGACTGCTCGGTCAGCATGCTTCGCACGAAGCTCAACGTGTAAACGGGCACCTGGGGACTCATGGGCGCTTCCTCCCGGATATATGCTGCCTTGCCGGGTGGACATTGCCACGCGGGTTTTGTTCGCTCACGGCGCGAAATTCATCGATCGCGCGACATCCGTCGCGCCCGTCGCGCTATTTCGTCGACGACAGCACGAGCCTTGCCAGGCGTGAAAGCCGGGGATCGGCAATCCCGGCGGCTTCCAGGCTGTTCGCGGTCTGCACGAGGTAGTCCGCGCAAGTGCCGTAATGGCCGCATGCCTTCATCGCCGTGGATACGATCTGCTCGTCCCGCAGGCGGCCGGTGTAGTTCGGCTTAGTGCGATCCACGACGAACGCGATGGCACGCACGATATCGCCGCCCAGGTCGGCTTTCACCCAGCGCGGCTGGTAGGTGCCCATGACCATCTCCCTGCGCCAGAGCAGGCCGAGCTCGACGTCGAGCCGCTCGTCATGCAGTCGGTAGGCGATCCCCTGGCAGGAACCGCCCGTGTCCAGGCCGAGGACGAGGCCGGGGACTTCGGGGGAGCCGCGATTGATGCGGGACCAAAGGTAAAAGCCGCGGTGGTAGCCGTGGATGCGGGCCGCGCGGCGCTCGGCGTATTCCATCAGCGGATTCCAGATCAGCGAGCCGTAGCCGAAAATCCAGACGGGTTCGCCCTTGCGATGCCCGTCCATGGTTTGCGCGAGCGAGCGCGCCACGTCCTCGTCGGGCAGCAGCAGATGCCCGAAGCCGGAATCGCGCACCGCCTGGCGCACGCCGTCTTTCTCCAGCACCGAACGATCCACTTTCGAAATCACGTCTTTGGCTTCCCGTACGCGCATGTTGCCATAGCCTGCGCGGGGATCAACATCTGCTAATGTTCCTTCGACCGCGCGTCGCGGCAGATGAAACGGACGAGCATGGACAGGAAGCGCAAACCGCTTGTCGCAAGCACGCTGCCGGCCTGGATGGCCTGCTGCGCGTTCCTGCTCGGTGCCTGTTCCCATGCCGTGCGCGTGGCGCCCGACAATGTGGCGGGCGTGTCGGTCGAGTCGGCTTACACGGGGTTCGCCCTGGGCCGGGATGCCGACGGCGGCGCGGTCGTGCTCGACGTCATCGCCGGTCCTGCCGCGCTGGCGGGCTTTCATCCGGGGGATCGCATCGTCGCGGCCTCGGGCACGAAGGTCGATGCCGCGGGACTGCTGGACTCGATGCGAAGCTGGATGCCGGGCATGCGCGTGCCCATGCGCCTGGTTCGCGACAGCCAGGAACTGGATGTGGTGCTCGTGGTGGGCAACCTGCGCGATTGGGCTTCGCCCGCCGCCTATTCGTCCCGCGTCGCCTATGTGGATACACCCGCACGAACCGAGACGGTCTGGCTCGATGATGCGGAGGCGAAAGTAGCGGATGCAGCACCCGACGTGTTGCCGGCACGGGACCGCCTGCAGCGCATGTTCGACGAGCTTGCCCGCGATCCGCGCGGGTTCAACATGCTGGCCACGACCCGGCGCGCGCTGGCCGATCCCGGCTCGCTGGTTGCGCTCGAGCGCAGGCTGGTGAAGGAAATGAACCCCGCAAACGGTGCCCGTGAGCGCCTGGTGCCGATGTTGTGCGAGATTCTCGACATCGAATGCGACGGGTTAATTCGCGAGCCTCCAGGAGTCGCGGAAAAACCGCCGCTGGACGCCTTTGCGAAATCCATCGCCGCGATCAATCTCCGTGTGCGCTCGGCGTTCCCGGCCGGCACGCCGCGGGATCGGCTGTTCGGCGACCTGCGCTACCTGCTCTCGGAAATCGCCACGAAGCGAACCCTGATCTACCAGACCGATTCCTTGCGGGGAATCCATGCCATGCAGGCAAGCATGCACGTCGATTTCGCGGCGCTTCTCGATGCCTTCGACCAGGCGCTCGCGCTTGCATCGAATCCTCCGCGGGCACAGGCCGCAACGCATCGAAAGCTTCCCGCCGCGCTGGCGGCCATGGTCGAGGGCGAAATCCTCGACTATGCGGAAGTCGATGGCGGTTATGTCGTCATCGGCGGTCCCGGGCCGAACCGCTATCGCATGGATCGCCTCTACGCAGTCATCGATACCGGGGGCGACGACACTTACACATGGGGCGAGGGCTTGCCGCTCGAATCGCAGGTCGTGATCGACCTGGCGGGCAACGATCGTTACGAATCCCGCGTCGGCGGTCCCGGCGCAGGCTGGCTCGGTGTCTCGGTATTGATGGACATGGGTGGAGACGACAACTACGTTAGCCAGCTTGGCGGGTGCGGCGCGGGCGCATTCGGCTTCGGCTTGCTGTTCGATGCGGCGGGAGCGGACGTCTATCGCTGCGATGCCTGGTCCATAGGCACCGGCATCTATGGCGGCGGCGTGCTCATGGATGCCGGCGATGGATGGGACGTCTACGAATCGCAGAGCTTGAGCCAGGGCGTCGGCGGACCGGCCGGCGCGGGATTGCTCATCGATGCCGGCGGCGACGACCTCTATCGCGCGAACGGCCCGGTGCCCTCGACATACGATACGCCGACGACTTACATGAGCTTCAGCCAGGGCGTGGGCTTCGGCATCCGGCCTTACGACCAGGGCGGCTTCGGCGCGCTGATCGACTACGGCGGCAACGATCGCTACGAGGGCGGGGAATTCAGCCAGGGCGGGGGTTACTTCTGGGCAGTGGGCATGCTGCATGACGAATCCGGCAACGACCTTTACTACGGCGGGCGCTATACGCAGGGCTTCGCTGCGCACCAGGCGGCGGGATTGTTCTCGGACATGGCGGGAGACGACGTCTATTGGGCGATGCGCGCCGCGGCTCAGGGCGCGGCATGGGATCAGTCCGTGGCGATGATGTTCGACGGCGGCGGCAATGATTTTTACCGCGCGGAGTCGCTCGCGCAGGGCGCGGCCGCGCAACAGTCGCGAGCCTGGTTGTTCGACGCCGGCGGCAACGATGTCTATTGGGCCTCCGGCGAATCCACACAGGGCGCGGCTGGCGACAATTCCTACCATTTCCTAATCGACGATCCTGTCTTCAGCCTGGGCGTCCTGGTCGATGCAGGCGGAGACGACCGCTACTCAAGCGGGCTCGCAAGCGGCGATGTCCGCATTCGCCGCGCCTCAGGCGATGCCCAGAACGGTCGCGGCAACGCCGGCGTGGCGATCGACCTTCCGTGACCGACCCCGTCCGCGCGAGTGCGCTAGACTTGCCCCCTTCTGCCCGCATGGAATCGAGCACATGCCCTTCCTGACCACCGAAGACGGCGTCAAGCTGCACTATGAAGAAAGCGGCTCCGGCACGCCGATCATATTCGTGCACGAATTCGCCGGCGACTGGCGCACCTGGGAATCGCAGATGCGGCATTTCTCGCGGCGCTATCGCTGCATTGCCTACAACGCGCGCGGCTATCCTCCCTCCGACGTGCCGGAAGACGTGGACCGCTATTCGCAGCAGCGCGCGCGCGACGACATCCTCTCGGTGCTCGACGCGCTGCGCATCGAGCGGGCGCACATCGTCGGCAACTCCATGGGCGGCTTCGCCACGCTGCATTTCGGCATGGCGTATTCGCCGCGCGCGCTATCGCTGGCGGTCTGCGGCTGCGGCTACGGCGCGCACCCGACGCAGTACGCGCAATTCCAGGCGCAGGCGCGGGAGCTCGCGCAGACCATGCTCGACAAGGGCATGGCGCACATCGCTACCACCTATGGGCACGGACCATCGCGCATGCAACTGAAGGAGAAAGATCCACGCGGCTTCGCCGAATTCGTGCGCCAGTTCTCCGAGCACTCCGCGCGCGGTTCGGCCAATACCATGCTCGGCTACCAGGCCAGGCGGCCTTCGCTGTACGACCTGACGATCGAGATGGCGCGCATCACCGCGCCGACCTTGATCGTCGCGGGCGACGAGGACGACGCCGTGCTCGAGCCTTCGCTCATGATGAAGCGCACGATTCCCGGCGCCGAACTGTTCATCATGCCTGGCAGCGGGCACATGACCAACCTAGAAGACCCGGCGCTGTTCAATCGCATCGTGGAGGATTTCTTTCATTCTGCCGAGGCGCGAGGCGCGAGGGATTAGGCTCGAGGAGTCCGGATTGAAACCTGCCCGATTCTTTGCCAGTCACGCGAGGTCGGCGCGCGGGCCGCGTGCCCCGCGGCTCGTGCCTTGCGCCTGATCCATGGAAGCCCTGTCCCATCTTCGCGTGATCGACCTGACGCGCGTGCGCGCCGGTCCGACCTGCGTCAAGCAGTTCGCGGATTGGGGGGCGGATGTCATCAAGGTCGAGATGCCCGTAGGCGAAGGCGAGGACATCCTCGGGCCGCGCGACGGATCGGATTTCCACAACCTTCATCGCAACAAGCGCTCGCTGACCCTGAACCTGAAGGATCCGCGCGGAGTGGAGGTATTGAAGCGCCTCGCGAAAACGGCGGACGTGCTGGTGGAAAACTACCGGCCCGACGTCAAGCACAAGCTCGGCATCGACTACGAAATCTTGTCGAAGGAAAATCCGAAGCTGGTCTACGCCAGCATTTCCGGATTTGGCCAGGACGGGCCTTATCGCGATCGCGCCGGCTTCGACCAGGTGGCGCAGGGCATGGGCGGGCTGATGTGGGTGACCGGGTTGCCGGGGCAGGGACCGGTGCGCGCCGGCATTCCGGTGGCCGACCTGAGCGCGGGATTGTTCGCCGCGCTCGGCATCCTGATCGCGTTGCAGGAACGCGCGCATTCCGGCAAGGGGCAATGGGTGCAAAGTTCGCTGCTGTCCTCGATGATCGCGATGATGGATTTCCAGGCTGCGCGCTGGCTGGTCGAGCGCGACGTGCCGGGCCAGGCCGGCAACGACCACCCGACGTCGATGCCCACCAGCGTGTATCCGACGGCGGATGGATTCGTGAACCTCGCCGCCGCGGGCAATCCGATTTTCGCGCGCATGGCGCAAGCCTTCGGCGATCCCGGCCTGGCGAAACATCCCGACTACGCGAATGCGAAGCTGCGCTCGGACAACCGCGTCGCGCTGAACGAGGCGATCGCGGTGCATACGCGGCGTTATCGCTCGGCGGAATTGATCGAGCTGCTTGCCAGGGCCGGCGTGCCTTGCGGCCCGATCTACAAGCTCGATGAAGTCTTCGAGGATCCGCAGGTGAAGCACCTGGGCATGGCGGTTTCGGTGCCCAGGCCCGAAGGCGGCGACATGAAGCTGGTCGGCCCGGCCATGAAGCTGTCACGCACGCCGGCCAGGATGAAGCGCACGGCGGGAGCGGCGGGCGAGCACAACGACGACATCCTGCGCAGCCTGGGCTACGGCGATGCCGAGATCGCCGCGCTTCGAGCCGGCGGAGTTATCTAAACTTCTCGATCTCGCCACCGCTTGGCTTGAACACGGTTGCTTCGTGGTGAGAATTAAATTGCTGGAGCTGAGTTTATGAGTAAAGGCAGGCTACGCGTCGAGCGCGACGGACCGATCGGCAGGCTGGTGCTGGATAACCCTGAACGGCGCAACGCCATCGGCGCGCAAATGTGGCTCGACATTCCTGCCGCGATGGCCGAATTCAACAAGGATGCGACCGTGCGCGTGATCGTCATCCGCGGCGAAGGCACGGCCGCCTTCGCGGCCGGTGCGGACATCTCGGAGTTCGAGAAGAACCGGTCCAGCGGCGATCAGGTGAGGGCCTACGAAGACGCGACGGGTGCCGCGCATTCCGCGATCGAGTCGTCCCCGAAGCCGGTCATCGCGCTGATTCACGGGTTCTGCGTCGGCGGCGGGCTCGCGGTCGCCCTGTCGTGCGACCTGCGCTACGCCGACGCATCCAGTCGCTACGCCATTCCCGCCGCGCGCCTCGGCCTGGGCTACGGCGTGCATGGCACGAATCGCCTGGTCGCCACGGTCGGCCATGCGCATGCGCGCGAAATCATGTTCAGCGCGCGTCGCTACGATTCAACCGAGGCGCTAAAGATGGGACTGGTGCATCGCGTTCTGCCCGACGCTGAGCTCGACGCTTATGTGGCAAAGGCAGCCGCGGAGCTTGCCGCGAACGCGCCCCTGACGATCGCCGCATCCAAGGCTGTCATCAACGCGCTGGCGAAGGCGCAAGGCGAATTCCCCGAAGCCGAAGCCGCGGTCGAGCGCTGCATGAAAAGCGAGGACTACATCGAGGGCCGGCGCGCGTTCATGGAAAAGCGTGCGCCGGCATTCAAGGGTAAATGAGCGCCGTCGCGCCCAAGGCATCCTCCGGCACGAACGTCGTTGCAATCGACGCACTGTTGAAACGCGCGACGGACGCCGGCGACGTGCCAGGCGTGGTCGCGATGGCAACCGCCGGCAACCATACGATTTACCAGGGCGCGTTCG
Organism: Burkholderiales bacterium; assembly: GCA_035548375.1. Classification (GTDB taxonomy): domain Bacteria; phylum Pseudomonadota; class Gammaproteobacteria; order Burkholderiales; family JACQAP01; genus JACQAP01. Next base: position 47,959 of record DASZTG010000068.1, read on the forward strand.
GCACGCGCCGCCTGGGTTTCGACAAGCCCATGTCCCTGGACACGGTGATGTGGATCGCGTCCATGACCAAGCCGGTGACCTCTGCCGCCGCAATGCAGCTCGTCGAGCGGGGGCGCCTGCATCTCGATGAACCGGCGTCGCCGTGGGCGCCCGGGTTGAATGACGTCAAGGTGCTCGAGGGATTCGACGCGGCCGGCAAGCCGGTGTTGCGCGCGCCCAAGCGCCCGATCACCCTGCGACACCTGCTGACGCATACCGCGGGCTACGGCTACGGCATGTGGAATGCGCCGCTCGCCCGCTACATGGAGATGTTCGACATTCCGGGCACGGCGAGCTGCAGGAACGCCGCGCTGACGCTGCCCTTGTTGTTCGATCCGGGCGAGCGTTGGAACTACGGCATCAACATCGAGTGGGTGGGCAAGGTGATCGAAGGCGCGACGGGCGAATCGCTGGGCGACTATCTGCGCGCGAACCTCTTCGAGCCGCTGGGCATGGACAGCACCGGCTTCAGGATCACGCCTTTGATGCGCAAGCGCATGTCGCGCATGCATGAAAGGGATGCCGCGGGCGCGCTCACTGCCGGGGATTTCGAAGTGCCGCAGGAACCGGAGTTCGAGATGGGCGGCGGCGGCCTGTATTCC
>DASZTG010000069.1:0-70271 GCA_035548375.1 Burkholderiales bacterium
ATACCGTTCCTGTTCTGGTTTGCCGGTCGACACGGCCGCCTTGCGCGCAGGCATTTGCGCGTCGCGACTACACTGCGCGCGCTTGCAATCGCCTGCATGGCGCTGGCGTTGATGCGCCCGCAGTGGACCGGAAGCTCTTCCGACGTCTCCGTGGTCTATGCGCTCGACGTGTCGCGCAGCGTGTCGCCGGCATTCGTCGAATCGGCGATCGAGTGGATCGGTCGCGCGGACCGTGAAGGCGAACCGGGGCGATCGCGTTACGTCGCCTTTGCCGACCATGCGGTTACATTCGATGACGCGCAGGCCATTCGCTCGCTTGCCGTCAGCGATGGCCGGCCGCGTCGGTCAGACGGCCAGGATGCCGTCGACAGGTCGGCGACCAACATCGAGCGAGCGCTCGATGCCGCATTGCTGCAACTCGATGCCAGCCGCGCGAAGCGCATCGTGCTGCTCACCGACGGCAATCAGACAAACGGGGACCTCTGGCGAGCATTGCCCAGGTTGCTGGACGCGGGCATCCGGGTGTTTCCGGTCGAAGCGAAGGTGAATGGCGAAAACGATGCGTGGGTAGCCGGCGTCGATGTGCCACCCGGATTGCATGCCGGCGAACCGGTCGAGATCGTGGTGCGCGTGATTGCGGTTGCCGGGGCCGCTGCGCAGGTGTCGCTCAAGCACGGCCGGAGCGTCCTCGGCACGCGCAAGGTGGCCTTGCAGCCCGGCGTCAACCGCATTGCCTTCGATGCGAGGTTGCCGGCGGGCGGTGCAGTGTCGCTGACCGCGGAAGTGCTGGCGGATGGGGACGCCTTCGCCGAAAACAATCGAATGCACAGAACCGTGTGGGTCGAGCCGCGACCGCGGGTGCTCTACGTCGAAGGCGGCAGCGAAGGCACGCCGCGCTACCTCGCCGCCGCGCTGGCGGAGCAGGACTTCGATGTCCATCTGCTGGCGCCCGCCGACATTCCCGCCTCGGCCGCCGGCTTTGCCGCCATCGATGCCATCGTGTTGAGCGACGTGCCGGCAAAGGCGATGTCGGCGGAAAGCATGCGCGCCATCGAGTCCTACGTGCGCGACCAGGGAGGCGGCTTGCTGTTCGCCGCGGGCGAGAACGTGCATGGCGAGCAAGGCTACAGCGATACCGCCGTGGAGCGGGTGTTGCCGGTAGAGTTCAAGGCGCAGGAAAAGCACAAGGACCTGACGATGGTGGTCGTGCTGGACCGCTCCTATTCGATGAAGGGCCGCAAGATGGAAATGGCGAAGGAGGCGACGCGCGCCGCCCTCGACCTGCTGGAGGAGCAGCACCGCTTCGCGGTGGTTGCGTTCGACTCGCAGACCTACATCGCCGTGCCGATGCAATTCGTGCGATCGCGACGCAAGGCGGAAGACCAGATCAGCCGCATCCAGGCCAGCGGCCAGACCAATATCTACCCCGCGCTGGGCATCGTGTATCGAATGATGCAAAAGGTCGAATCGAAGGCAAAGCACGTGATCCTGCTGTCCGACGGCGACACCCAGCCGGCGGATTTCGAGACCCTGGTAAAGCGCATGGCCGCCGAAAAGATGGTCGTGTCCACCGTCGCGGTCGGTGCCGATGCCGACCGGGATCTCATGCGCAACATCGCGAAGTGGGGCAAGGGCAGGACCTACTACGCCGAGAACGCCGATTCGATCCCGCAGATCTTCATCCAGGAAACCGAGCGCGCGGTGGGCGCCAACCTGCTGGAAGAATCCTTCCACCCGGAGATGAAGCAGCGCAGCGCCGCGTTCCGCGGCCTCGATGCCCGTAACCTGCCGGACTTGAAGGGCGTCGTCAGCAGCAAGGCACGCACGCACGCGGAAGTGCTGCTGGCCACCCCCTCGAATGCGCCTTTGCTGGTGCGCTGGCAATACGGGCTCGGCACCGCGGTGGCCTTCACCTCCGACGTCAAGAATCGCTGGTCGCCCGATTGGATCAAGTGGCCCGGCTACGGCAAGTTCTGGGCTCAACAGGTGAGCGACCTCATGCGCCGCGACTCGGGCGAATCCCTGGACTTCGAGGTTGCGCGCGACGGCGAGGAGGCCGTCATCCAGCTATCCGCGCTGGCGGCGGACGGCAGCTTTCGCGGCGACCTGGCGCCGCGCGTGAAAATCACGCGACCCGACGGCGGGGCGACCACGGTCGCGCTTCGCCAAGTGGGTCCCGGTCGATACGAAGCGCGCCTGCCGCTCGACCGCAGGGTGCAACCGGCGCGATTCGAGCTTGCCGAATCGCCGGGCATGCCTTTGCGCGAGGCGTTGCGCGCGGGCACGCGGGAGCTGCATGAGGATTTCGCGGACGAGTATCGCGCGCTGCCGGTGAACACGGAAATGCTGGAGGCGCTGGCGGCCGCGACCGGCGGCAAGACGAATCCCTCGGTGGCGGAAATTTTCGCCCGGCAGGCGGACGAGAGCAGGGTGACCCGGGCGTTGTGGGCCGGGTTCGCCGCCGCCGGCCTGCTTTTCTACTTGCTCGACATCGCGGTGCGGCGCTCGCCGTGGGCGTGGCGACTGCTTGGATCGCGCCCCTAGGCCAGCGGCTTTGCCAGGTACGTCAGCGTGACGCAATTGCGGCCATCGACGTAGTCGTAGGTCGCGTCGCGGGTCAGCCCCAGCGTGATCGCCATGCCGATGCCGCCGACGCGGCGCAGGCGGACCGCCGCGTCGATGTCGGTTTGCTGGCCGCTGCTGATGGGATTGTGCTGCGGGGCACTGTCCTTGTAGCGCACGCGGACGCCTTCGCCGGTCTGTTCCAGGGTGAGGTCGACGGGTGAATCAGTGTCGCCGTGGAAGCCGTGGTTGATGGTGTTCGTGAACAATTCCTCGACAATTAATGTCAGTTTATGGCGATCCTCGCTGCCCAGCCGGGCAGCCGCGCTGAATTCCTCGATGAGCGCCTTGACCTGCTCGAAAGCCGCCAGCCGCGCGGCAAAGACGCGATCCAGGCGCTTCATGTTTTTCTCAAATCGCACAGGCATTTGCACCATGGTGCAAGGGTCGGGCCCGCTGCTATGATGTCGATGTGCATGGTTCTTGCACCATGAATCCGTGACCGGCGAATGGCGCCGAGGGTTCGATGCGGAACGAGCGGGGGCAACATGACTAAAGTATCTACATTCCAGCGGGATATCCTGGTTTTCGGTCTACTGGTCCTGGCCGGCGCATGGTGGTGCACGCATGCCTTCGCCGACGACGCGGGCCGCATCAAGGTATCGAAGGGCGAGGTCATGATCGAGCGCGGCGGCAAGATGCTCGCGGCGCCGGTGGGCACGGTGGTGGAAGTCGAGGACACGGTGCGCACGGGGGTCGACGGCTCGGTCGGCATTACTTTCCATGACAATAGCCTGCTTTCGGCCGGGCCGAACAGCGAGCTCGTCGTCGAGAAATTCATCTTCGACAGCACCACCCACCAGGGCGAATTCGACACGCGCCTGAAGAAGGGCACCCTCGCCGTCGTGTCCGGCAAGATCGTGAAGCAATCTCCGGAAGCCATGCGCATCAAGACGCCCGCGGCGATCATGGGCGTGCGTGGCACGGAGTTCATCGTCAAGGTGGACGAACCCGACGCCAATTGATGAAGCGTTTCGTCCTTGCGACCGCCATCGTCACGGCGATGATGGTCGGTTGCGCGCAGTACGGTTCCACGCCGCAGACGCCTCCTTCCGCACTTCGCTGGGACAAATCCACGCAGCCGATCGAACCCGAGGCGCTGCGTCCCGCGGCAAAGCCCGCCCGCAACGACATGATCGTGTTGCTGCCCAAGCCCAACGGCAAGATCGGCGGAGTCGTGGTGCGCACGGACGGCGGCAAGGAAATCGTGCTCGACAAGGCCTATGCCGGCGCGCATATCGATGGCCCCGGGCAAATGCGGCCCATCACCTACACGTCCGAGCAGGCGAACCGGGAATTCTCGTCGGTCGTGTCGGCGCTGCCAGGCCGGCCCGCGACGTTCCTGCTGTATTTCCTCGAAGGCAAGGACGAGCTCACGCCGGAATCGGAACGTGAAGTCGAGCGCGTGTTCGCCGAGATCGCCGCGCGGCCGTATCCCGAAATCCTGGTGATCGGCCATACCGATGCGGTCGGCACCATGTCCTTCAATGACCAGCTGTCGCGCCAGCGCGCGCAACGCGTGCGCGAAGAACTCATCAAGCGTGGCATAGAGGCCGATCGCATCGAGGCGACGGGTCGCGGCAAGCGCGAGCCGCTGGTGCCGACTTCCGAAGGTGTCGCCGAACCCAGGAACCGCCGCGTCGAAATCAACGTGCGCTGAATGGATGGCACGGGCGTTCATGCCTGTCCTCCGTTCCAGCGCATTGCCAGTATCGTAAGATCGTCGGATCGTTCGGTCGCCTGCACGAATTCGCGCACGTCGTCGCGAATCGCATCGACGATCTGGATCGCTTCCCCCGCGTCTGCCGACGAGGCGAGTGCACCGAGCAGCCGCTGGCGACCGTACAACTCGCCGCTGGCGTTCATCGCCTCGGTCACGCCGTCCGTGAACAGGCACAAGGATTCGCCGGCTGTCATGCGGTAGCGTTCGGTGCGATAAGCGTAGTCCTCGATCACGCATAGCGGCGGCCCGGCGTCACCCTCCAGGCGCACTGGCGCGCCCTGCGCCGGTCGCAGGCGCAAGGGCGCATCGTGGCCCGCATTGCACCACGCAAGATCGCCGCTGCGCAGGTCGAGGATGGCGGCAAAAACCGTGACGAACAGCATTTCCGGATTGTCGCGCGCGATCTCGCGGTTGGCGGCGCGCATGACTTCGCCGACGTCCGCGCCGCTTTCCATGCGCAGCGCCGCGCTCTTGTACAAGGCCTTGCTGACGGCCATGAATATGCTCGCCGGCAAGCCCTTTCCGGCAACGTCGCCGACCATGAAGAACAGGCGATCGCCGTCGAGCTTGAAGAAATCGTAGAGATCGCCGCCGACGGATTTGGCGGGCTCGATGAGCGCCTGCAGGCTGAAACGCGGGTCGCGATAAAACTGCGCAGACGGCGGCGGCAGCATGCCCATCTGGATGCGCTGGGCGGCTTCGAGTTCACCCGCGGCGCGCGCGGCCGCCTCGCGTTCGGACTGCAGTGCCTGGCGCAAGGCACGGCGCTGCCGATCGGCTTCGGTCAAGGTGCCGCCGAGCATGACGCCGAACACGACAGTGCATACGGCGGCCGGCCAGGCGACGTCGAGCAAGAGCTGCTCCCAGTAGTAAAGAGCGAAGCCGCCGGCAAACAGGCCGGCGAGCAGGACGACGTAGATCGCGGCGGCCAGCCGCGGTCGCACGATGGGCACGGCCAGGATCACGATGAGGCCGACGGCCAGGATCAGCAGGCGCTCGAGCTTCTCGAGGAACTCCGGGCGCTGCAGCAGGCTGTCGTCGAATATGCCCTCCAGGATTTGCGCGTGGATCTCGATGCCGGGAATGCGCTGGCCGATCGCGCTCGTCTGGTAGTCGAGCAGGCCCAGCCCGGTCGCGCCGAGCAGCGCGATCTTGTCCCGCATCTGCTCCGGTTCGATGCGCCCGCGCAGCACGTCGACGGCGGACACGAAGCGGTCTTCGTCATGCGGACCGAAATGCACCCAGACGGTTCCGTCCGCATTCGTCGGCACGAACACGTCGCCGATGCCCATTCCCTTCACGCGCTGCGCGTCGGCGACGACGGTAAATGCCGGCGTGCGCGTGCCCACGCGCAGGACTTCCATCGACAACGCCGGCGTCAGGACGCCGTCCACCGACGCAAGCAAGGGCACGCGACGCACCACGCCACCCGTCGGGTCCACGCTCAGCAGTCCATGGCCGGCAGCCGCAGAGTCCAGGATATCCAGGCTGCGAAGCGCTCCCGCAAAAAAGCGCAGTTGTGGCCGTGGGTCGCCGCCCCTCACCCGAAAGGGTGCGCCGCGGGGCGGCGCCGCGTCGAGGTGGCTCTGTTCGACGCCGGCGATTCCGAGGACGACGGGATGTCGCCGAATCACGTCGGACAGCAAGGTATCGTTGCTCGGCAGTTGCATCAGGCGCTTCGCGAGCTTGGGGTCGAGTTTCTCGACGAGCCCGGCAATGCCCGCCGGGGACATGCGATCGGATTCCGGCATCAGCACGTCCACGCCGATCGCGGCCGGTCCGTTCTTCGCGATCGCCTCGATCAGCTCGGCGATCGTCGTGCGCGGCCACGGCCATTGGCCGAGCTCCTGCAGGCTTTTTTCGTCTATCGCCACGATCACCGCCGGCGCCGAGACGCGCTTCCTGGGTGAAAGCTTCTGGTAACCGTCGAACAGCGCCATGCGCAGCGGGTACATCGGCGGCAACGACGGATAGAGCGAAAACGCCAGCATCAGTGCAAGGACGAAGGCGCCCAGCGGCCGGCCCTGGCTGCCCGTTATCGCCTGAAGCAGCGCCTGTGCGCTCGCTGCAGGCCTGGGGTGGGCTTCGGTCAAACTTCGATTTCCATGCCGTCGAAGGCGGCGCTGACGAGGAGCGGTTTGCTGCCGCGCGTGAGCTGCTCGAAGCGGATGGTTTCCTTGAGTACGGCCTGGATGCGATCGTCGTTGAAGGCGGGCTCATGGTGGAACATGCACAGGTGCTTCACGTTTGCCAGCTGCGCGAGTTCCACGCCGATCATATTGCTCGAATGTCCCCAGTCTTCCTTGACCGAAACCGCGTCGAGCAGCGAATACATTGCGTCGAAGATGACAAGGTCCGCTTCGCGGAAAAATTCCACGAAGCCGGCGGTCTCCGCGGGATCCTCGAGCTTGTGCTCGGAATCGGTCGAATACACGATCGCCTTGCCATCGCGCTCGAAGCGGTAGCCGTAGGAGTCGCCGGTATGGCGCTGCAGCTTCGGCGTGACCTTGTAGCCGGCGATTTCGGCTGCCTTGCCGGGCTCGATGCGGATGAACTCGATGTCGGCCCCGAGCACCGAGAAATCGACCGGAAAGCACGGCGCGGACTGCTGCAGCCGGAAGGCTTGCTCGAGGACCTCATGGCAGCCGTAGATGCGAACTTTCGCGCGGGGCACATAGGCCGGAGCGAAGAAGGGAAAGCCCATGATGTGGTCCCAATGCACATGGGACATGACGATGTGCACCACCGGGGCCGTGCCCGGCCAGGTATTGCCCATGACATGGGCGCCGAAGGCACGCGCGCCGCTACCCATGTCACAGCAGATGAATTCGCCGCTCGAGGTTTCGATCTCGACGCAGGGCGAATGGCCGCCATAGGTTTGCAGGATGGAGAAGTCGAGGTCGTTATCGATGAAGGACTGCAGCTTCGCCGGGGTATCGACGCCCTTGTCGAGCGCGAGCGCCAGGGCGCGTTCGATCTTGCGTCGTATGTCGGCGGCAGTGAGTGCGACCGGAATCGATCCGCGCGTTCCCCAGAAACGTACCAGCATGCCGTACGTCCTAGGGTTGGAAGGCCTTGAGGCCCGCCGGCGACAGCTTGGCGATCGCCTCGCGCACGCTGCCGAAGGTTTCGAAGACCAGCGTGAAGCGGCTGATCTCGAAAATTTCCTTCACCACGGGCTGCATGGCGGCAACGACTATGGTCCCGCCCTGGGCTTTCGCCTGCTTTTCCGCAAGCATGAAGCAGCGTAGTCCCGCGCTGCTTACATAGTCGACCCCGGCGAGGTCCAGCACCAGCTTGTTGCCGCCGCCCTTGCAGGTGTCGACGAATGGACCGAGGCTGCTGCGAAAATCCTCGCTGTTCGCGTGGTCGATCCGGCCTCCGGGAGAGAGCACGAGAACGTCGGCGTATGTCTTGTTCTTGATATCCATGAATACCGCTCCCAACGGGACCGGTAGCCACGGCACGCATGCGAGTCGAAAAACGCGCGCCGCGATCCGGCCCCTGGGCTGCAGACGCGTCCGCGCGCTTTCCCCCTGAAAGCGCATGACGGCGCGTTTTTACCCGCGCGTATATTAAACCCGAACCGCCGCGAAAATCAGGAAAAGACGGGGAAGGTTTCGAATTTGCCGGAAAGCAGGCGCTCGGCGTCGGGGCTGCGCAACCAGCCCTGGATCATGCTGGCGTACACGCGGCGAAAATCGGTCGTGTAGACCAGGTTGTCGCCTTCGTCGAGTTGGGTGAGGCTGGACGGCGTGCCGTAGTGGCCGCCCTTCACGGGCTTGCCGATGATGTACATGTGATTCGCGGTGCCGTGGTCCGTGCCCAGGCTGGTGTTCTCTGGCACGCGCCGGCCGAACTCGGAAAAAACCAGCACCGTCACGTCGTCGGCCCGGCCGATGCGCTCCATGTCCTTCATGAATCCGGCGACCGCGTCCGAGACGTAGGTCAGCAGTCGCTGGTGCAGGTCCGACTGCTGGACGTGCGTGTCGAAGGCATTATGTCGATACGCCGTGTAGTAAAGCCGCGTCGGCATGCCCGCGTCGATCAGCGACGCGATCTTCGGCAATTGCACCGGCACGATCCCGTAGTCGACCGGGGTCTTGTAGCGCGACCAGGCATCGCGCACGAGCTGGGACGCCTCGCGCGCGCTGTTCGCCACGTCCAGCAGGAAAAGCTCCGAGGCATTTGCCTCCGGGTCGGATTCCACTGCGCGATCGAGCAGCGGGCGTTCCTGGAACAGGCCCTTGCGGCCGAACTTTTCCGGATCGTCGAACACGACCGGCACGTGGTCGCGCGCCCGCACCGCGAGGGACTGCGTTTCGTCGATGTTCACCAGGAAATTCGGCGTCGCCTTCGTGTCGATCGAATCCGCGAGGCGGCCGACCCACCCGTACTCCTCGCCGCTGTTTGGGGCGCCGGTGTGCCAGTAGGCCATCGACGTGAAGTGGGAGAACGACGGTTGCGCATAGCCGCAGCCGTGCACGATGGCCACCTTGCCGTCCTTGTACAGCTTTTCGAAGCCGGCCATGCCGCCGTTGAAACCGTAATGATCGTCGATCCTCCTGAGCTTATCGGGGCGGATGCCGATCTTGGGGCGAAGCCGGTAGTACGCATCGTCCGCGTAGGGGACCAGCGTGTTCAGGCCGTCGTTGCCTCCGGAGAGCTCGAGGACCACCAGGATGCGATCCGAGGGCGACTTGGCCGCGGCCAGCGCGGTGCGCGAGAACACGGCGGGCATCGCGGCGGCGCCGATTCCGGCGAGGCTTGCGCGCAGGATGTCGCGGCGCGTCCAGGCTTTTGCTTGCGGTATGAGGATGGTCATGGCTGGGGTTCCTTGTGACGTCGGCCTAGCCGAGCTGGTATTCCGGCAGGGACAGGATCAGGTGCAGCGTGGTGCGAAGCGGTTCCTCGAGGTAGGTGCTTGCGGCCTGCAGGTCGGCGGTGCCGAGCTCGCCCTCGAGGAATTTCGCGACCCTTTCGCGCGCCGCCTCGTCGAGCGGTATCGACAGGAAGCGGGACAGCAGGTAGTCGGTCGCTTCGCGCGCGGTCTTGCAGCCGGCGCCCAGCACCATGGCGGAGAGGTCCAGCTGCGCGGTGGCTCGCGGGATCGGTTTCACCTTCTGCAGCGCCTGCTGCCAGCCGCGGTAGCTTGCGAGACGGGTGTTGAAATCCTCGTCGCGGTCAGCCTGCATCGATTGCGAGGTCAGTTCCTTGGCGTCGGGCTTGGTCGCGGTCGTAACGTCGGCACCCTGCGCCAGCTTGTCGTTGACCTCGCGGATCTTGTAGTCGATCAGCGGGTAACGGTCGGAGGGCAGGAAGGTGATGTCCGGGTAAAGGATGTCGTACGCGTAGTTGCCGCGCGCGAGCAGCAACCCCGGCGTGATCCAGCTTTTCCCCCCGGCCCATCCCGCGACCGTGGGCGGATAAAACAGCTTCTGCCCGAGCTGCTCGGTCACGTCGTTGAAATCGGGCACGCCCGGAACCTCGGTCAGCCCCATCTTGCGGTAGGTCGAAACCACCAGCTCGACGGGCGACTTGATGTGCGTCGCCACGGATTCGGGACTGTAGAAGTCGCGCGAGAGGAATATCGTCTCCAGCAGGGGCGCGATCTCGTAGTTCGCGTCGCGCAGCCTGTCGCCAAGCTGTTTGCGCATCTCCGCCGACACGTCCTGGCGCACGAAAAAGCGATAGATCTTGCCCGAGACGAACTCGGCGGTCACCGGCTGCGACAGGATGACGTCGATCACGTCGACGCCGTCGAACTTGCCTTCCCTGCCGAAGAATTTCTTGCTGGTGTCGTCGTGCTTTTCCTGCGTGACCACGAAGTCGAGGTCGACGAAATTCCAGCCCGTGAACGCGCGCGCGCCCTCGCGGATGTCGGTCTCGCTGTAGTTGCCCACGCCCATGGAGAACATTTCCATGATCTCGCGCGCGAAGTTCTCGTTCGGCGCGCCCTTAACGTTCACGCCGGCATCCAGGTAGGCGAGCATCGCCGGGTCCTGCGATGCGCTGATCAGCAGGTCCCTGAAATTGCCTGTCCCCTTGGCACGGAACAACTCGTTCTGCCTGAGCATCTTGCGATAGTCGCGGACCTTATCCTCGCTGGTGGTGAAATGGCCGTGCCAGAACAGCGCCATTTTTTCCTCGAGCGGACGTTGCGTCACGAGCATGCGGTTCGCCCACCAGTACGACACGCGGTTGGTCTCCAGCTTGCTCGCGCGCAGCCAGTAGAAGAATTTGTTCGCGACCGGCTGCAGCCTGCGGTTGCCGGTGGGCTTGACCTTTACGCCCATCGATTCGCCGGTCTGCTTGGCGAGGTCCGTGGCGGCCGGGCGCGAGGCCGGGAATGGCTCCAGCCCGGCATCGTGCACGCCGGAGTGGTCGAAGGGCGGCAAATCGTCCGGCAGGTTCTTGAAATAGACGATTTCGCGCACGGCCGCCTCTGGCGTCATCGCCGCGAGTCGCGCGATATCTTCGGGCGTGCCGCCGAATCCCGCCCGTTCGAGCAAATGCGCCGCGCGCTCGGCGTTCCAGTCTTGCGGGCCGATGGGGTTGAGGTCGCCCGCCCATTCGGAAGCGGCGAAACCGGCAAGCGGCGTGAACAGCAGAAGCAGCAGGCAGAAACGGGTGGCGCGACGGGATGGAGTCATGACCTGTCCTTCCAATGAAATCTGTACGAGCGGAAACGGCGGCCATTCTGGGCGACCGGCGGATTCGCGGTCCAGCGCAAAAGCCGCAAATCCGATTCATGATTTTCATGACGAAGCTTGACGCCACCCGAGGTCGGGAGTAGCTTCGGCGCGCCCCAAAATTCAATGCAAATTATCAGCCGGTTTTCCCGCCTTGGGTACCACCCTTTCGCTTCTCGCTGTCGGTTTTTTCCTCGGCATGCGCCATGCCACCGATGCCGACCACGTGATCGCCATTTCCACGATCGTGAGCCGCCAGCGCTCGATGCGCAGCGCCGCCCTGATCGGCGCGATCTGGGGGCTCGGCCACACCCTGACGGTCACACTGGTGGGTGGCGCGATCATCCTGTTCACGATCACGATTCCGCCGCGCATGGGGCTCGCCATGGAGTTCGCGGTGGGCGTGATGCTGGTGCTGCTCGGCTTCATGAATCTTACCGGGCTGAATCGGTGGATTCGCGACAATGTCGTGCCCGGTTCTCCCATTCACGGGCACACGCATGCCCATGGAGATTACGCGCACAGCCACGTCCATGGTCATGGAGAAGTCGGCCATGGACACCCGGATGACCAGACGCCGCAAGCCTGGCTGGATCGCAAGCTCGGCGGCATCGGCGCCTACCAGCTGGCGCGCCCGCTGGTCGTGGGCATCGTGCACGGCCTCGCGGGCTCCGCCGCGCTCGCACTGCTGGTGCTGACTGCCATCGACAATCCGTGGTGGGCGCTGTTTTATCTTTTCCTGTTCGGTATCGGCACGGTGACGGGAATGATGCTGATCACCGTAGCGATCGCCGCGCCGTTCGCGTATTCGATGAACCGGTTTCCGCGCTTCAACGCCTATCTCCGGGTTGCGTCGGGATTGCTGTCGCTCGGCTTCGGGCTGTTTCTGATCTATTACATTGGCTACGTCGACGGTCTTTTCGGGGCCGATCCGAAATGGACTCCGCAATAAGATAAACACATGAATCGTAAGACGATAGACTTGCAGCGCAGCATTGACGCTGCGCCCCATAACAGGTTTAAATCCGCGCGATGCAAACAGAGGTAATCGGGTCGCAACGCACGGCCCGGCTCGCAGCGCTAAAGGGTTTTGGGATCGGCGCGCTGGTCGTGGGATTGATTGCGCTGATGGCAGTGGCGGCGTTTCGCGAGACGGCCAAGCCGAAACAGGAACAGCAGGTCGCAGCGGCCAACACTTCCAGCCAGCAGGCCGAACGTCCCGCGGTCACCGCAGAGGAAGAGGCGTACGCCCGTGCCTTGTGGCCGATTCACGCGGAAGTGAAGCAGGATGCGGTGCGGATGACGTTCGCCGGCCTTGCGTACAAGATGGGCGACATCAAGCGCGCCGCGGTGAAAGAGAGAGTCGAGCCGTTGACGCCGAAATTCGTTTCGGCGCTCGCACAGTTGAACAAGCTGCAGCCGCCGGCATCGATGGCCAGGCTGCATGCGCAGTACCGCGAGGCGATCGAGTTGTATCGCGATGCGTCGGTAATCATGATCAGGATTGCGGCGGACGGCAAGGACGAACATCTGTTCGAGGCACAGGCGAAGACGTCGAAGGCGGCCGATCTGACGCTGGAAATCGGCGAGACGCTGTGGCCGGGCGAGTTCAAGCCGAATTGACAGAATGCAGTTTGTAAGGTGCAGTGCAGGCATGGTTTGGAATGGGTTAAGAGTCGTAAACAGGCAGTTCAACGTCAAGGAGGGGTAGGAAAATGATGAGTCTAAAAAAAGCAATGATCGCAGCGGGTCTGGCTGCGTCGGCTCTGGGCGCACCGGTCGCGCAAGCTGCTGACGTATGCTCCGTCTGGCTGGTGGAAAACAGCCGGTTCATGGGCGTTCCGTTCGGCGCGTTCATGCCAGATCGTGCATTCGTGCCGGGCAGCACCAACAAGAGCAACAACATCAATACCGTCGATCTGCCGGTCAACGTCGGCGTCATCAAGTGCGGCAACGACTTGATGCTGTACGACAACGGCTGGAACCAGACCGAGTACCACAAGGCGACGGGCACCGACCATTGGTCCCCGCTGTCCAAGCAAATCGCGCAACTCGGTTTCGATGCCAAGGACGTCAAGAGAATCGTCCTCGGCCACGGCCACTGGGACCATGCGGGTTCGCTGGATGAATTCCCGAACGCAGTGATCTACATCCAGAAGGAAGAACTGCGCGGCATCGAATGGGCGCTGAACTATCCCGGCCACGAGCGTATCCGTGCCGTGAACGATTCGCCCGGCGGTTGCGCCCGTACTCCGGCTTGCGGCTATCCGTCCAAGACGGTGGACGGTATCTACTCCAAGGTTCTGCGCGGCAAGGCAGTCATCGTCGACGGCGAAATGGAAATCATCCCGGGCGTGAAGATTCACCCGGCTTTCCGCGCCCACACGGCCGGCTCGCAACTGCTGGAAGTCCCGACCTCGATCGGCAAGCTGGTCTTCGGCAGCGATGCGTATTCCTCCTGGGAAGGCATCCGCGACTGGAACATCGCGAACCCGCAACAAACCGACACCGTGCAACAGTTCCTCGCCTATGAGCAGTGCTACAAGATCACGGGCGGATACCAGAACTGCGTGACGGGTCACGAGCCGCTGTCCTATTCCGACGGCTACCCGCTGACCAAGAACGCCTGGGTGGGCATGAACGGCGGCCGCCTCGCGGAAATCGCGCTGGCCCCGGGTGAAAAGTCGCGCAAGAAGTAAGCGTCTGACTTAAAGGCTGTAGACTGTGATGCGAGGAGCCTTTCGGCTCCTCGCATTTTTTGTGCTACCGATATCTTCCTGGCGCCACCGTGCACTCCCGATTCCTCCCTGCGCTTGCATTGACCATCGCTGCATTGGTGGCGGCACCGGCGTGCGCGCACGATCCGAGCGCATGGGGCGGCCTGTTTCGCACGCGCGATTTCGGCGCGAACTGGTTTCCGGCCGATGCCGGCTTGTTCATTGGCGGCGCGCTCGGCGCCGCGGTCCATCCGCAGGATCCCTCGCAATTGCTCTATGGCACGGACGCCAGGTTGCTGCGCTCGAAGAACGGCGGCCGCGACTGGGCAACCGAGTCGGCGTCGACGATGATCGGCGCCGTGTTCGCGGTTGGATTCGATGCCGACGGCGTGGGCGCGCTGGCATCGACCGGCTCGCGGATTTTTCGATTCGATGCGGATGCCGGCTGGCATGACGTGCTCGCTCCCGGCGGCGCCGCGCCCGCCCGGGCATTCGTCTCCAGCATCGCGACACCTGACCGCGTTTACCTGGCTGGCGCGCATGGCCTCTACATCAGCGACAACAAGGGCAGGAGCTGGACGCGTTCCGGCGAGGGCGCGATGCCGGACAGCGCGGTGACTACGCTCGTCGTGGCACCCGCATCGCCCGAAGCGTTGTATGCGGTCGTCGACGGCAATCTGTGGACGAGCGCGGACGCGGGGCGCAATTGGTCGTCGCGAAGCACCGGGCTTCCGGCGAACCATCTCGACACCATTGCCATCGACGCGCAGAAGCCGAAGCGCTTCTGGGCGGCCGCCTCGGGCCAGATCTACGTGAGCGACGATGCCGGATCGAGCTGGTCCCCGCGCGGCAAGCCCCATCCCGACGCGGGTATCGCGATCCGCGGGATCGCCGTTTCGCCGGACGAGAAAATTTTCGTCGCCGCGACGCACCGCGGCATGTTTCGCAGCACCGACGGCGGACAGACCTGGTACCAGGTCGAAGGCACGCTGCCGGTACACCTCGAATCCGGCCTGCTGCTTCGTGATCCGCACGATGCGAACACGCTGTACGCGGGGTTTTCCCTGAGCCCCTACGGCGAAATGTGGCGGCGGGCGGAGCAGGGCGGATCGCTGATGGCGCAGCTTGATCCAGTCAGCCTCGCGGGCGGGCTTGCGTTCCTCGTATTCCTGATCGTCACCGGCATCGTTGCCACGCGATGGCTGATGCGTCGTTCCCGCGGCATCGATGCCGCTCCACGTCTTCGCTGAAGGATTTGCCGATGAGCTCGAGACGCTCCACCATGCGCAACGTCGTCATCATCGTCGTTGCGGTTGCCGCTATTGTCGCTGCGGCCGTGTTCTGGAAGTCGCGCGGCGGCACGGTGTCCGCCGCGGATTTCGTCGAGTATCCGATGATCGTTGCAAGCGACATTCCGACGGCGGTGGCGCCGGCCGCGGACGGCACGATCTGGTTCACGATCAGTTCTGCGGACGCGATCGGCATGATCCGCGACGGCAAGGTGCAGCGCCTGCCGAAGGCAAAGAAGAGCGTCGAGCCCGTCGGCATGGCGGTGGATGCGAGCGGTGCGGCATGGTTCACCGACCCCACGGAAGTGCAGATCTCGCGCATCGTCGCGAACGGCGAGATCAAGTCGTATCCGCTCGGCACGGCCATCGCGCGGCTCGGGCGCCTGGCCATCGCGCCCGATGGTGCGGTCTGGTTTGCCGAAAGCACCGCGCTGGGTTTCACGCGCCTGAAGGATGGCGAGCTCACGCGCAACGTTCCCAAGTCCGAGCAGGGCGGGCCTTACGGAATCACCGTCGACGCGAAGGGCGTGGCATGGGGCACGCTGCAGGGCGCGAACCAGCTCGTCAGGATCGAGCCCGGCAAGGACATTTCCGAATTTGAAATCCCCACCAGGGGAAGCTCGCCCAGCGATGTCGCGGCCGATGCTTCGGGAAACATCTGGGTCATCGAATTCCGCGGCAACAAGATCGCGAAATTCAGCGACGGCAAGTTCATCGAATATCCGGTGCCAGGCGAATGGACGGGGCTTTCCGGCATTGCCGCGTCCGCGGACGGCTCGATCTGGTTCGGCATGGTGCGCGGCCATGCGCTCGGCCGCCTGCGCGACGGGCAGTTCAGGACTTTCGAATTGCCGCGCAAGGACGCGAGGCCCTACACCGTCGCGATCGATGCGGCGGGCAATGTCTGGTATGCCGACATCAGCGGTTATGTGGGCATGCTCAAGGCGGGCGCCGCGAGGAAGTAGCGGGGAGTGAAGCCGGCACGCAAGCCAAGGATTCGTCGGTCGCGCCTTGCGCTCGCGAATTCGCTCTATGCGAGCGAACTCAGCAGGCGCCACGCGTTGAACGTGAGGATCACGCCGACGATCACGATCAGCAGCGACGTGCCGACCTGAAGGCGCATGGCCCACTGACCGGCCAGCCAGTCCAGGATCTTTTTCCCGACTTGCGCGGCAACGACGCCGACGATCACGAGCGTCGCGGCGAAGCCGACGCTGAACACCACCACCGTTGCAAGCCCGAGCATCACCTTGCCTTGCGCGAGTAGATTGAGCAGCAACCCGAGCGCGGCCGGATCGGGCAGCAGGCCCCCCGCAATGCCCAGCCAGATCAGGATCCACAGGCTCGGCCGGTTCGTGGTGGCGAGCTTGAGATCGTGCGTGTGCTTGAAACCCCAGCCGTGGCTGTGATATCCACCTTCTTCGCCATGGTGGTGGTGCGCGCCGTCGCCATGGGAGTGGCCATGGTCATGGTCGTGACCCTCGCCATGGTCGTGGTCGTGGGTGTGCGCGTGCGCGTCATCGTGATGGTGATGATGTCCGCCTGCGTGGCTGTGTCCCGCGCCGCTGGCTTGCGCGACTGGCCGGAAACGCATGGCGGCGCTGCCCTGTACGCTGTCGCCTGCGTGATCATGGTCGCGTGAATGCGAGTGAGGTTGTGCTGCATCAGGCGAGGGCTGCACACCCTGCAGCATCAGAATCATTTCGCGCTGCGTCCATAACGTCCACAAGCCGATCAGGACTACGAGTATCCCGGTGATCACCGCGAGCCAGGCTTCGATTCGTTGCGGGACCATGCCGGGCATGCCGATGGATGCGAGGATGCCGACCAGCACGATGCCGCTGGTGTGCGAAAGCGTCACGAAAATTCCAAGAATGAATGCGTCGACGGGCTTGCCCCGCGCGCCGACGATGTAGGCGGCGGCAATGGTTTTGCCGTGACCCGGTGTTGCGGCATGAACGGCGCCGATCCAGAACGACGAGATCAGGTAGAACAGGGCTTCTTTCATGGGCGTGCGAGGTGGGCCGGCTGGCCCGTATCGTGAAGGCCGGGCGAGGATAGGTGCCGACCCCCGCCCTGTCAAGGCGCTCACCCGTAAGCCGATGGAATCGGTTTACACTTGGCGTCCCGAATTATCCGGCCCGACCGGAACGCGCGATTGCGCCGGATGTCCCACGGCCATTGCGACTACAACATCAGATCGGAGGAGAAACCGATGCGCAGGATGCTGATCCTCGTGTCGCTGCTGGCCCTGAGCGCCGGCGCGGCTGCCGATACCCGCAAGGGCTACGAGGCCTATACCGCCGGCAGCTACAAGGTGGCCGTCGAGGAATTCCTCAAAGCCGCCGGGGAAGGCGATCCGCTCGCGATGTTCTATCTCGGCGAAAGTTATTTCAATGGCCGTGGCGTCGTGCAGGACTATGCCGAGAGCACGAAGTGGTACAAGCAGTCCGCGCAGAAAGGCCAGGTCGAGGCGCAGGAAACGCTGGGCGGACTGTACTTCTTCGGCAAGGGCGTGAAGCAGGACTACGCCGAAGCGGCGAAGTGGTACGCGATGGCGGCGAAGCAAGGCAAGGTCTATCCGCAATACCTGCTGGGCTACATGTACGACCAGGGCAAGGGTGTTGCGCAGGACCAGGCGCAGGCCGCACAGTGGTTTCGCAAGGCCGCCGAACAGGGCAACGCCGATGCGCAGGAAAGCCTCGCTTCGCTGTTGTTCTTCGGTCGCGGCGTGCCACAGGATTACGCGGAAGCCGCGAAGTGGTACGCGAAAGTCGCAGAGCAAGGGCGCGTCTACCCGCAATACCTGATGGGCTGGATGTACGACCAGGGCAAGGGGGTGGCGCAGGACTATGCAAAGGCCGCCGACTGGTACAAGAAGGCCGCGGAGCAAAACGACGCGCGCGCGCAGGCAAGCCTCGCCTTCCTGTATTACTCCGGCAAGGGCGTCGCGCAAGACGAAGCGGAGGCAGTGAAGTGGTTCCAGAAGGCCGCCGCGCAAAACGAATCGTCGGCTTATCCGAGCCTCGCGTGGGCTTATTACCAGGGCAAGGGCGTCGCCCAGGACTATGCGGAGGCGGTGAAGTGGTTTCGCAAGGCTGCCGAAGGCGGTGACGCGCAATCGAAGTACATGCTCGGCTATTTATATGAGGACGGCAAAGGCGTCACTGCGGACGGAAACGAGGCGGCGAAGTGGTACAAGCAAGCCGCGGAAGCCGGCGTTGCCGAGGCAATGGAGAACCTTGGCGCGCTGTATTTTTTCGGCAAGGGTGTCACGCAGGATTACGCAGAGGCCGCCAAGTGGTACCGGACGCCTGCCGAAAAAGGCAGCACCTACGCGCAATACCTCCTCGGTTACCTGTACGAAGATGGCAAGGGCGTGGCTGCCGATCCCGCGCAGGCGTTGAAGTGGTACAGCCTTGCCGCGGACAAGGGCGAGCCGCGCGCGCAAAGCCATCTGGGCTGGATGCTGTGGGAAGGCAAGGGCGTGCCGCAGGACGCGGTCATGGCGCACATGTGGAGCAATCTCGCAGCATCGCAGCTCTCCGGCGAAGAAGGCGAGCGCGTCGGCAAGGTGCGCGACTTCATCGCGTCGAAGTTGCAGCCGGACCAGCTGGCGAAAGCACAAGAGCTCGCGCGCAACTGGCAGCCGAAAAAGTAACCAGAAGTAAAAAATCGGCCGGCGGGCCGCGGCGGGCTCGCAGCTATTTCACGCGATATTTCTTCAGAACCTTCGGGTCGAGCTCCATGCCGAGCCCCGGCCGGTCGGAAAGCGTGATGTCGCCCTTCTTGTCCACCAGCAGCGGTTCCTTCACAAGCTCATTCATCAGCGCGTGCGCGGGGAATACCGTTTCCGCCATCGATCCATTGCGTATCGCGCCGAGCAAATGCACCGCGGCCGCGACGGCGATTGCCGAGCCGTGGATGTGCGGCGCGAAAGGCAGGTTCGCGGCCTGCGCCATATGGGCAATCTTCAGGGACTCCGTCAGGCCGCCGGCCCAGGCCACGTCCGGCTGCACGAAATGCACCGCGCGCGCCTTGATGTAGTCGCTGAAATCGAAGATGCCGTAACTGCAGGTCTCGTAGCCCGCTACGGCGATGCCGACCTTGGATGCGACTTCCGCGCTGCCTGCAACGTCGTCGGGCGACACCGGTTCTTCGTACCAGTAGATGTCGTGGCGCTCCATTGCGCGGCCCATCTTGACGGCGATTGCCACATCCCATGCGCCGTTGGCGTCGACCATCAGCTTGACGTCGGGGCCGATTGTTTTTCGCACCGCGGCGACGCGCTCCAGGTCTTCTGCGAGCGGGACTTCGCACAATCCGGCGTTGTCCATGACGCGCAGCGGCGAGAATTCGATGCCGGGATTCCTGCCCACTTTCATTTTCACCGCGCGGAAGCCGTGGCGCACGTACGCTTCCATTTCGCGCGACAACTCCTTTATTCCCTTGCCCTCCGAGTAGAAGCCGCCGGTCGCATAAGCGGGCACCCGCCTCCTGAAGCCGCCGAGCATCTGCCACAACGGCATGCCGGCGATCTTGCCGCGCAAATCCCATAGCGCGATGTCGATGCCGCTGATCGCGGCGATGACGATGCCGCCGCGCGCATGCTTGTAGGCGCGCTTGTGCATCGTCTCCCAGAGCAACTCGACGTTGCGCGGATCCTGACCGATCAGGTAGTTGCGCAATTCGTTTTCGATGACTTGCGAAGTCGACGCCATCGGCCCGCCGAAATGCGCGGCTTCGCCCAATCCGACAAGGCCCTGATCCGTTTCGACTTCGACGAGCAGCGCGGGCTTCGTCGCCATCGTGTAGTTGGCGTCGTACACCGGCTTGGGAAGCCTGACCTCGACGGGAATCGTGCGAACGTCTGTGATGCGCATGGACCAGGAATCTCCTCTTCTTGATTTTTTTGTCCAACGCACTTCGTCGTGCGTTCGCCAAAACACGCTTGCTGAAAAATTGAGCAGGCCTAACGAGAGCATGCGCGCCAACACGCATTCACCCGCATCTCCGCCCGCCATCCACAAGGTTATCCACAGAAATTGTGGATATCGCCAATGTCAAAATTTTTTTTTAGCGAATCTATTCGTCGCCGATGGACGACACTACTTCCTGCGGCAGAAATGCACCGACTGAAATCCGATCCAGTTCCATGTCGTCGCGCGCAGAGGATCTTCGCGTTCGATGCGCCACGACTGCGCGCTGTAGAAGGGGCCGAGCACCAGGTGCTCGCCGTCGAGGCAGTTCTTGCCAGCGTCATGCTGGTGATTCTGCGCCGCTTCCAGTGCTTTCTCGCGTCGCGAATCCAGCGCCTTGCGATATGCTTCCTCCGCGTCCTCGACGGCATTGTCGCCGATGCCGTGGCCGACAACGAGCTCGTGAAAAAACCTTGCGGTCGGCGGACAGGCGAGCGCGTCCTCGATGGCAGAAGCTGAAATCTTCTTTTTCTTGCCGCGCTTCTTGCCCTTGCCATCCGCGTCTGCTTTTCCGGGGCTTTTCTTTCCCACGACGAATCTCCGGTTGGAGTGGAGTAACGAAGGAGTGGATGCTAACTTGCGGTTAGAGTGCCGAGTGTATACCGGGAATTCATTGCAGTTACCAGCGCGCACCACGCGTTTTCGAACTGAAATCGGGCGAAGGAGCCCTCGCAACCCATGCCGAAATTTGCCGCGAACCTGCACTACCTGTTCAGCGAATTACCTTTCCTGGATCGTTTCGAAGCCGCCGCGAACGCGGGCTTCAAGGCGGTGGAATTCCAGGTGCCTTATGACTATCCGACCGTCGAGCTGTCGGCGCGCCTGCGCGACAACGGGCTGCAGATGGTGCTGTTCGATGCGCCGATGGGTAACTGGGACAAGGGCGATCGAGGCCTTGCCGCCGTGCCGGGACGGGAGCAGGAATTTCGCAACAGCCTTAGCCGTGTCGTGGAATACGGCGCGGCGTTGCCCTGCGAAACGGTCCACCTGATGGCGGGCGTGGTTGGCCCGGGCCAGGATTACGCGGTCGCGGAGCGCACTTACGTATCGAATCTCCGCCATGCCGCAACGCTGCTGGCGGATCAGGGCATCGCCGGGGTCATCGAGCCGATCAACAAGAAAATGGGCATCGTCAAGAACGGCCCGGACTATACGACCGAAGGCATGCACGGCTATTTCCTGAATCACACGGCGCACGCGCGGCGCGTGCTCGCCGAGGTCGGCAGCGCCAACCTCTTCCTGCATCTCGATTGCTATCACATGCAGATGCTGGAGGGGAATCTCGCTGAGACTTTGCGCGAGAACATCGGGCAGTTACGACATCTGCAGATCGCCGGGGTGCCGGGCCGGCACGAGCCGGACGTCGGCGAAATCAGTTATCCCTATCTGTTCAAGCTGCTGGACGACCTGGGCTATCAGGGTTGGGTCGGCTGCGAATATCGACCGAAGGGCGAAACCCGGGCGGGGCTGGGTTGGGCCGCCCCCTACGGAATCCATGCCACCAAGCCTGTTTCAGCTAGTAAGCACTAACAATAGCTGAATTCAGGCAAAAAAAGAGGGGCGCCGCTGGCGCCCCTCTGAACCACGTAATTCAAGAGGAGGAGAGAGTTACGTGGGGGAGGATCGTCTTCCACGCCGCAACAAACTTTCCCAAAGTTTCATGCGGTTACCTGCTGATCCCTGAACTCGTTCGACTCAGGGCAGGTAGGGGAAGGTGCTGGTGTCTTTCGACGGTCCTTCCAGCGAGCGCCCTTCGATGCCTTCCTTCGCCTTGGCAACCGGCGAAGCGGTAGCGGGACCATCAAATTCATACAAGCGAAGCAGCGATTCGAATAGCGATTTCATGTATGTCTCCATAAAAATGCATAAGTGACGACTGCAATGTACGCCTATGCCCTATGAAGCACTAGACCTTAAAAGCGAATAGGATTTATGCAAATAAAGTGATAATTTAGCGTCCGTATGGACAGACTATACCAGATGAAGCTCTTCGTCCGCGTCGTGGAGACCGGCAGTTTCTCCGCCGTGGCCCGCGAGCTGGGCACGATCCAGCCTACTATCAGCAAGCAACTTACTGCTTTGGAAGAAAATTTAGGAACGCGCCTGCTGAATCGCACGACCCGCCAGCTCAGCACGACCGAAGCGGGCAAGAAATATTACGACCGCTGTCGGCATATCCTGGACGAGATCACTGATTTGGAAGGTAGCCTGACCGAGCTGCAGAACAGTCCGACCGGGCTGTTGCGGGTCAATGCGCCCGTGGCATTCGGCCAGATATATATGTTGCCGCTGGTTTTTCGCTTCCGGCGGCTGTATCCCGGCCTCGCGATCGACCTGACGTTGAACGACCGCTACGTCGATCTCGTGCAGGAGGGCATCGACGTGGCCATCCGCTTCGGCGAGCTGTCGGACTCGCAGGTAGTTGCGCGCGCGATCGGCCGGGTCCAGCGCGTCTGCGTGGCCAGCCCGGCTTACTTGCGCGCGCGCGGCACGCCGAAGACGCCGAACGACCTGCTTTCACACAACTGCATCACCTACAACTATCTCTTCACGAACGAATGGCAGTTCGCCGGCGGGGATGGCCCGACGACGCTGCGCGTGGCGGGAGACTTTCGCGCGAACAGCGCGCTGACCATACGGTCGGCCGCGCTCGAAGGCATCGGCATCGCCAACATGCCGAGTGTTTTCGTCCAGCAGGATCTCGACAAGGGCACTCTCGTCAGGGTGCTGGCCGATCACGCGCCGCCACCCGTGGAAATCCATGCGATCTACCATTCCGCGCGATTTCTGGCGAGCAAGGTCCGGGTGTTCCTGGATTTCGTGCGCGACGAATTTCTCGAAGTGCCGGCATTGCAGGTGCCGGCGGACAAGCCGAAACGGATGCCGCGCATTCGCGCGAAAGTGGCAAGCTGATCGGCGCGCGGCTTAGAATACGCGCCGTGCGGCGGGGCCCGGGGAAAATCTTCGAGCGCGCCGCGTGTCGCCAGTCAACGCATTGACGGCCCGCGGCGGGCCGTCCGAAGGAACTCATGGCAAAGAAGCCCGGCGCATACACCGCCGACGATATTGAAATTCTCGAGGATCTTTCCCCGATCCTGCATCGCCCGGGGATGTACACCGATCCCGCCAATCCGGATCACGCGCTGGTCGAAATCATCGACAACGCGGCGGACGAAGGCCTCGCGGGATTCGCCAGCAACGTCGAAGTCACGCTTTACGAGGACGGCTCTGCGGAGGTCGTCGACGACGGGCGCGGCATCCCGGTCGACATCCATCCCAAAAAGAAGGTGCCCGCGGTGCAGGTCATTTTCACGACGCTGCATTCGGGGGGCAAATTCCGCAAGACCGACAAGGACGCGGTCTATCGGATCGCCGGCGGCCTGCATGGCGTGGGTGTGTGCGTGCCGAACGCGCTGTCCACGCGCCTGGAGGTCGAAGTCAAGCGTGACGGCGAGCGCAATCGCATCGTGTTCGCCGACAACGGCAAGGTCAGGGAGCCGCTGAAGAAAATCGGCGCGGTCGGCGCGCGCGATACCGGCACGCGCATACGCTTCTGGCCGGACGCGAAATATTTCGATTCGCCGAAGATCGTCGTCGCCGACATCGCGGCGCTGTTGCGCGCAAAGGCGATGCTGTTGCCTGGCGTGAAGTTCTCGCTGGCCGTCGAGAAGAACAAGAAATTCGAGACCCAGACCTGGCATTTTCCGGAAGGCATCAAGGGCTACTTCGCAACGGCCATCGCCGGCCAGGAGCCGGTCGCTGACACCTTCCTCGGCGAGCGTTATATTTCCTCGCAATCCGAGGCGGACAGTTTCGCCGAAGGCGAGGGCGCGCTGTGGGCCATTGCGTGGACGCCCGACGGCGAGCTGATCAATGAGTCCTACGTCAACATGATTCCCACGCGCCAGGGCGGCACGCATGTCGCCGGCCTGCGCGAAGGCGTCTACAACGCCATCAAGAACTTCATCGACCTGCATGCGATGGGCCAGCGTGGGCTGAAAGTCGTGCCGGAAGACGTCTGGTCGCGCGCGTCGTATGTGCTGGCCGTGAAGATGCTCGATCCGCAGTTCAAGGGCCAGGTCAAGAACGAGCTGATCTCGCGCGACGCGGTGAAGCTGACCGCGCAGATGGTGCGTGATCCGTTCGAGCTCTGGCTCAACCAGCACGTCGACGAGGGCAAGCGCATTGCCGAGCTCGTCATCAGCCAGGCGAACGCGCGCACACGCGCCGCGCAGAAAGTCGAGCGGCGCAAGAGTTCCGGCGTCGCGGTGCTGCCCGGGAAGCTGACCGACTGCGCCTCGGACGATCCGGATCGCAACGAGATGTTCATCGTCGAGGGCGATTCCGCCGGCGGTTCGGCGAAGCAGGCGCGCGACAAGGAGTTCCAGGCCGTGCTGCCGTTGAAAGGCAAGCCGAAGAACACCTGGCAGGACAGCGCGGATACGCTGTACGCAAACAAGGAAATCGAAGCCATTGCGCTGGCGATCGGGGTCGATCACCACAAGGCGGGCGACAGCGTCGACTTGTCCGGCCTGCGCTACAAAAAGGTCATCATCCTGGCTGACGCCGATGTCGACGGCGCCCACATCCAGGTGCTGCTGCTGACGCTGTTCTTCAGGCACTTCCCGAAGCTGATCGAGCAGGGCAACGTGTTCGTCGCGCAACCGCCGCTGTTTCGCATCGACGTGCCGTCGCATGGCAAGGGCAAGCCCGCGCGCAAGCTGTACGCGCTCGACAAGCAGGAGCTCGACAGCCTCGAGGAGAAGCTCGCCGACGAGGGCGTGCGCGATGGCAGCTGGACCGTCAGCCGCTTCAAGGGGCTCGGCGAAATGAATCCCGAGCAGCTCTGGGAAACGACGCTGAACCCGGACACGCGCCGCATGCTGCCGGTTGCCCTGGACGACGGCGCCAAGGTGTCCGAGGAAATTTTCAACATGATGATGGCGCGCGAAAATGCGTCCCAGCGCCGCGAATGGATGGAAACCTACGGCAACCTCGTGGAAGCGGACATCTCGTGATGCAACGACAAAACGCGCGGGAAGACGCATGCACGACCGCGCAATCGATGGAGTTCCGGCCCTCCGATGGCTGACCAGAAAGATTTGTTCGGTGCCGGCGAAGTGGCCGTGGCCGAGAAGAAAACCATGAAAAAAGAAGCGCCGGCGCCTGCGGGCGGCGGCGGGGGCTCGCTGCCGCCGCATTTCGCGCCGATGTCGGGCGAAATGGGCGAGACGCTTCCGCTGGGAAAATACGCGTCCACGCAATATCTCCAGTACGCCATCGCCACCGTGAAGGATCGCGCGCTGCCGCGCGTGGGCGACGGCCAGAAGCCGGTGCAGGGCCGCATCCTGTATTCGATGTGGACGAACAATACGCGCTCCGGCACCAAGCGCACGAAATCGGCGGCCGTCGTCGGCGACGTGCTCGGCAAGCTGCATCCGCATGGTGACCAGTCGGTCTATGACGCGCTGGTGAGGCTCGCGCAGGATTTCACCATGCGCTATCCGCTCATCGACGGCGAAGGCAATTTCGGCTCGCGCGACGGCGACGAAGCGGCTGCGTACCGGTATACCGAAGCGCGCCTGACGAAATTCGCCGAGGTGCTGCTTTCCGAAATCGACCTCGGCACGGTCGATTTCATCCCGAACTATGACGGCACGCGCGAGGAACCGACGGTGTTGCCCGCGCGCCTGCCGGTGGTGTTGCTGAACGGCGCATCCGGTATCGCGGTCGGCATGGCAACCGAAATCCCCAGCCACAATTTGAACGAAGTGGCGGCCGCCGCGATCGCGATGATCCGCGAGCCGGACATCGGCATCGCCGGGCTCATGAAGCACATCAAGGGCCCGGATTTTCCCGGCGGCGCCCAGATCATCACGCCGCGCGCGGAACTCAAGGAAGCCTACAGCACCGGCCGCGGCGCGGTGCGCGTGCGCGCGCGCTGGACCATCGAGCGGCTCGCGCGCGGGCAATGGCAGGTCGTGGTCCATGAACTGCCGCCCGGCACGTCCGCGCGCAAGGTGCTGGAAGAAATCGACGGCATCACCAATCCGCAGGCCAAGGCCGGCAAGAAATCGCTGACGCCGGAACAGACGCGCGAGAAGCAGCTCATGCTCTCGATGCTCGACAAGGCGCGGGACGAATCCGACCGCACGCACCCGGTCCGGCTCGTGTTCGAACCGAAGACGTCCAGGATCGACGAAACCGACTTCGTCAACATGCTGCTCTCCAAGACCGGCATGGAAGGCAACGTGCCGATCAACCTCGTGATGGTCGGGCTCGACGGCCGGCCCACGAGCAAGAACCTGCGCGACGTCATCGCCGAGTGGATCCAGTTCCGCCTGGCCACGGTCACGCGTCGCACGCAGCATCGTCTCGCGCAGGTGCTCGACCGCATCCACGTGCTCGAAGGCCGCATGATCGTGCTGCTGAACGTGGACAAGGTCATCAAGATCATCCGCAACGCGGACGACCCGAAGGCGGATCTGATCAAGGCGTTCAAGCTGTCCGAGCGCCAGGCCGACGACATCCTGGATATCCGGCTGCGCCAGCTCGCCAAGCTCGAGCACATCAAGATCGAGCAGGAGCTGAAGGACCTGCAGAAGGAGCAGAAGGACCTCGAAAAAATCCTGAAGAACAGGAAGGCGCTGGAAGACCTCGTCGTTTCCGAGATCGAGGCGGACGTCAAGACGTTCGGCGACAAGCGCCGCACGCGCATCGAGGAGGCCGAGAAGGCCGAGCTGGAAACGCCGGTCATCGACGAGCCGGTCACCGTGATTTTCTCGAAGAAGGGCTGGGTGCGTGCGCGCCAGGGCTGGGAAGTCGATGCCGCGACGCTGTCGTTCAAGGAAGGCGACGGCCTGATGTCGCTGATCAAGTGCCGTACCGTCGACCCGGTGATCTTCCTCGACTCGAAGGGGCGCGCGTACACGGTCGAGGCCGCGCAGCTTCCGCCCGCGCGCGGCGACGGCGTGCCGGCGTCTTCTCTGGTCGAGGTCCAGGACGGGGCCCACATCATGTACGCCCTTTCCGGCAAGCCGGAGCAGCAGGTCCTGGTCGCGACGACGGGTGGCTACGGCTTCCTGTCGAAGGTCGGCGACATGGTGTCGAACCGCAAGGCCGGTCGCGAATTCATGAGCATCGACGAAGGCCACGCGCCCGTCGCGCCGTTCAAGTACGAAGACGCGAAGGACAACTACGTGGCGGCGCTGTCGGCCAACGGACGCTTGCTCTTGTTCGTGATCGACGAGTTGAAATACCAGGCGCGCGGCCGCGGCACCAACGTCATGGGCCTCGACGAGGACGACAGGCTCTTCGCGGTGGCCGTGCACAACAAGCCCGACCTTGTCGTGAAGGGCAAGATTCGCGGCGGCAAGGACAAGGAGTTCCGGTTGAAGGACGACAAGCTCGCGCACTATTTCCTGAAGCGCGCGCGCATGGGGCGCGTGGTCCCGGGCGTGACCATATCGAGCGAGCTTCTCGTGCCTGTCGATTGAAAGCCAGGAACGACAGGCAGTAAGCAAAAGTAACCAAGGCCAGAGCGGCCCGGACTGGCACATGAAGTGCTGGATGAAGCACGGCTGCGCGCGAAGAGAATCTGCGACGGCAGGCGAGCGCCGCAGCCAGGTTCCTAAATCATTGCTTGCAAAGAACTTCGAGCACCGGGGGAAAACATGAGATCGAGTCAGCGCGGTTTTACTCTCATCGAACTTGTCGTGGTTATCGTCATTCTCGGCATTCTGGCCGCGACGGCGCTGCCCAAGTTCATCAACCTGTCCGGCGAAGCACGCCAGGCTGCGGTCAAAGGAGTTGCCGCCGCCGCGACTTCCGGATTCGCCATCAACTATGCGGGCCGCAAGGCGAGCGCCGCCAATACGACCGCGATCAACGGCGCCAATGCCACCGCCATCTGCACGTCCGCCGTCCTCGGCAGCGTCATGACGGGCGGTTTTCCGGCGACGGGCTACACGATCAGCGCCGGCACCAACCAGGCCTGCAGCGCGACCTCGAACGATGGGGCGACCGGTACCTGCACCATCCAGGACACGCAACTGAGCACCGCGTCGGCCACCGTCACGTATATCTGCGCGAATCCCTGAGCGGTTTGCGCCGGCCGTCAGCTTCGTGGCCGGTGTTCGCTGGCAGGCATGGCGGCATCCCGTCCGGCCCCGCAATCAGGGCAGACATAGTCCTTCGGCAGGTCTTTCGCTGCCGTCCACGCCGCATCCAGCTTGCGCGGATCGAACAGGTAATAGCAGGCGCTGCAGATGAGCAGGCCCGCGTTGTCCGCGGCAGGTGAATTCCTTGACTCGCGCGCGCCGATCACCGGCTCCACTTCCACCTCATCGCCGGCCTGCAATGTCCCGCCTTCGATGACCTTGAGATAGACACCCAGGTCCTTGTGGCCGAACGTTGCGCGCAGCTTTCCCGGCACGTCGCGATCGCGCACGCCGGTCAACGGGTTGACGTTGGTCGCGGCGCAGCGGCCATTGCGCTGCGCGACTGTCGCGACGACGCGGCCGAGACGGATGTCGCGACCCACCCATTCGAGTTCGGCGAAAGGCTCGATGCCGTCTATGTACACGTTCGCCCGGAAGCGCAACGGGTCCAGCGATTCACCCCAGCGCTTCTCGAGCTCGCGCACGCTCGCCAGGTTGATCAGCGAAACATATTTCTCGGCCTTGTCCGTGAACTGGTGGCCGTTCGCCTCCACGACCCGCGGCGGACCGGACAGCCGCCTGGGCAGGAACTCGTGGAAGAATCGACCGAGCGCCAGGCGGCCGGATTCGTCGCGCATGGAAAAGCTGCGTTCGCCGCCGTCCGTCGTGCCAATCCGCAACTCGTCCTCCTGCGGCAGGTAGCGCGTCTTCAATCCCGCGACCTGCTCATGCAGCATCAGCATCACGAAATTCGCTTTCGGCAGCCACGCCGGTGAACCCGCGTCGAACGCGGCGTCGGTGCGCAGCAAGGCGTACTTGCGATCGAGCGGAAAGCCTTCGCCCGCGGCGAGCGGCACCGAAGCGAGTTTCTCGGGACTAAGGCCCTTGACGGGATAGCGATAAAGGCTTGCGATTTGCATCGATCGGCTCGCGCAGGAAGAATGATGCTGCGCGATGCAGTAAACGTGCCGAACCGCGCGATGCTTTCGTGCGTATTGATAACACTGCAAGAATGCCGACGGGCCGCGTTGGCGATCGGAAATGGCAGCGCGTTCGTGCACCACGCCTCGTCGGCGGGGCCCACATCGGTGCGCAAGCGGTGCCTTTGCAGCCCGGCGAAATGGGTCAGTCGGCGGCCTTCGCCTGCCGCAATCCGGCCGGCACGAGCCAGCGATCCAGCAACTCGAACAGGCCGTCGACGATCAGGGCGAGCGCCGCGGCGGGAATGGCACCCGCCAGCAGCATGGAATTGTCGTTCAGCGCGAGGCCTTGCGCGATGCGTTCGCCGAATCCGCCCGCGCCGATGAATGCCGCGATGGTCGCGGTGCCGACATTGATGACGGCCGACGTCTTTACGCCGGCGAGAATCGCGCGCGCCGCCAGCGGCAATTCGACCACGCGCAGGCGATAGGCCGGCGACAGCCCGAGGGCAATTGCCGATTCGCGCAGGGCGGGCGCAATGTCGGAAAGCCCGGTATAGGTGTTGCGCACGATCGGCAGCAGCGCGTAGAGGAATAGCGCCATGAGCGCGGGAACGCTGCCGATTTTTCCGAACAGGGGAATCAGGAATGCGAACAGCGCGAGCGAGGGCACAGTCTGGATCACACCGACCGCGGACAGCACCCAGCGCCTGGACGCCGAGACCCGGAATGCAAGCACGCCCAGCGGCATGCCGATTGCGATGGCCGCGAGCAGCGACAGACCGACCAGCGTCACGTGCTCGAAGGCAAGCCGGCCGAAGTCGGGCGCAAACAGGCGGGCAAGCAGGCCGTTGCCTGCAACATTTGATTGCCGCTCGCCAAGGAATTCCCTGGCGACGTCGGCGAAGCTCTTGCCGTCGAGTTCCGCTCTTGCGTTCAACGCGATCATGCGATTCTCGTCGAGGCTGCCACGCAATCGCGACAATGCTTCCCAGGTTCGCGGCAACCGCCGCGGCAGGTCCGCGCGGTACAGCAGCACGGCATCGTACGTAGGGAAGAAATGCCGGTCGTCTTCCAGCACGCGCAGCTTGTAGCGGCCGATTTTCGCGTCGGTGGTGTAGGCGTCGATGACGTCGACCTGGCCGGCGGCGATGGCCGCGTACGCCAGGCCGTGGTCGAGCCCGCGCGGCGTGTCGTGCGGCAGGCCATATGCCTTTTTCAATCCGGGCCAGCCATCCGCGCGCGCGATGAATTCCTGCGACAGGCCCATCACGACATCCGCGTGTGAGACGAGATCGGAGATCGTACGCACGCCGAGCGCCCGCGCGCGATCTTCCTGCATCGCCAAAGCATAGGTGTTGTTGAAACCCAGCGGAACGGCCGCGGCGAGCCCGAGCGGTGCGAGCTCGCGATTGAGGCCTTCGAGATCGAGCGGCCCGCTCGCCTTGAGGATTTCGCGCTCGATGGTTCCGGTGTATTCGGGGTAGACGTCGATTTCTCCGTTCTTCAGCGCGGCATAGACGATGCCGGTGTTGCCGAGGCCGGGGCGATGCAGGACTTGCGCGTCGCCGGCGTGCTGCGCGGTCATCGCGACGATTTCGCCGAGGATGTAGGACTCGGTGAAGCGCTTGGACCCGACCGTCAGGGTCTGCGCGCAAAACGCCGTGCCGGCGAGAAAAATCGCGGCTGCCGCGAACAGGATTTTCATGTCCGGGCCCTGTCGAGCGGCGACCGATGGGCGGAAACGAATTCGGTGACATACGGATCGGCGGGTCGCTTCACCAGGTCATCCAGCGAGCCGCGCTGCAATACCCGGCCTTCGCGAAGCAGGATGAGCTCGCCGGCGAAGTGCGCGGCTTCGGCCATGTCGTGCGTGACCATGATCACGGTCTTGCGCACGCGCGCGAATATGGACTTGAGTTCTTCCTGCAGGCCACGCCGGGTGACGGGATCGAGCGCGCCCAGGGGTTCATCGAGCAGCAGCACGTTGGGATCGAGCAGCAGAGCGCGCATGAGCGCCACGCGCTGGCGCTGGCCGCCGGAGAGTTCGGCAGGGTAGCGGGCAAGCAGCGAAGGCGTGATCGCTGCGATTTCGCAGAGATCTTCCAATCGCGCGCGCAGCTCGCCCGGCGGGCGCTTCAGGTAGCGACCGACCAGCGCGACGTTCTCGCCGGCAGTCAAATGCGGGAACAGCCCGCCTTCCTGTATCACGTAACCCATGCGCTGTCGCAGCGCCTGCGCATTTCCCGGCGCGAGGACATCGTTGCCGAACAGCACGCGTCCGCCATCCGGCGCGACCAAGCCCGCGATCAGGCGCAGCACGGTGGACTTTCCGCCGCCGCTCGGCCCGATCAGCACGGAAGTCGTGCCATCCCCGAATTCGAGCGACAAAGGGCCGAGGGCGAAGCGCGGGCTGAGCGTCCGCGTGACTTGGTCGAGGCGTATCATCGGGTTCGGGCCAGTGTAAGCCGGGACTTCCAGGGCAACAAGCAGAGCCTCCTTGCTTGCCCGCCGTCACCTTGCCGCCGCTGCGTCTGCTGGCGAGGCGAGGCAATTCGAAGTGCTGCGGGCAGCAGTAACCGGATGAACATTGCATAATGGCTTCCATCGGCGGCGGCCAGCAGGCCAAGGCAATGGTCCGCCAGGTTCTCAAGGGGTAAACGGGATGCAACCCGCACTTTTCTGGCTGTTGGCGGGCTTGTTGCTGGTCGTCGTGGAATTGATGACCGGGACTTTCTATCTGCTGATCCTCGGCGTGGCCGCCGGCATCGGATCGGCAATCGCGTACGTCGACCAGCCGTTCTGGGTCCAGGCTTTCGTTGCCGCGGTTGCGGCGATTGCCGGCTGCATCCTGGTGAATCGCCATCATCGGCGCGCGAGGCTGGCTTCACCTGCGACGCATGCCGATGACGTAGGGCAGGCAGTCACGATCGAAAGCTGGATCAGCGAGCCGCAACGCCTCGCGCGCGTGCGCTATCGCGGTACCGTCTGGGACGCCGAGATCATCGGCACTGAGCCTGTTGCGCCCGGCGCGCTGCTGTTCGTCGTCGCCACCGAAGGCAGCCGGCTGAAGGTTTCGCCGTCGCGCACGGCCTGAACCAATTCGAACGATCCGACAGGAGGGGGCATGATCCCGAAGCTCGTCGTTGCCGTCATTCTTTCCGCGATAGTGTTCGCGTATCCGCCCACGCAGGGTTTCGCGATCCCGATCTTCATCCTGCTGGTCGCCATCGTTTTCGTCATCGAGGGCGTCAAGGTGGTGCCGCAGCAAAACGCGTGGGTCGTGGAGCGGCTGGGCAAGTACCACGCGAGCCTCGAACCGGGACTGAATTTCATCGTGCCCTTCATCGACCGCGTCGCCTACCGGCATTCGCTGAAGGAAGTCCCGCTCGACGTGCCGGAGCAGGTCTGCATCACCAAGGACAACACGCAGCTTGGCGTGGACGGCATCATCTATTTCCAGGTCACCGACCCAAGGCTCGCCAGCTACGGCACCAGCAACTACGTGCTTGCCATCACGCAGCTGGCGCAGACCACGCTGCGCAGCGAAGTCGGAAAGATGGAGCTCGATCGCACCTTCGAATCGCGCGACGAAATCAATCGACAGGTCGTCGCCGTGCTCGACGAGGCGGGGCGCACCTGGGGCGTGAAAGTGCTGCGCTATGAGATCAAGAACCTGACCCCACCCGAAGCCATCCTGCGCGCGATGCAGGCGCAGATCACGGCGGAGCGCGAGAAGCGCGCGCTGATCGCCAAGTCGGAGGGCAAGCGCCAGGAGGAAATCAATCTCGCCGACGGCGAGAAGCAGGCCAAGATCCTTTCTTCGGAGGGCGACAAGTCGGCAGCCATCAACAAGGCCTCCGGCGAAGCGAGCGCGATCAAGATGATCGCCGAGGCGCAGGCCGAGGCCGTGCGCGTCGTCGGCGCATCGATGGGAACCGAAGCGGGCCTG
Source organism: Burkholderiales bacterium (assembly GCA_035548375.1). Taxonomy (GTDB): domain Bacteria; phylum Pseudomonadota; class Gammaproteobacteria; order Burkholderiales; family JACQAP01; genus JACQAP01. Next base: position 33,054 of record DASZTG010000069.1, read on the forward strand.
AGCGCCGCGAACCTCAAGGTCGCCGAGCTCTACGTGGCCGCGTTCAAGGATCTCGCCAAAACCAACAATACGTTGATCATTCCGTCGAACCTGAGCGACACGGCGAGCTTCGTTGCGAGCGCGATGACGGTGCTGGATCGTGCGAAAGCAGGAGTGGACTCGATAAAGAAGGCGTAACCGGAACAGCCGGATCGAGACCAGCCGTGGTCGATGCAGCCGGGGAATTCAAGGCCATCGACGTCGAAGGCGTGGCCGCGTCGTCCTGTTCCGAGGGGGAGCCGGGAATCAAGCGCATCCCGGTTGGCAAACGCTTTCCACAGCGCCGTTGATATGCCATCCGGTTTTCATTTGTATCGTCCAGGAGTAAAGTGGCTTTCGCCATGAGCCGCGCCGACCTCTCGCTGCCCCTGCTCGTCCAGTCCATGAGATTCCAAGGCGTGGAGGAAATCTATTTCCTCATCGCGATCGAGGCGCTGCTCCTGATCGTGGTGCTGATCGTGATGAGCAGCATCAGGTTCGTCAGGTTCGAGCAAAAGGCGTGGATTTTCTTTGCCTACCTGCTGGGCGTGGCGGTTTCGGCGGCCGCCACCAACCATCTGCCTTATATCGAGAACGTCGTCCTCGTGACCTGCGTTTACCTGTTTGTTCCGCTCGCGACCTGGTTGATCGCGCTTGCCATGACGATGCGCTTCCGCAGGAAAAGGAAGCGCGCCCTGAAGGCCCCGGTTGCCGGTTCGCAGAATAAGAACTACATGCCGCCGCTGAAAATCAGCAAGCCACGCCATCGACCCGGCTGAATCGCCGGGCTCCCCGTCCTCCCGGTCGTCACGGCGTCTAGCGCGCTTGCGGCCGATGTCCTGTCAGCCGATGTCCTACGCGCACCGATGCCTTCGTCCTACACGCGCTTGCAAGCCACTGGCGGTTAACATATGCATGTAAGTAATCACAAAAAAATAATTCGCCGGGGGGTTTTGTTACCAAGGCTGGCGAACATTCGGTCCAATGGAAACCGTCAAGGTTTTGCTGCTCGAGGACGACGACAGTGATGCCCTGCTGCTGACGCGCACGCTTGGCAGGATCGAGCCTTCGCTGGGCCTGGACGTCGTCCGGGCGAAGACGCGCGAGGAATTCGAGCGCATGCTGGCGGCCGAGCGGCCGGCGCTGATCATCAGCGACTACACGATTCCCGGCTTCGACGGCCTGGCGGCGCTGGGCATGGCGCAGGAGCAGGCGACCGATGTCCCGTTCATTTTCGTGTCCGGCACCATCGGCGAAGAGCGCGCGATCGACGCGCTGAAGAATGGCGCGTCCGACTATGTGCTCAAGGGCAACATGCGGCGGTTGGTTCCCGCCATCCAGCGCGCACTGCAGGACGCGGCCCTGCAGCGCGCGCGCCGCGACGCGGAGCAGGCGCTGTCGGAAAGCGAGAAGCGCTACGAGAGCCTCGTGGAGCTTTCGCCGGACGGCATCTTCCTCGTGACCGACGGCGTCATTTCGTTCGCGAACAAGATGGCGACGAAGATCTATCGCGCCGAGACGCCCGGGCAGATCGTCGGCAAGCCTTATGTCGATCTCGTCCAGGCCAGCTCGACCGGCGAGGCGACCATGCGGCTGCGCCGATTCACCGGCCGGCCCGAAAACCTGCCCTACACGGAGCAAAAGCACAGGCGCCTGGACGGAACCGAGGTTCATGTCGAACTGGCCTCGACGTCCATCATGCTGCACGGGCGCGACAGCCTCCTGGTCGTTACGCGCGATATCACCGAGCGCAAGCGCTATGAATCGCAGTTACGCTACCAGGCGACGCACGACGGATTGACCGGCTTGGCCAACCGCAACTTGTTCAGCGACCACCTGCCGTATGCGGTGGCGGCGGCACGGCGGCACGGCCACTCGGCGGCGCTGGCGTTCGTGGATCTGGATCGCTTCAAGTTCGTCAACGACAGCTTCGGCCACGAATCAGGCGATGCCGTGCTGAAGGACGTTTCCCGCAGGCTCGTCGAATCGGTGCGCGACTCCGACATGGTCGCGCGGCTGAGCGGCGACGAATTCGTCATCCTGTTCGAGGACATCGACAGCCCGGAAATCGTCACGCAGATGATGGAGCGCGTGCTGCCCGCCATCGCGCAGCCGCTGTCGCTGCGCTCCGAGGAGATCCTGCTGACCTGCAGCATCGGTATCAGCGTCTATCCGACCGATGCGGAGGATGCGGGCGCGATGCTGCGCAACGCGGACACCGCGATGTATCGCGCAAAGGAGAAGGGCGGCAACGCCTTCGAGTACTACACCGCGGACATGAATTCGCGCAGCAAGGAGCATCTCGTGCTCTCGGCGGGCTTGCGCCGCGCGCTCGAACGCAACGAATTCTTTCTGCACTACCAGCCGCAGATGGACCTCGCCACCGGCCGCCTGAGCGGCATGGAAGCGCTGGTACGCTGGAATCATCCGGAGCAGGGCGTGGTGCCGCCGGGAAAATTCATCCCGATCTGCGAGCAGACCGGGCTCATCGTGCCCCTCGGGCAGTGGGTCTTGAAGGCGGCCTGCGAGGCGACAAAAAAGCTCGTCGACAAACTGGGTTATGTACCGCAGGTGTCCGTCAACGTGTCGGCGCGCCAGTTCAGGCGCACGGATCTCGTCCAGTACGTCGAGAACGTGCTGCGTGCCGTGGACTTTCCGCCGGAAAGCCTGGAGCTCGAACTCACCGAAAGCATGGTCGCGCAGGACGCGGTGTTCGCGGCGCAAACCATGCGATCGCTCAAATCGCTCGGCGTGCGCATCGCCATCGACGATTTCGGCACCGGCTATTCCAGCCTGAACTATCTCAAGCGCTACCCGGTGGACCGGCTGAAGATCGACCAGTCGTTCGTCAACGGCATCGCGTCGGATCCGGACGACGAGACGATCTGCAAGACCATCATTTCGCTTGCGCACAACCTCGGCCTCGTCGTCATCGCGGAAGGCGTGGAGAACGACAGGCAGCTTGGGTTCCTCCAGCAGTACGGGTGCGACGAGGTGCAGGGGTATCTGATTGGGAGACCAGTGGCGCTGGAGGAGTTGCGGGGACGTTTCGCAGCGAAATAGCCGGCGGGCCAACTGATCGGCCGTTGCAAGCGCAGGTCAATGCACGACGGGACTGGCGGACTTCCTTCCGGCGACGTTCCTGGAAATTTCCGCGAGAAACGGCGCTCCCGATTTGACGCGCACGCTGAATCCCAATTTGCGCGCCAATCCCCGCATCTGGAAATTGTCGGCCAATACGTCGGCGTGGATCCGTACGACGCCGTTGTCAGCGGCGACATCAATCAGGTCCGACAACAGCTTCCTTCCCAATCCTTTCCGTTGCCACGCGTCCGCGACGACGAGCGCGATTTCGGCGCCGTCTCCGGTTTCATCCGCAATGTACTGCGCCAGTCCGATTAGGTCGTAGCTTGGTGAAGTCGCGACCAGCACCGCTTCCTTGTCGGGATCGGGATGCACGAAGTGCTCGAGCACGTAGTCAGGCAATTCGCGTATGCCCATCATGAAGCGCGAGTAGCGGCTCTCCGGCGAAAGATCGCGGATGAATTGCTGCAAGTCGAATCCGTCCCAGGGCGAGATCGCACGGATCTGCGGCGCGAGCGGCGCGCGAGTTGTCCGCGCGACGTTGCGTGCGTGCCTTAGCACGCTACTGGCTCCGCTATCGCGCGGGGTTGTCGAAGGCGCTGCCGGAGCACGGTCGGTTCCGGCACGTCTGCGTCGATCAGCGACAAGGTCGAGGCCTCGAGGGTGCTGATGATCGTGCGTCCCGGCATGCGGATCGTGAAGACTTCGCCCGTCCTGACGACGGAGTCCTTCGATTCACCTTCCTGCGTGACCCAAACAGTTCCGGCGCGCACCAGGACTCTGGTTCCGGGCGCGTCCTGGATTGCCATCAGGCTCTCGCGGGAGAGCGTGACCGTGGAAGCTTTGATTTCGAGTTGCATGATGCGGTCTCCTTCGGTTCGGTTGACCTGCCAGCCATTCCGGTAAATCATTGCGAGTGACATTTTCCGCAGCGCAACGTGAAGCGGCAAACGACCTTTCGGAATGTTTCGCATGAGCAAAATGCATGGCAAGGAAGCCTGATCCGATCGCCAGCCTGGATTTCTTCCGCGGCTTCGAGGCGGCGGCACGCCACCTGAGCTTCACGAAGGCGGCGGAAGAGCTGTTCATCACGCAGTCCGCGGTGAGCCGGCAGATCCAGGCGCTGGAGGAGCGGCTGGGCGTGAAGCTGTTCACGCGACGCAATCGCGGCCTGGTGCTGACGGAGGCCGGCCAGCAGATGTACCGCGCGACCGACATCGCATTGCGCACCCTGCATGAAGCCGCGGATCGCATCACGCCGGGCGGCGTGCAGAAAATGGTGACGGTCACCTCGTCGATGTCCTTCTGCTCGCTGTGGCTGATCCCGCGGCTGTCCGCGTTCCGCAAGCAGCATGCGGATGTCGACGTGCGCATCTCCGCAAACAACGACATCCTCGACCTGGAACGCGAACAGATCGACGTCGCCATCCGCTATTGCCCGGCGTCGAAGGCGCCGCCCGGTTCGGTGCGCATGTTCGGCGAGGAGATCATTCCGATCTGCAGCCCGCAATTGCTCAAGGATCGATCGCGGCCGCTGAGGACGCCGGCCGACTTGAAGCACCACACCTTGCTGCACTTCGATCACGCGGAAACGACGATTCCCTGGCTATCCTGGGATGTCTGGCTGGAGGCGGCGGGCGTGCCGGATCTCAAGCCCGCGGGATCGCTGCGCTTGAGTCACTACGACCAGGTGGTGATGGCGGCGATGCGCGGCCAGGGCGTGGGCATCGGCCGCCGCCCGCTGGTCGAAAACCTCATCGAAGACGGTTCGCTCGCCGCGCCGTTCCCATCCGATTCCGTGTCGGATCGCGCTTATTTCATCGTGCGCGCCGGCACAGCGCGCAATCACCGCGACGTGGACGATTTCGTCGAATGGCTGGTCAGCGAAAGCACGGAACTCGAGCTTTCGATGGGGCGGTCGAGAAAAAAGAAGCGACTGAAGGTTTAGGTTCGGCGTAGCCCTTGGGGTTTGATGTCAACCGCAAGTCGGCTTGGCATTGAGCGCTAGCGGTTTCCGTCACCCAGCGCACGGTTACCCGGTTTCTCGCCGGTTTCAATTCGTTGCCTCGCCTTGGCTTCCTTGATTTTCTGGATCATCTGCTCCTGCGTCATGCCGACGTCGAGCGCCTTGTCTTCCGACCAGACGTGCTCGCTCATGACGTCCGTGGACGCGATCTCCAGTTCCGCAAGCTTCTTGTCCCGATAGCGCTTGTGCGCGGCGTAGTCGCGAACGAAATGCCTGGCGAGGAACCCGAGCACGACGACGGCGACGATGGCGAGCCCGATGCCGACCAGCGCCCAGACCTGGTCGCAGTCGTCGAAGCGGCTGGCGTCCTGCAGGCAGATGACCCCAGGTCAGAGTATTTTCTGAAATTGTTGATCGGGTGGACCACCCAGTCCGTCAGGCTCATTTTTCCGTCCTTCCCGTCGTGGTTCGAGAGCGCAATTCTGTCCCAACTGTATGCGAATTGCATTACAACGGAAAGGATGTTCCGGGGCGGGCCAGTTGCTTAGCGGCCCCGGCCGGTCGCGCTGGGTGGATTTCTGCACGATCATCGGGCGGTATTGCGTGCACTTCCCTCCAGGAATGCTCGGCGACTGCATTGAATTCCGCCACCGTTCGGCGCCTTCGATGCATTTGTCACGCAACGTCACCGCTTCCGTTTGTCACGTAGCGTCACACGCCGACAATTCGTTGCAACTCGACTTTCATGCGGGTGTCCAATCCGTCAACGAGCAAGCATTCGATCCGTTCTACGCAGGGCGACGAAACCAGATTCGTCCGCAAGGAGGAACCACCATGAAGACCGGACACCGTTTTCTTTTGACCCAGGCACTGGTGCTGCCGCTGTGCATGAGCGTCGCGTTCGCGCAAACCCAGGGCAGTGACCCGCAGACGATAGAACTTGGCCCGGCGCCTGGCGCGCAGCCCGCCGAGGCGATCGCGCCTGACCAGGCGAACGCCCAGCCGCAGCCCGCGCACCAGGATTTCAGCCAGCAGGAGCTCGACCAGATGCTGGCGCCGATCGCCTTGTATCCGGACACGCTGTTGTCGCAGATCCTGATGGCATCGACGTATCCGATCGAGATCGTGCAGGCGGCACGCTGGTCCAAGGCGAATCCGGGTATCACCGGCGACGCGGCCGTCAAGGCGGTGGAAGGCCAGAGCTGGGATCCCAGCGTCAAATCGTTGACCGCGTTTCCGAACATCCTGTCGATGATGGACGAGCAGCTCGACTGGATGGAAAGGCTGGGCGATGCCTTCCTCGCGCAGGAGCAGCAGGTCATGGCCACCGTGCAGACACTGCGCCAGAAAGCGCAGGCGGCAGGCAACCTGCAATCGAATGAGAACGTTCGAGTCGAGCCGCAGGGCCAGACCATCGTGATCGAGCAGGCCAATCCCCAGGTGGTCTACGTGCCGTATTACGACCCGACGGTGATCTACGGCCCGTGGTGGTATCCGGCTTATCCGCCCGTTTTCTGGCGGCCGTGGCCCGGCTACTACGCGCGTCCAGGCTGGGCGCCTGGATTTTTCTGGGGTTCCGGCGTCACCGTCAGCGCGGGATTTTTCTTTGGCCGCGTCGACTGGCCGCGCCGGAACGTGACGGTCGTCAACGTCAACAACTATTACTACCATGCGTCGCCGCCGCGGCCGCGGCCGAATTTCCCTCCAGGCGCGTGGGTTCACGATCCGGCGCACCGTCGCGGCGTGCCTTATCGCGATCCGGTCGTGCGGCAGGAATTCGCCCGCGCCCACGATGGGCGTCCGGACATGCGTCGCGATTTCCGCGGTAACCCGCCGGGCAATCCTCCGCGGGTAATGGGTCCGCAAGCGCGGCCCGCGCAAGGCCGTCCGGAATTCAATCGCCCCGGTCCGGAGCCTGCCACGGAGAGAGTGCAGGGCGCGGATCGCCCGCAACCGCAGGCGCGAGATCGTGCCGAGCGCCAGGATCGTCCGCAGGGGAATCGGCCGGAGCCGCACGACGTGCCGCGGCCCAATGCCGGTCCCGTGACCAATGCGCCCAATCCCGGCAACGTTGTTCGTACCCCGCCGCAATCGAATGCGGGTGTGGTGAACAATGCTCCCAATGCCGGCAACGTCCCGCGTTCGCCGTCACCGCCCCGGCCGAATGTCGCCGAGAGCGCGCCGCGCCCGGTCCAGCAGCCGCCGAGCCCTCCGCGCGTCACGCAGACCCGGCCGGCGCCCGAGCCCAGGCCGCATGTATTCGACGGCGTAGGCCAGGGACCGGTCGTGCGCGATTCGAGCCAGCGCGGGCGCAGCAGCAAGCAGGCGATTCCGGTCGCACCCGCGGCGCGCGTGCAACCGTCGGCTCCGCACCCCGCGCCGCATCCGGCGCCCGCGCCGCGCCCGTCCGGCGGCGGTCGAGGCGAAGGACACGGCGGCAACGACAGGCAGCACTAGAGCGCAATGACGAGATCGAAGGCATATCACGCATGAACATGGGCAAGACATTCAGACGATGGAGCGGCGCGCGCCTGGCCGCAACCTGCGGCGCCGTTTCATTCCTCGCGCTTACCTGGGTCGCAAGCGCGGCATCGCCTGCGCAAAAGAGTTTCGAGTCGCCCGAAGTCGGTGCGAGCGAGCTCGTGGAAGCGGTCAAGGCGAACGACGTTGAAAAATTGCGCGCCATCCTCGGGCCGCATAGTCGCCGGCTGATCAGCTCCGGTGACGACGTGGCGGATGCGCAAAGGCGGGAGGACTTCGTCAAGGAATACGGCGAGGCGAACAGGATCGTGCTGGACGGCGAGACGAGGGCGACGCTGCTGGTCGGCGAAGACGAATGGCCGTTGCCGATTCCCCTGGTGAAATCCGGCGGGCGCTGGCATTTCGACAGCTCGCAGGGCGAACGGGAGATCCTGGCGCGCCGCATCGGCGCCAACGAGCTGGCGGCCATCCAGGTTTGCATGGCGATCGTGGATGCCGAGAATGACTATGCCGAGCAGGCGCGCACGAGCGATGGCGTTCCGCATTATGCCTCGCGTTTCGTCAGCCACTCCGGCAAGCATGACGGGCTTTACTGGGATACCGCGGCCGGCGAGCCGTCGAGCCCGCTGGGGCCTTTGCTCGCCGCTGCTGCGAGCGAGGGTTACAAGGATTCGTCGCCGCGCGTGCTGGCGCCTTACCACGGCTACTATTACAAGATTCTGACGGGCCAGGGCGCGGCTGCACCCGGCGGAGCATACGACTACATCGTCAAGGACCGCATGCTCGGCGGTTTTGCCGTGCTGGCATGGCCGGCGAAATACGGCGCTTCCGGTGTGATGAGTTTCATGGTCAATCACGACGGCGTCGTGTATGAAAAAAATCTCGGCCGCCATACCGCCACCGTGGTGAGCAAAATCAGCAAATTCAATCCCGACAAGGGTTGGAAAATCCAGCAAGCCCGCGCCGAGTAGCCTGATCGGCTTCAAATCGCCGTGCCGGCCTCAGCATTTTTGCGCGCCGAAATCCGGTTTCCAGTGGTTACAAAACTCTGCGCAGGCCGTCCGGAACCGGCCGGTTTCGCATTTGTCATTCCTGATACGGAGCCCATCCATGGCGAGTGGGCCCGCTACCTCAAAGGAGAAGGCAAATGAAACTGGGAACCCCGATAGCGGCATTGATACTGGGCCTGTCCGCATCCGCGGTGTGGGCCGACACCTCCAGGACCGGCGCTGAACCAGCCGCCGACGCCGCGAACGCGGCGACGACAGGCCCGAATGGCGAGCAAGGCGGGTGGCAGTTCACGGATGGAAAGTCGAAGGATGAGGGCAATCCGTCGGCACAGAACGCCAACACGTGGTCGAGCGAGGACGATCACAGCGCAAACGAAGGCGAGCGTGGCGTGCCCGACCAGGCTGCTGCGGACGCCCAAGACCAGCAGCGTGGCGACCAAAGCATGGCTGGCCAGCAGCAGGAAAACAGCGATGAGAGCGCGGCGGCGGATCAGCAGGATGAAACCGCCAGCCAGGAAGATGAAGGCGCTTCGGGGCAGAGCGCGTCGCTCCAGGGATCCGATGACGAGGACGCCGACCAATCCGCGCAGGCCACCGCGGACAACGACTTGATGGCCGCATTACCCAATCAGGGCGAAGAGGTTGGAACGCAGGCGGTGCCCACGCAGGCGCAAGTTTTCCGCAAGTTCATGGAAGCCACGCAGGACAAGATGGTGGTGATCCTGCCGCATGGCTGGGCGGGGTCCGTCGATGACCTGCTGGCGGTGCTCCAGCATACCACCGACAGCGAAATCGTCGTGCTGAGCCAGCGCGACGAGGAAGACGGCGGTCCTTCCATGAATCCGACGCCCGACGATGAGTCGGACAACGACGACGACTCGGACGATCAGTAACGCTCAGTGGAGCGAGGCGGGCAGCCGGGGCGCGAGGTCCCGGCCTTATCGGCTTGGTTCCTCGACGACCAGCGCCCTCCTGACCGCAGGGCGTTCGTTCATGCGATTGCGGAAATCGAGCACCTTCGGGAATTTCCGCGGATCGACCCCGTCGCCTTCGAGCATGCGCGAGATCATGAACAGGTAGGGGTCGCAGACGGTGTAGGCATCGCCCATGACCCACGGTCCCCTGAACATCTGCGTCTCGATCAGATCGAAACACTCTGCTATAGAGTGAGGCACCTTGCGCCGCATGGATGCGAACGCGGTTTCGTCGTCGGCCCAGCGATAGCCGCGCATCCGGTGCGAATGCGCCACGTGCACGGTCGAGCACAGGTAGCTATTGAATTCCTGCACCTGGGCCAGCGCGAACGGATCGTTTAGCGGCGCGAGATTCGCTTGCGGGAATTGCTGCGCGATGTAGACCAGCAGCGCAGGGGTTTCCGTCAGCACGCCCTCATCCGTGACCAGCGACGGCACGCGCCCCTTGGGATTGATCGCGAGGTATTCCGGTTTGCGCTGGTCGTTGGTCGCAAACTCGATGCGCACCGTCTCGTACGTGGCACCCGCTTCCTCGAGCGCGATGTGCGAGGCGAGCGCACACGTGCCCGCCGCGTAATAAAGCCTCAACACGCTTAGCGGCTCGCGGCGTCGAGCTGCTTGAGCGATGCGGCATCCAGTTGCAGCCGCGTCGCGGCGAACAGGTCGTCCATCTGCTTCACGTTCGTGGCACTTGCGATGGGCGCGGTAATGCCCGGCTGGGCGAGCAACCACGCCAATGCCACGCGCGCCGGCGTCGAGGACTTGTCCTTCGCCACCGCATCGAGGGCGCCAAGGACCTTCTGTCCGCGATCGTTCAGGTATTTCTTGACCATGCCGCCGCGCCCGCTGCTCTTGCCAAGGTCCGCCTCGGAGCGATACTTGCCGGTCAGGAATCCCGCGGCCAGCGAAAAATAACTGATCACGCCGACGTCGTTCTTGACGCAAACGTCCTGCATGTTCTTCTCGAAATCCGCGCGGTCGATCAGGTTGTAGTTCGGCTGCATCGATTCATAGCGCGGCAGGCCCTGTTTCTTGCTGACGTCCAGCGTTTCCTGGAAGCGCTCGGCACTGAAATTCGATGCCCCGATCGCACGCACCTTCCCGGCCTTGATGAGCTTGTCGTATGCGCCGAGCGTGTCCGCGATTGGGACTGAAGCGTCATCCTGGTGCGACTGGTACAGGTCGATGCGGTCCGTCTGCAGGCGCTTTAGCGAATCCTCGACGGAGCGCGCGATGTATGCCGGCGCGAGGCCTTTCCTGTCGGGCGCCATCTCCATGCCCACCTTGGTGGCGATCACGACCTTGTCGCGCTTGCCGCTCTTCCTGAGCCATTTGCCGATGATGGTTTCGGACTCGCCGCCCTTGTTGCCAGGCACCCACTTCGAATACATGTCCGCGGTGTCTATGAAGTTGAAGCCTTCGTCGACGAAACGATCCAGCAGCTGGAAGGAAGTCGCTTCGTCGGCGGTCCAGCCGAACACGTTGCCGCCGAACGCCAGCGGAGAAACCTTGAGGCCGGAGCGGCCGAGCGGGCGAGTGGTCATGGGATCCTCGTGTTTATTGTTGGCATGGTGCTAGTTTGGCACGGACGGACTTCGTCCGTTTTTACCATGAGACTGGTGACTCCACCCAACACAGAGGCACAGAGAGCACCGAGGACACAGAGGGGAATTCCATAATTCGGAGCGTCCCTGATTTGATTTCGATAGTTAGATTGCGGACAGGAAATATTCAAGTGACGCTACTACTCCTCGAACCCACACGTTCGTTCTTCTCTGCACCCCCCTGTGCTCTGTGCCTCTGTGCTGGGTTTAAGTCCGAGTATCGAGGTCAGTCGGGCTTGAACTCGACGATGATCCCGCGCAGGGGCACGTCGCCGACGTTCTTTACCTTGTGGACGACCGGCGCGCCGAAGCTGGCCTTGTCCGGCACGGTTTCGACGACCTTGTCCGGTTCGCCGTCGGGCCACTGCTGCAGGCGCGCGCGATTGAGCTGGATGACGACCCGCTGGCTATGGCTGTGCCGTGCGCGCGTATCGCCCGGTGCCAGCTTTTCCTCGAACACGAAGAAATCGCCGGCATCGTGCAGGAAGGCATTTTTCTCCGGTGCGATCACCTCGGGCGGCGCCTGCGACACCGGATGGTCCGGCTTGATTTCGACGTGCAGGTAATCGCCCTTGGCCCGCACCGGGGAACCGCCTGCGTGGAACAACGCCGTGTCACCGCGCGCGAGCCCGCGCATGTCGCCGTCCCCCGTGATTTCCACATTGTCGAGCGCGACGATTACGCGATCGCCGCAAACGCGTTCGTTCGAAACGCAGTTCGTTCCATCGCGCGTGACCCGAACGAAGGTATTGTCCAGCACGACTTCATCGGCGACGGCCGCGAGCGGCAACAGCAATAGCCATGAGAAAAAGCGCATGGAACCCCCCGGGATCTTGTGCGACGCTCGACCGTATATGACGTAGTGATTCTGGACGTGGACGGCCCGTATAATCATCCGGCGATGCCGTGTTGCCCACAAGTCCCGGGCATTTCTGCCGTAACCAGCCTGAGGAACGGTTCGCGTCCACGGGTACCGAAAACAGAATTCGCCATGAAGAAAATCCTCGCGGGCCTGCTCGCGGCCTGCCTGCTGCTGGCCGCCGCCTATGCCGGCGGCGCCTGGTACATCGGCAAGGAAGTCGAGGCGGTGATCGGCGAACCTTACCGGCAGATCGAAGCGATGCCCTACGTGAAGATCCTGAAGCGGGAATACCGGCGCGGCGTGTTCACGTCGGAAGAAAAGGTCACGTTCGAATTGTTCGGCAACATCATGCGATTCCTCGCGGAATCCGGCAGGCAGGCCGCGAACCGCAATCCGGACAGCAAGCAATTGCCCGCCGAATTCCTCAAGCCGATCCGGCTTACCGCGATTTCGCACATCCGCCATGGTCCGCTGTCGGCGGGCTCGAGCCTCGTGGCAGCCGTCGTCGATACGGACCTCGACGTGGAAGAGCGCTTCAAGCCGGCGCTTGCCAAGGTGATCGGCGAGAGGAAGATCGTGAACGTGCACACGATCTACCGTTACGACGGCAGCGGCGATTCCGTCATTTCCAGTCCGGCATTCACGACCGAGTTCGCGTCGGGGAAGTCGGGACAGCCGGTGAAGTTCTCCTGGAAGGGCGTCAACGCGACCCTGAATTTCACCGGCGACCTGGCGAGCTACGCGCTGCGTGGCGAGGCGCCCGGGCTGGAGGCCGCGGACAACACCACGCGCGTCGTCGTCTCGGGAATCCGCGTCGAAGCGGACAACAGGCGCGTCTTCGAGGATGAGCCGCTGTTCGTTGCAGGGCGGCAGAAGTTTTCGATCGGCGAAGCCCTTGCCGAGGGGATCGCCGACGGCGGCGCAACGTTGAAGCAGCTTTCCTACGAGGCGAACACGACGGTGAACGACGGATTCGCTGACATCGTCGCCAGGATAGGCGTGCAGCAAGCGGCGTTCGCAAGGCAGGATTACGGGCCTGCGCACTACGACATCACGATCAAGCACCTGCACGCGCGCACGTTCGCGCAACTGAACCGCGCGATGCTGGACATGTACGCCGATCCTGAAGCCGTGGCCGCCGGGACCAGGAACCCCGCGGCGATGATGGAGCCGTTCGTCAAGCCGATCCAGCAACTACTGGAGCGCAACCCCGAGCTTCTGCTCGATCGCGTCAGCTTCAACACGCCGCATGGCGCGGTGCTCGTTTCCGGTCACGCCAGGCTGGTCGACGTGAAAGCGGAGGATTTCAAGGAGCCCGCGGCGCTGATGGCGAAACTCGATGCGCAAGCGGATCTCTCGTTGCCCGAATCCCTGGTGATGGCGATGCTCGGCATGAAATCGGATCCGCAAGAGGCGATGGAGGCGCAATTGCAAAGGCACCGCCAGCAGATCGCGAAGCTGGAAGAGCAGGGCTATGCGCAGCGCGACGGTGCCGTGCTGCATTCCCGGCTTGCGTTCCGGAACGGAGAATTTGCCGTGAATGACCAGCCGTTCAACCCGGCGGCACTGGCATCCCCGTTGCCTGCGGTAAAAACTGCGCCGCCGGGCCGCGCCCGCGCACAGCCGGAGCGCGAGCGCCGACAATTCCAGCCATCGCAATAGCGCCGCGCAATTTCCCCTGCGGCAGCCATATCGGTCAGAGGATCCGCCGCCGGGGGAATACCTTAAACTGCGTAGGGGAATAGCGGCGAAAACTACCCCTCGGCCGGCCCGTTTCACCGCCAAGTCAAGAAGAATCTTGCTGAATTTGCCCGATCACGGAAAAGATTCCTGCGCCCAGACTTGCCCGGAAACACCTCGAAGCGCACACTAGCAGACCCTACGTGAACGCCCCCTTTGCAGGACTCCTAATGAATACGACGATTCTCCAGTACCTGAAGACCCATGGCGAGCAACTGGATACGGACATCGCCAAGGCGCTGCGCATGCCGAAGAACACCGTGCTGAACCACATCGCCGAACTGTCGACCGCCGGCGAAGTCATTTGCTGCCGTGTCACGCGATTTGCCGGCGAAAAGAAAATCGAAGGCATCAGCTGTCGCCTTTCCGCCTATGTTCCGCCGAAGGCCACCGGACCGAAGCCGGGCTCGAAGCGCGGCGGCAACAACACCAACAACAATACGAACAACAACGAAGCGACCTACGCATAAGAATCGTTGCAGGGTCGAACAAGACGGGCGCCGGAAGGCGCCCGTTTCGTTTTGTGCCTGCGCAAACGGCTTTGTGCCCGTCCGCAGTTGACTTCGCGCGGCCGCGGCCTACACTCGATCCGTTCGATGCCTGACCATGTGCAAGGCATCGAACAAATTGTAACGATCGAGCATTCGGCATTCGGCAATCATGGAACCGTGGCGGCTGCGAATGCGCCGCGCGGAAAGGAAGGATTGACAACATAGCGGGCCAACACCGGCTGGCATCCACACTGCGCGCCGGGAATTCATGACGCGGTTCCGCGCCCACAGGAGGAGTCGAAGATGAAGTTGAACCGTTTGGCATTCCGGGTCGGCCCGGGCATGCGCCAGGGCCTGAGTTCGGAAACGCCTATCCCGACGCGGCTGGTTTCCAACGAAGAATTCCAGCCGATGCCGCAGACGCCCGCGCAGCGCGAAGTCGAGGCGCGCATCCTGGCGGCGGCGGGCCGCCTGGCACCGCGGCTCGGCCTGACCCGACGCGAATTCCTGCGCACCAGCGGCGGCATGGCGGCTTCGTTCATCGCGATGAATACGGTTTTCGGACGCTTCTTCGACGTGACCGAAGCGGAGGCCGCGGAAGTTGCAGCGGCGAAGGAAGCCAGCGGCGCGCCCTATTTCATCTTCGACGTGCAACTTCACTATGTCGGCGATCACTACGATCCTGCCAACGCGGAAGGTTCGCGCGCCGGCGCGGTCAGCAAGGGCGCGCTGGTCGGGCTGCGTGGGCGAGCGAAGAGCTTCAATCCGAAACTTGCATCCGACACCGGCACCATCAAGGACCTGTCGTGGCAGAACTTCGTCAAGGAGGTTTTCCTCGACAGCGAGACGTCGATCGGGTTGATCTCGACGCCGCCCGGGCCGTATCCGAACGAGGCGGTGGTGCCGCCGAAGGAAATGGCTCACATCCGCGACGAGATCAATCGCATCACGCAATCGCGCCGCATGCTCGCGCACGGCCTGGTGACGCCCCAGCTCGGAAAGACCGACCTCGAATTCATGGACATGCAGGCGGAAACCTTGAAGATCGACGCCTGGAAGGCCTATACGGGCGCCTGTCCGAAAGGATTCGAGCACGGCTGGTTCCTCGACGACGAGGCGATCGCCTACCCGATGCTGGAGAGGGCGCGCCAACTCGGCGTCAAGCGCCTGTGCGTGCACAAGGGACTGCCGCTAGGCACCGTCGCCGACTTCAACCATCCGCGCGACCTCATCAAGGCGGCCAAGGATTTTCCCGATATCGACTTCCTTGCCTATCACTCCGGCTTGTTGAACGCGAGCGCGCCGAAGCCCAACGGTGATATCCCGTGGACCACGGAATTCTGCGAGATGAAGAAGAGGGAGCCCGGCATCAAGAACATCTACATGGAACTGGGCTCGACCTTCGGGCAACTGGTGTCGACGAACCCCACGGCGTGCGCGCACCTGCTGGGACAACTGGTCGCCGCCTTCGGGGACGATCATGTGCTCTGGGGAACGGATTCCATCTGGTACGGCACGCCGCAATGGCAAATCGAAGCGTTCCGTCGCTTCCGCATTCCGGACGAATTGATCGAGAATCACGGCTACGCGCCGCTGACGCGCGAAGTGAAGGAAAAGATCTTCGGCCTGAACAGCGCGCGGGTATTCGGGGTGGATGTGGAAGCCAAGCGCAACGAGCTGCCGAAGGACTACCTGACGCGGATCAAGATGGCCTATCTAGATGAGGGCGCGCGGCCGAGCAACCGCTTCTATGGCTGGGTGACCGCCTGACGACAAGGACCCGTTGAGGGACGGGGCCGCCGGGCTTCGCCCGGCGGCCAGCCGCGCGACGCGAATGCGCAGCGCGCGAATAGGCCATTCAACCCGAACAACATGCCTGGTCACGATTCATTCGCGGTCTGAAATGCCGTTCGCCTTCGCTTCGAAAATCGTATTGGCGCTGCTGATGGCCGTGGTTGCGGCGCTCCCTGGATTCGCGCAGGAGGCCGGCCGGCAAGCGGCGCCGGCATACGAGAAATTCGGCCTGCTGCGCGAGCGCGACCTGACGCCGTTCGGCTTTTTGCGGCTCGACATGCATCCCGCGAACGCGGCCTGGATTGCCCCGGGCACCTGGGGCGTGGAGGTCCAGCTCGGTTACCAGAATACCTGGGCGATGAGCCCGAACGTCGAGCAGTACCTCAAATCGCTTTCCGGCCGCCGCCAGCTCGGCCCGGCCGAGGCGCAGGCCATTCGCGCGTTGCCCGGCGAAGCCTACCTGGTCGACCTCGAGCTCGGCATCGTCGACGTCACGCTGCACCGGCAGATCACGGAGCATTGGAGCGTGAACGGTACTTTCAGCGCCGTGCGCTATACCGGCGGCTTTCTCGACGGCGGCATCGAGGCGTTCCACAGGGCCTTCGGCCTGGATTCGTTCGGTCGTCCCGCGGTCAACCGCAACAACATCAACGTCATCCTCGACCTCAAGGGCAGCCAGGCCACGTACCTGAATGCCATTCCCGACGGTGGCGTGCTCGATCCGACCTTCGGCCTGCGCTACAGCCTGGCGGCGTCACCCTCGCCGTGGAACCTGGTGCTGGAGAGCGCCGTGAAGGTGCCCGTGGACGGCGAGCGCAACTTCCTGTCCACCGGCAACACCGACGTCGGCCTGCAGGCTACCCTGCAGCGCTTCGCCGGGCGCCATGCGGGATACGCGAGCGCGGCCATCGTGCGCACCCAGGGCAGCGCGCTGACGACGAACGAGCGCACGGAATACATCCCGACCTACATTTTCGGCTACGAGTTCAGCATGGCGCAGAGGACATCGGCCATCGCGCAGTTCTACGTGAGCCCGAGCGTGCTGACCCACGACGACACCGACTTGCGCGAGTTGCTGGAAACGAAGTACCAGTTGTCGCTGGGCGTACGCCACCGGACGGGCGGCTCGGTATTTTCGTTCGCGATCACCGAGAACACCGGCCATATCAACAACACGCCCGACATCGGCTTCCAGCTCGGCTGGACCTACAGTCCGCCGGTTGCGCGCTGACGTTGCGGCGATTCAGGCCGCCGCCGGCGCCGCAATGCCTTCCTGCTCGCAAGTCGGCGCGACGTCCGAGACCGTGGCGCGCTGCATGTCGCGCGGCCAGCGCAGGTCGTCATAGGCGCGGCCCCGATGCATGGTGCACCGGTTGTCCCACATCACCAGGTCGTGCACCCGCCAGCGATGCGCGTAGACGAACCGCGGCTGCGTGGCATGCTCGGTCAGTTGCCTGAGCAGCGCCTGGCCTTCGTCGTCGGCCATGCCGAGGATGCGGCCCGCGTGCGATGCGAGATACAGGCCGGTGCGTCCCGAGCCCGGATGCCTGCGCACGAGGGCCTGCGGCACCGGCGGCAGCATGCGGTTTTCCTCGTCCGAAAAATCCGTGAATCCGAGCTTGCGGCGCGAATGCATGATGGCATGCTCGGCGACGAGTCCGCGCAGGCGCTGCTGCATGGCGGGGTCGAGCGCGTCCCAGGCGGCGCGCATGTCGGCGAATTCGGTCTGCCCACCGACCGGCGGAATGCTGCGCGAATAGAGCAGGGACGCCTTGGCCGGCAAGCGGCGGAACGAGCTGTCGGTGTGCCACATGCGGTTGCCCATTTCGAACATGCGCTTGCGGCTTTCCCTGCCCCAGATCTCGTCGCCCGCGCTCAAGTTCGATACGTCGGCGATCTCGGCGCGCACGCGCAGCTTCGCGTCGCTGCGCGTGGCATGGATGGTGGTTTCGAGCGGGCCGAAGCTGCGCGCGAAATCCAGGTGCTGGTCGGTATCCAGGTGCTGGTCGGGAAACACCAGCACGCAATAGCGGTCGAAGGCCGCTTCGATTTCGGCGCGGTCCGCGGCGGAAAGCGGCTGCGACAGATCGACGTCGCCGATCTCCGCGGCGAATTCGTCATTGACCGGGTAGACGCTGAGGCTCATTTTTTTTGCTCCGGATTTCCTGGCTCGCAAAAACTATAGCGGCCACAACCGGTCTGTCAATCGATGCGGCGCCAGCGGTTTCAGGAGGCGGACCGCGCCTTGAAACGAATGCCGCGCGCCGACGGAACAGGAACCGCATGTTCATTTTCGAACTCGTGATCGCGCTGCTGCTGGTCGGTGCGATTCTTTCGCTCTGGGCGGAACGGGTGGGGGTGCCGTATCCGGCGCTGCTGGCCTTCGCCGGCGCCGCCCTTGCCCTGGTGCCGGGCATGCCGGAAGTCGCCCTGGATCCGGACCTCGCGCTCGCGCTGTTCGTGGCGCCCACGCTGCTCGATGCCGCCTACGACGCGTCGCCGCGCGATTTGCGCGACAACCTGGTCCCGGTGGTGAGCCTGGCACTCGGCGCGGTCGCGGTCACCATCGCCGCGGTCGCCTGGATTGCGCATGCGGTGATGCCCGACGTGGGGTGGGCCGTGGCGATCACGCTCGGTGCGATCGTGTCGCCTCCGGATGCCTCGGCTGCCGCGGCGATACTGCGGCGCCTGCAGCTGCCGCATCGCATGACCGTCATCCTCGAAGGCGAAAGCCTGTTCAACGATGCGGCCGCGCTACTTGTCTATCGGCTGGCGGTGGGCGCGACGTTGACCGGCAGCTTCTCGGGATGGACGGTGCTGCCGATGCTGGTGCTGACCGCCGGCGGGAGCATTGCCGCGGGCATCCTGCTGGCCAGGCTCTTCGTGAAATTCCTGGCAGGCATCTCGCACGTTTCCGTCTCGGTGCTGCTGCAGTTCATCAGCACCTTCGCCGTCTGGATCATCGCCGACCGGGTCGGCCTTTCGCCCATCATCGCGGTGGTGTGCTACGCGATGACGATCGCGCGCCGCGCGCCGGTGGAGGGCGATGCGCGCAAGCGCATCGTTTCCTTCGCGGTGTGGGAAGTCGTCGTCTTCGTGCTCAATGTCCTGGCGTTCGTGCTGATCGGCCTGCAATTGCGCACCATCCTGTCGCGCCTCGACCTGTCGCAGTGGCAGGCGTTCGGGCTGTTTGCGGGCAGCGTCTGCGCGACGGTCGTGCTGGTCAGGATAGTCTGGTGGATGGCGCACAACACGTTCTCGCGCTGGCGCATACGCCGCGCCGGCCAGCCGCCGGCGGGACGCAAAGGCATGCATCCCACGGTGGGCACCGGTCTCATCATTTCCTGGTGCGGCATGCGCGGCATCGTCAGCATCGCCGCGGCCCTGGCGCTGCCGCTGCAATTTCCTCACCGCGACCTGATCGTGCTGTGCGCGTTCTGCGTGGTGTTCTCGACGCTCGTGGTGCAGGGCCTGACCTTGCGCTGGCTGATCGGCGCGGTCGAGGTCCCCAAGGATACGACGGTGGAAAGGGAAGTCGGCCTCGCCCGTGCCGAAACCGCGCGCGTCGCGCTGCGCACCCTGGGCACCGATGCGGCAGGCGCAAAGGCGCTGCGTCGCGAATACGAATCGCGGCTGGCGTCCGGCGAAAAACAGGCTGCCGGGGGCAAGCCGGATCCCGCGCCGCCGGTGTCGTCGATGCAGCGCGAAGCCGTGGAGACGCAGCGCCAGGTATTGCTCGACCTGCGCGCACGGGAGGTCATCGGGGACGCGGCATTCCAGGCGGCACAGGAAGAACTCGACCTGCTGGAGCTCACCGCGGATCCGCGCCTGCGCTCGAACGAGCGATAAATTTCGGGGCGCCGCGGCACCCGCGGCTCGCCACGCGGTCGAACCGGCATGGATGTACGCCGTTTTCTCGCGGCTGGAACCGCCTTACCGCTGGTCTGGATTGCGCAATTCGCGATGGCCGACAGCATCGCCTTGAGCGGCGGCGCCGGTAACGATGCCAACATCGCCGGCTTGACATGGCAGATCGACAAGGATGATCCGTTGAAGCAATTTCGCGAATCCGAGCTGACCGGCCATCTCGAGTTCGGCCTGGGCTATGTGCAAAGCCGCGCGCCTGCCCAGGACAACAACGCGGTTTCCGCCATCGGCGCGACGCCCGTGCTGCGGCTGGAGAGCTCGGACGGCATCACCACGCCATTCGTGGAAGGCGGGATCGGCGTGCGATTCCTGTCCGACACGCATATCAGCGACACCCGCACCACGAGCACGGCATTCCAGTTCGGCGAACTGATCGGCGGAGGCGTGCGTTTCGGGCCGGCGCAATCGATGGAGGTCGGCGTGCGGCTGGAGCATGTCTCCAACGGCGGCATCAAGAAGCCGAACGACGGGCTGACGTTCGCGGTGCTGCGGCTGGCCTACCACTACAACTGAAAGGAATCCGCATGAAGCGCGACCTGGATGGATTGCCGCGGCACTTCTCGATGATCCGCGGCATGCACCTCGCCGATGTATTCACGCTGGGCAACGCGGCGTGCGGCATGGCGGCGGTTTTTTGCGCGATGGCCTATCTTGCGCAGGCGTCGACCGGCTATTTCTTCGCGGCGAGCGCGCTGGCGCCCGTCGCCTTCATATTCGACGTGCTCGACGGGCGCATCGCTCGCTGGCGGCATACCCATTCCGCGCTCGGGCGAGAGCTGGATTCGCTGGCCGACGTCATCTCGTTCGGCGTGGCACCCGCGGCCCTGGGCTATGCGGCAGGGCTGCGCGGCGGATGGGACTGGATCGCGCTGCTCTATTTCGTCTGCTGCGGCGTGAGCCGGCTCGCGCGCTACAACGTGACCGCGGAAAGGCTTTCGGGCGGTGCGGACAAGGTGAAATATTTCGAAGGCACGCCGATTCCGACCAGCGTCGCGCTGATCGCCGTGCTGGCCGCCGCGGCGTGGCAGGATCGGTTGGGCGTCGATCTATATGGCGATGTGTGGCAACTCGGTCCGGCGGACCTGCATCCGCTGGCGCTGCTTTTCGTGCTCTCGGGCACGCTCATGATCAGCAAGACGCTGCATATTCCCAAGTTCTAGCGAGCGGTAATTCTTGCTCCCGGGTTTGCAAGCTCGCCCCCGATGTCGCGGAACAATCGGCAGATTGCGCACGATTCGGCCTTTCTCGGCCGGCTCCGGTTCGAAAGCAATGCTTGCTGGCTTGGCAACGTTCTTGCAGGCACGCAGGGCAAGCCAGCGCATCGGCGCGTCGCAAACGGAGCAAATCATGAAGCAGGAAATTGCGGAACCGGCCGTGGCCGAGGTTGCGGACCGGCCGCTGGATGAGCCCAGGCCGCCGTTCCCCGTGCAGCACCAGGACAGTCCCGGCCTCGAGTCGGAGCTCGATCCGGCGCCGCGTTACCAGGCCGAACAGTACCGGCCGGCGGGCAAGCTTCGCGGAAAGGTCGCCTTGATCACGGGCGGCGACTCCGGCATCGGGCGCGCCGTCGCGACCATATACGCGCGTGAAGGCGCGGCGGTGGCGATCAATTTCCTCGCGGAAGAGCAATCGGACGCGGAAGTGACCCAGTCGGCCGTGGTGGAACAGGGCGTCGAATGCCTGTTGATGCCTGGCGACGTGGTCACGCAGGGTTTTTGCCTGCATCTCGTCGAGGAGACCGTGCGGCATTTCGGCCGGCTGGACATCCTCGTCTCCAACGCGGCGCACCAGCGGCGCAAGCAGGGCATCGAAGAACTGACCGACGAGGAACTCGAATACACCTTCCGCACCAACATCTATTCCTACATCCGCCTGGCGCGGGCGGCGATCCCGCACATGAAACCGGGCAGCGCGATCATCGCGACGAGTTCGGAGACCGGCATCCTCGGGTCGGAGAAGCTGCCCGATTATTCCGCGACCAAGGGCGCCATCAACGCATTCACGAAGACGCTGGCGCAGTCGCTGATCCCGAACGGCATACGCGTGAATGCGGTTGCACCGGGACCGGTATGGACGCCGCTGAATCCCTCCGACGGCGGACTCAGCGCGGAGGACGTCGCGAACTTCGGCGGGAAAAACCCGATGGGACGCCCGGCGCAGCCGGAAGAACTGGCGCCGGCCTACGTGTTCCTGGCGTCGAACGCCGATTCATCCTATGTGACCGGCACGGTACTGCAGGTCATGGGGGGCGAAACATCGGGCGGGTAAATCCGTCGCGCCAACAAACCACATACAAGGAGGGCTCGAGATGGCACGTTATGGAAAGAAGGCGGCGAGCAAGGTCAAGAAGGTCATGCGCGAGCGCAAGCAAGGCACATTGAAGAGCGGCCGCTCGGGCAAGAAGGTCACCAGCCGCAAGCAGGCGATCGCGATAGGCTTGTCGGAGGCGAGAAAGGCCGGTGCCAAGGTGCCGCGCAAGCGCGCGACCAAGACCGCGGCGAAGAAAAGTCCGGCGCGCAGGAAACCTGCGAAACGCTGATACGAGGTTCAGGCGCTGGCGCGCTGCCGGCGCATCAGCTTGTCGATGGCATCGTCGACGCGCCCATTGGGCTGTACCTGCAGCCAGGCGCTGATGTCGATGACGAGCGGGCGCACGTCATCGAGCGTGGGTTCCTGGATTTTCAGTTGCGCCATCAGTTCGTCGGCAATGGTGAAGATGAAGCTGCCGGGCGGGGCAATGACCTGCGTGACCAGGGCGATGGCGAGCAGATCCGAGCGGTGGTTTTCGCCGAACCAGGGCTTGCCCAGTGCTTCCAACGCCACCAGCGCCGGAAGTTCGGTCCTGATCGGATTCTTGATGCCCAGGGGCAGCAGCCGTCTCTTCTTGTTCATCGTGCTTAACAACGGCCGGAATCGGGCGGGCTTGAGCCCTGGATTACCCCCGCCGGCGGGGATACAGGCGGGTGACCCTGCCGGCCGGTCGGAAAAGAAACGCCCCGTCCGCTTGCACGGACGGGGCGTTCGACCTGCCAGGCATTCCGGCTCAGGCGCCAGCCGGACTCCTGAATCCTTCGGTTGATCCAGTTTCCGAGTGGTGCCGGCCGGTATTGCCTTGTTTGATTCGCACGGGATCACCTCCTTTCAAAGTTGCCAGGCCCCAGTCTAGCAAATCCGGATCGGTTGGCAACGTGTGCGATCCCGCTAGCCTTCTTCGCGCCGCATGCCAGCCGGCCACCGGACACAACGGCCATAGGGAACTTTAAGCCTCATGACGGAATCATTCATTTGCAGGTTCCCCGGCGACGAGCGGCATGAAAATGGCGGGCGAGGTCGAAAAGGATTCTTCGGCTTGCGGCTGCCGGATATCCTGCCTGCAGCGATGGTTTCTCGTTCGAAGGGCGGACCATCGATGCCGAAGGCGCGTCCGCCATGCCGTCGAGTGCGCGCGCTTTCGCCGGGGTGCAAGTCATTGCATGGGATTCGAGCCGGTTACCGGCTTTAACAAACTCAAGGGACAGATCATGATCAAGAAAGCATCGGCAGTCTGGAAAGGTAGCCTCAAGGAAGGCGTCGGGACGATCTCCACGGAGACGGGCGTCCTCAAGGACGCCCCGTACGGATTCAAGTCCCGCTTCGAGAACGGCAAGGGCACCAACCCCGAGGAACTCATCGGTGCCGCGCATGCCGGCTGCTTCTCGATGGCATTCTCCATGATGCTCGGGATGGCGGGCCTGACGCCGGAGAAGATCGAGACGCAGGCGGAAGTCACGCTGGACAAGGTGGGCGAGGGCTTCGAGATCACGGACAGCCATTTGATCGTGCGCGCGAAAATTCCGGGCGCGACGGTGGCGCAATTCCAGGAAATCGCCGCCAAGGCCAAGGCGGGCTGTCCGGTGTCGAAGCTGCTGAAGGCGCGCATCACGATGGACGCCGTGCTGGAAACCTGATCGCGCGGTCGCATTGCCTCGAGCAAAACCGCCGCCCCAGCGCGGCGGTTTTTCGTTGTACGGGCGATTTCGCGTGCCGGGTACTGGATTAGTTCCGGGCTGATGGCGCAACATCACGGCAACGGTCGAACCGCAATTTCGGGGCGGATTTCCACCCGCCCGCATTTTTTTCCTTGGAGCAAGCGCATGGCAAACCAGTTGCTGGTGAAACGCCGGGAGCAGATGTTTCCGAAGCTCTCGGCGAGGCAGGTCGAACGGTTGAAGGTGCACGGCAGGCTGGTGAATGCCAGGGCCGGGGACGTGCTGGTCGAGCCGGGAGACCGCCCGCGCAAGATCGTCGTCGTGCTCTCCGGCAGCCTCGACATCCTGTTTCCCGGCCTGCTCGCCGAGCAGCTGATCACCACGCTCGTGGCCGGCGATTTCTCCGGCGAAATGAGCGCGCTGCGCGGCGTGTCCGGATTCACGCGCATTCGCGCGCGCGAGGACGCCACTGTGCTTGCGATCAAAGAGGACGCGTTGCGCGACCTCGTGCAGACCGACGCCGAGCTGAGCGAACTGTTCATGCGCGCCTTCATCCTGAGGCGCATGGGCCTGGTCGAGGCCGGCCAGAGCGAAATCGTGCTGCTGGGCTCGCGCTATTGCGCCGGCACCTTGCGCCTGCGCGAATTCCTGACGCGCAGCGTCGTGCCCTACGTCTACATCGACGTGGACAGCGATGCGGGCGTTGAAGCGTTGCTGGAGCGTTTCCATGTGAGCACCGGCGAGATCCCGGTCGTCATCGGGCGCGGCGGCACGGTGCTGAAGAACCCGAGCCTTCACGAGGTCGCCGAGATGCTGGACATGAATCCGGCGATGGACGTGTCCACGATCCATGACCTCGTCGTCGTCGGCGCCGGCCCGGCCGGATTGGCCGCCGCCGTGTATGGGGCGTCCGAGGGGCTGGACGTGGTCGTCGTCGAA
This sequence comes from Burkholderiales bacterium, assembly GCA_035548375.1. Taxonomy (GTDB): domain Bacteria; phylum Pseudomonadota; class Gammaproteobacteria; order Burkholderiales; family JACQAP01; genus JACQAP01. Next base: position 57,912 of record DASZTG010000069.1, read on the forward strand.
TCGGGTGCGCCGGGCGGGCAGGCCGGCACCAGTTCGCGCATCGAAAACTACCTGGGCTTTCCCACCGGCATCTCGGGACAGGCGCTCGCCGGCCGGGCACTGACGCAGGCGCAGAAATTCGGTGCCAACGTCACCATCGCCACGCAGGCAAAACGGCTGCACTGCGAAAAACGGCCTTACCGGCTGGAGCTCTCGGACGGGCGCTCGCTGCTCGCGAGCACCATCGTCGTCGCCACCGGCGCGAAATACCGGGACATCGAGATCGAGAACCTGCAGAAATTCGTCGGCGTAGGCGTCTACTACGCCGCGACGAACATGGAGGCGCGCCTGTGCGAGGGCGAGGAAATCGCCATCGTCGGCGGCGGCAACTCCGCCGGGCAGGCGGCGGTGTTCCTCGCCAACACCTGCCGGCACGTGCACATCATGGTGCGCGCCGACAGCCTGTCGGAAAGCATGTCGCGCTATCTCATACGGCGCATCGAGGAAAATCCCGATATCACGTTGCACGTGCGCACGCAGATCGCCGTGCTCGAAGGCAGCGACAAGCTCGAACGCGTCGGCTGGCGCACCCAGGGCAATCCGGAAGTGGAGATGTGCGACATCGGCAGCGTGTTCCTGATGACCGGCGCGGTGCCGAACACCGCGTGGCTGCAGGGTTGCGTGAAAATGGACGACAAGGGCTTCGTCTGCACCGGCGCCGACCTGCATCCCGAGCACCTGGATGCCGCGGGCTGGCCGCTGGCGCGCCAGCCCTATCTAATGGAGACGACCTTACCCGGGGTATTTGCGGTCGGCGACGTGCGCTCCGGCAGCGTCAAGCGCATCGCATCGGGGGTCGGGGAAGGATCGATCTGCGTGCAGTTCGTGCATCGCGCGCTGGCCGAGCTGTCGGTGGCGTCGCGCGATCGCATCGCGCTGCAGCCCGGCGGCCTGCCGCTCACGCCTTTGCCGGAACCAGTCGCAAGTAGGTGATCTCCGATGGTGCGCCGAAACGCTTCGGCGGCCCCCAATACCCGGTGCCGCGGCTGACGTAGATCCACAGGTCGTCGAGCCGGTGCAGCCCCGCGACGAAGGGCTGCACGAACTTGATCGCCAGGTTCCACGGAAAGAACTGCCCGCCGTGGGTGTGTCCGGATAGCTGCAGGTCGTAGTCCGATTTCGCCGCGGTGAACGCGGTGCGGGGCTGGTGGGCCAGCAGGATTTTCACCGCGGCATCCGCCGGCGCGCCGGCGAGCGCCCGCGCCGGGTCGCTGCGCTGTGCCGGATCGAAGTGGTGGGCGCTGTAGTCGGTCACGCCCGCGACGATGACAGCTTCACCTTCATGATCGAGCACGGCGTGCTCGTTGAGCAGCACGCGCAGCCCGAGCCGGCGCATCTCGGCGATCCATGCGTTGGCGCCCGAATAGTATTCGTGGTTTCCCGTCACGAAGTAGGTGCCGTGCCGCGAGGAGAGTCGCGCCAGCGGCGCGGTGTGCGGCGCCAGGCGATTGACGCCGCCGTCCACGAGGTCGCCCGTCACGGCGACCATGTCCGGATGCAGGGCGTTGACCGCATCGACGATCCTGCCGACGTAGTCGCCCTTGATCGTGGAGCCGACGTGGACGTCGCTGATCTGCGCGATGCTGAATCCGTCCAGCCTCGCGGGCAGTCCCGCGATCGGTACGTCGACCGTGCGGACGGCGGCACGCCGACGCGCATTCGCGTAACCCGCGACGGTCATCAGCAGCGCGACACCCGGCACCGCCGCCGCGCTCCAGCGATGCAGCGCCAGCAAGGTTGCCGCATCCATGAAATTCCCGCCCGCGGCAAACGCGGCAAAGAGCAGAAGGTCGCGCAGCAGTGTCAGCACCAGCAGCGACGAGAAAAATCCCATCGCTATGAAACCGGCGCCCGAAAGCTGGTCCGCTATCGGGCTGAGCTTGTTGCGCCTGGCGAACTCGCCGAAAGGCATGACGCAGGCCGAGAAAGCGAGCGCGATGACGACGAAGGCCGTTCCCCAGTTTCCGTAAGGCATGTCGGGAATGAGGCGCCAGCCCATGTAAAGGTGCACCGCGACGATGATCAGGGCCAGGCGAAGGGAGGTGCGCATTGCGAAAAGGAAGGGCAGCCCGGAACGGGCGACAGGAACAAGGTGGGGCCTCCCCGCTTCGCGCGCAAGGGGCGGGCAGGTGAATTTTCAGGCGAGGCCTTTCCGGCGACGCGGCTCGGATGGCACCTGTATGGCGCCGACATGCCGCCGCGCGCGGACTTCGGTACATAATGCCGGCCAGCGCCCGCATTGCATGGAACGCATGGCCGAACCCGATCATTTGCTGCTGCAGTTCGATGCATTCGAGCTGAACGAGAGCGACGCACGGCTGACGCGCGCGGGGCAACCTGTGGCGCTTGCGCCAAAAGCGTTCGACGTGTTGTGTGCGCTCGCGCGCCAGCCCGGCAAGCTGGTCACCAAGTCGGCGTTGCTCGACGCCGTGTGGGGACACCAGCACGTCAGCGAGTCTGTCCTCAAGTCCACGATCAGCGAGCTGCGTGCCGCGCTCGCGGACGACGCAAGGCAGCCGCGCTTCATCGAGACAGCCTCGCGGCGCGGCTATCGATTCGTCGGGCTCTCGCGCCAGGCCGGCGCAACTTCTCTCGTCGATGACGTCGCACCGGCGACTGGCGTGCCGGAGCTCGTCGGTCGCAAGGATGCGCTCCGACGTCTGCAGTCCTGCTGGGCTACCGCGAAATCCGGACGCAGGCAGGTGTTCTGGATCGCGGGCGAGGCGGGGGTGGGCAAAACGACATTGATCGAGGCATTCGTCGCAACCTCGGGTGCGTCCATCGTCGCGCGCGGCCAGTGCGTCGAGCAGACCGGCGCGGGCGAGCCCTACTTGCCGGTCCTCGAGGCGCTCGGCGAGCTGTGCCGCGGCGATACCGACTTGGTCGCGCTGTTGCGGTCGGTTGCGCCGACCTGGCTGGCGCAAATGCCGTGGCTATGCACCGAGGCCGAGCGCGACGTGCTCGGCCGCTCGCTCGCGGGCTCGGGCCCGCAGCGCATGCTGCGCGAGCTGGGCGAACTGCTCGATCGCTACACGCAGGAACGCCCGCTGCTTCTGGTGACCGAGGATCTGCACTGGAGCGACCACGCCACCATCCGCCTGATCGATTACTTCGCGCGCCGCCGCAATCCGTCGCGGATCATGTGGCTTGCGAGCTTCCGGCTGGCCGAGGTCATCTCGGAAGACCATCCGCTGAAGGCGCTGCGGCACGAGCTCCGCATGCACCGCCTGTGCGAAGAGATCCTGCTCGACCCGTTCTCGGAGAGCGAGGTCGCCGAATACGTCGCGGAGCGCTTCCCTCACAGCGAAGCGCCCGAGGCCTTCGTGCGCATGGTGCATTCGCATACCGACGGGTTGCCGCTGTTCGTCGTCAACGTCATCGAAGATCTCATATCGCAAGGCGAGCTGCGCGAAGATTCCCTGGCGCGATTCGCGCCCGATCGCCTGCAGGTACCGGAGAACCTGGCCGGAGTCATCGAGAAGCAGATCGCGCGGCTGTCGGACGAGGATCGCAGCTTGCTCGAGACGGCGGCGATCTGCGGCGTCGAGTTCCGTCCGACCGTGGTGGCGGACGCCCTTGCGCGTGACCCGGCCTGGGTCGCCGCGCGCTGCGAAGCGCTGGCGGGGCAACAGCATTGGCTTGACGTCGTGGCGGTGTCCACGCGCGCGGACGGATCACTGGATGGCCGTTTCGCTTTCCGCCACGCGCTCTATCGCCACGTGTTTTACCAGCGCATCGGCGGCCTTACCCGCGCGCAATTGCATCGCGGTGTCGCGGTATCGCTTGCGCGCGCGCAGGCCGCCGGCGCCCCGGTAGCGGCGGCCGAACTGGCGCTGCACCATGAGCGCAGCCACGACATCGCGGCGGCGTTGCAGCAGTACGCGCTGGCCGCGATCGCGGCCTTGCGCCAGTTCGCGCCCATCGAGGCAGTCAAGTTGACGGCGCAAGCGCTGGCGCTGTTGCCCCGGCTTCCCGACAACCTCGAGCGCAAGCAGCTCGAACTGACGGTCGTGGCGCCGCGCGCCGTGGCCTGCGCGCAATCGATGGGCATCGCGTCGCCGGAAGCGCGCGCCGCGTTCGAGCGCGCCTACGTGCTGTGCGACGTCGTGCCGCAGAGCGGGGCACGCGCCATGGAGTTGAGCGGCCTGGGCTGGGTTTACTACGCACGCGGAGAGTATGCCCAGGCCCTTGCGGTGGCAACGCGCATCCACGCGCTTTCGCTTGCCCAGGCGGACGGCATGCTCGAGGTGGCGTCTTCCAATTTGATGGGTGCCACGCTTGCCCACCAGGGCGAGCTGGAATCCGGTCGTCAATGGTTGGAAAACGGCTTGAGGGTTTTCGATGCGCTCGGCGAGCGCGTGTCGAATTTCCCGACGGTCGTGGACCTCAAGGTCTCGCTGGCGTCCCGCCTGGCGCACGTGCTCTCGCAGCTCGGGCTGGCCGACAGCGCCCGCAGGCAGGCCGCGGATTCGATTGCTCGCGCGGATGCGATCGAGCAGCCGTATGCACGCATGATCGGGCAGTTCTTTGCCGCGATAGTCGAAGTCAGGCTGGACGAGCCCGCGCGGGCGCGCGAGCTGGCCGAGGCCATGCAGCAGACGGTGGCCGACCATGCCTTCGTGCAGGGGGACGGCCTGTGGCGCTGGATCAAGGGCTGGGCGATGGCCAGGCAGGGCGAAGCCGAGCCCGGTTACGCGCTGATCCTCGAAGGCTTCGAGCACCACATGCGTATTAGCATGTTCAGCGGCGCCGCCTCGGTACTCGGGCATGCCGCCGAGACCGCCCTGCTGCTGGGGCGCGAGGCCGAAGCGCGCAAGCATCTGGAAGAAGGCTTCGCGCTCGCCGCGAAGACGGGCGAAGGCATATTCCTCCCCGATCTCCATCTTGCGAGCGCGCGCGTCGCCGCGCAGTCCGGGGATGCGAAGCGGGCGCGTGCAGATGCGACGAAGGCATTGGACCTCGCTCGTGCGCAACAGGCAGGCTGGCCGGAACTGCAGGCGCTTGTCTGCCTGTGCGAATTGAGCGATGCGAACGCGCAGGACCGGGCAAGCCTGAATTCCCTGTGCCAACGCCTCACCGAAGGCCGGGAAACCTCTCTCTTCCGGCGTGCGCTCGACCTGGCCGGATAGCCGCAAGTCCCGCAAGTCTTTGTTCCCGCATCGCTGATCGATCATCGGCGAGGCGGCCTCTGCACGGCCGCGCCACCCGAATCCCGACCGAAACCAGACGGTTTCCGGACGACTTCGCCGGCGCCGGTTCCCATACTGCGTCCCACGTAAACCAGCCAAACGGAACCGCAGATGACCCTGAACCCGCAACCGAACTACCCGAACTCGCGCAGCTATGTGGTCAAGGTCCATCGCGATGCCCGCGCGGCCGGCGGCGAGATCGCCGGCCGCCTGGAAAACATGGCTTCGGGCCACTCATTCGAATTCAGCACCGGCGAGCAATTGCTGGCCTGCATCGCGCAGGACCTGTCGCCGACAACCAGGGAAGGGGGGATCAAGTGAAGCACGCAACTATTACAGCTACTGCCGCGGCAAGAACGCTTGTACCGTTCATCGCGCTTGCACTCGGTGCCTGCGCCGGCCTGCCGGAAAGCAACGCGCGTCCGCAAACAAAGGGCGCTGCGCAGTACGCCACGTCGCAATCGTTCGCGGCGCCGGCGGCGCAGTGGCCCGCGGATGAATGGTGGAAGTCGTACGGCGACGCGCAACTCGATCAACTCATCGACGAAGCGCTGGCGGGCGCGCCCAACATCGCGGTGGCCCGGGCGAGGCTGAGTCGCGCAGAGGCGTCGGTGCAAGTCGCAGGCGCCGCGACGAAGCCGCAACTCGGCGCCAACGCCTCGGCGACCGAGCAGAAGCAAAGCTATAACTACCTGAGCCCGCGCGCCATGACCCCGCAGGGCTGGAATGACTACGGTCGCGCGACGCTGGACTTTTCATGGGAGCTGGACTTCTGGGGCAAGAATCGCGCGGCGCTGGCCGCGGCGACTTCCGAAGCCGACGCGGCACGGGCCGACGAAGCCCAGGCGCGGCTGACGCTTTCCAGCTCGATCGCGTCCGGGTATGCGGAACTGGCGCGCGAGTTTGCGCAACTCGATACCGCCAGGGCCGCACTCGACGTGCGCAGCAAGACCGCCGACCTGTTCCGTCGCCGCTTCGAGAATGGCCTGGAGACGCGCGGCGGCGTGAAGCAGGTCGAAGCGCGGCGTGCGTCCGCCGCAGCCGACGTGTTCGCGATCGAGGAGCAAATCGGCCTGCAGCGCAACCGCATCGCCGCGCTGATGGGCGCCGGGCCGGATCGCGGCCTCGCCATCCGGCGGCCGGCGATCGACATCTCGAAATCTTTCGGCCTGCCGCAGAACCTCGCGGCCGACCTGGTCGGCCGCCGGCCGGACATCGTCGCGTCGCGGCTGCGTGCCGAGGCGGCGGCGAAACGCATCGACCAGTCGCGCGCCGCGTTCTACCCGAACGTGAACCTGGCCGCATTCATCGGCGTGCAGTCGCTCGGGCTCGACATGCTGACGAAGAATGGCTCTTCGATCGGCAGCATCGGCCCGGCGGTGTCGCTGCCGATCTTCGACGGCGGGCGTTTGCGCGGCAACTTGCGCGCGTCCGAGGCCGACTACGCGGAAGCCGTGGCCAACTACGACCGCACGCTGGTGCAGGCCCTGCAGGACGTCGCCGACGCCGCGACCAGTCGCAAGGCGCTCGACGGCCAGCTCGGCAAGACGCTCGAAGCCGTGGATGCCGCGCGCGAAGCCTGGCGCATCCAGGGCAACCGCTACGAAGGCGCGCTCGCGACTTACCTGGACGTGCTGTCCGCCGAGGACAGCCTGCTCGGCAGCCTGAGCGTGCTCACCGACCTGCAATCGCGTTCGCTGACCCTGGACGTTGCGCTGGTGCGCGCGTTGGGCGGCGGCTACGCGACGACCACCCAGTAGCGAACCAGAAACGAAACCAACCGGGAAAAGGAGAGAAACGTGTCAAAGATGGAAAACGCAGTGCTCGAATCCGCCACCGCGCAAGCCGCGATCGAAACGGCGCAAGCCGAAACCGACCAGCGCAACCGCTCGCGGCGCAAGAAGCTGTTCATTGCGCTGGGTGCGGTGGTGCTGAAGGTGGCGGCGGGAGTGTGGGGCTACGAATATTTCATTGCTTCGCACTACGTCACCACAGACAACGCCTATACGGCCGCCGAGATGGCGCAAGTCACGCCCGCGGTGAGCGGCATCGTGCGCGAAGTCCGCGTTACGGACACGCAGGTCGTGAAACAGGGCGATGTCGTCGTCGTGCTGGATGACGTCGACGCGCGACTCGCACTGGAGCAGGCGGAGGCAGAGCTGGGCCGCTCAGTGCGGCGGGTGCGTGGCTATGTCGCCAACGACCAGAGCCTCGCAGCGCAAATAGCAGCGCGCGAGTCGGACGAAAAGCGCTCGGCCGCGCAGGTGGAAAGCGCTATCGCCGATTTCGACCGCGCCCAGCTCGACCTGCAGCGCCGCGAAGCGCTGGCGGCGTCCGGTTCCGTTTCCGGCGATGAATTGTCCAAGGCCCGCAATGCGTTCGAAACCGCGAAGGCCAGTCTCGCCTCGGCATACGCGCAATCCGCGCAATCGCGCGCCAATCGCACGGCCGCAATCGGCTCGCGCGAAGCGAATGCGGTGCTGATCGCCAACGCGTCCGAAGACAGCAATCCGGAAGTCGCACTCGCCCGCGCCAAGCGCGACCAGGCGAAGGTCAACCTCGAGCGCACCGTGATTCGCGCGCCTGTCGACGGCGTGGTGGCCAAGCGTTCCGTGCAGGTCGGCCAGCAGATCCAGTCCGGCGCCGCGCTGCTGTCCGTGGTGCCTGTGGCCTCCGTGCACGTCGATGCGAATTTCAAGGAAGGCCAGCTCGACCAGGTGCGCATCGGCCAGCCGGTCGAGATGCACTCGGACGTGTATGGGACGAAGGTCAAGTACCGTGGCGTCGTTGCCGGCTTGGCGGGCGGAACGGGTTCGACGTTCGCGACCATTCCGGCACAGAACGCCACGGGGAACTGGATCAAGGTGGTGCAGCGCGTGCCGGTGCGCGTCGAGATCGATCCGGCCGACCTCGCCGCGCGGCCGCTGCAGGTCGGCTTGTCCATGACCGCCACCATCGACACGCGCACCCGCGTCCAGTAAGGGAATCGCCATGTCCACGTTGAAGACAACCGATCACGATGCGCCGCTCAAGGGCGGCGCGCTCCTGCTGGCCGCGATCGTGCTGGCGACGGCGAACTTCATGGCCGTGCTGGACATGACGATCGCCAACGTCTCGATCCCCAACATCACAGGAAGCCTCGGCATCAGCTCCAGCCAGGGCACCTGGGTCATCACCTCATATTCGGTGGCGGAGGCCATCATCGTGCCGTTGACGGGCTGGCTCGCGGCCCGCTTCGGTGCCGTGCGCGTGTTCACGACCGCGATGGGATTATTCGGGTTGTTTTCCGCGGTGTGCGGCATGTCGGTCAGCCTTGGAATGCTGGTGTTCGGCCGCATCATGCAGGGCCTGTCGGGAGGCGTGCTGATGCCGTTGTCGCAGACATTGCTGATGCGCATTTTCCCGAAGGACAAGGCACCGCAGGCGATGGCACTGTGGGCGATGACGACCCTGGTTGCGCCCATCGTCGGTCCCGTCCTCGGCGGCTACCTTTGCGACAACTACGCCTGGCCGGTGATTTTCTTCATCAACGTGCCGCTGGCCATCCTGTGCGCGCCGATCGCCCTGCGCATGCTGAAACGCTACGAAACCACGATCGTGCGCCTGCCGATCGACAAGGTCGGGCTCCTCTTGCTGATCGTTTTCGTCGGCGCGCTGCAGTTGATGCTGGATCTGGGCAAGGAGCACGACTGGTTCGAATCGACCGCGATCTGCCTGCTCGCCGTCGTTGCTGCGATAGGCTTCGTCGCATTCCTGATCTGGGAATTGACCGAGCGCAACCCGATCGTGGATTTGCGCGTGTTCCGGCATCGCGGTTTCACGACTGCCGTGCTGGCACTCGCCCTCGGATTCGGCGCGATATTCGGCATGAACGTGCTGACGCCGCTGTGGCTGCAGAGCTACATGGGTTACACGGCAACCTGGGCGGGGCTGGCAACGGCCTGGAGCGGTGTCCTGGCCGTCGCCGCGGCGCCCGCGGCGGGCATGCTGATCGCGAAGACCGATCCGCGCCGGCTGATTTTCGCCGGCCTGATGTGGCTGGCGCTCGTGACCCTGTGGCGCACCTTCGCCACCACCGACATGACCTACTGGCAGATCGCGCATCCGCTGATCCTGATGGGCTTGGGCCTGCCGTTTTTCTTCGTACCGGTCACCGCGCTGGCGCTGGGCAGCGTGGAAGAGCACGAAATGGCCTCCGCCGCGGGCCTGCAGAATTTCCTGCGCACCTTGGCGGGTGCGATCGCCACTTCGGTGGTCACGACGGCGTGGGAAAACAAGACCAGCGTGATCCACGCCGAGATGGTGGGCGACGTCGACCGCACCGGGGAAATGGCGCGCACGCTGACCGGATCGGGCATGGGGCCCGACGCGATCCGCAACATGCTCGACAACCTGCTGCAGGGGCAAAGCGTCATGCTCGCGACCAACGAGATCATGACGATCGTCGCGTTCGTGTGCAGTCTGGGTGCCTTCCTGATCTGGATGGCGCCGCGGCCGACGCGCGCGGTGGACATGACCCAGGCGGGTCACTGAGCGACGGCTAGCGCCCCGACAGGTCGGAAACGATCGCCAGCAATTCCAGCGGCTCGAAGGGTTTGGCGAGATGGGTCTGGTAGCCTGCCATCAGGGCGCGAACGCGATCGTCCGTGCGTGCGAACGCCGTCAGCGCGACGGCGGGCGTGTGGATGGACTGGCTGCGGATCTCGCGCATGAGCACGTAGCCGTCGCGATCGGGCATGCCGATGTCGCTGACGATGACGTCCGGCCGGAACATTTCGACGAGGCGCAGCGCCTCGTCCACCGAGCCGGCGAGGATGGGCACGGCCTCGCAGGCCGTCAGGAAGCGCTTGATCAGCTCGCGCGCGTCGGGCTCGTCGTCGACGACGAGTACCTTCAGCGCATGCAGCCTGGATGCATCGAATTTCGACAACGCCTGCATGGGCGATTCCTGGCGCCGCGTTGCCGGCGTGTCGGCGAGGCGCACGGCGCGCAGGGGCAGGCGCACGGTGAAGGTCGAGCCGCGTCCTTCCCCGGGACTGGCCGCGCGCACCGTGCCGCCATGCATTTCGACCAGGCCCTTGACGATGGAAAGCCCCAGGCCCAGGCCGCCGTGCTTGCGCTTGATCGAGCTGTCGGCCTGGCTGAATCTCGAGAACAGGTTCGGCAGGAAATCCGCGCTGATGCCCTGGCCGTCATCCGACACGCTGATTTCCACGTCAGAATGCACGCGCACGACCGCCACCCGGACGCTTCCGTTCTTGTCCGTGAACTTGATCGCGTTGGTGAGCAGGTTCCAGAGAATCTGCTGCAGCCGCCCCGGATCGCCGCTCACGGGGCCGGCGTCCGCGTCGATCGATTTTTCGGTGCGGATGTTCTTGGCCTCGGCCGCGGGCCTCACCGACTCCAGTGCCGCATCGACGATCTCAGGCAGGTCGACGGGCTGGATGTCGAGCCTGACCTTGCCGGAAACGATGCGACTCATGTCGAGCAGGTCTTCGATCAATTGCGTCTGCAACCTGACGTTGCGATCGATCACGCCGAGCGCGTGCTCGCGCGTTTGCAGATCGTCCTTCCCCGCGCGCAGGAGTTGCGTCCAGCCGAAGATCGCGTTCAGCGGCGTGCGCAATTCATGGCTCAGGGTCGCGAGGAACTCGTCCTTCACGCCGCTGACGCGCTCGGCCTCCTGGCGCGCCGCGCGCTCGCTTTCCAGCAGCAGGCGCCTTTCCTCGGCGCCGAGCTTTTCCATCGTGATGTCGCGCGTGGTGCCGTCGAAGCGTTCTGGCCTGCCCATGGCATCGTAATAAGTGCGCCCGGTCGCGTGCACCCAGCGCACGCGGCCGTCCGGGGACACCGTGCGGTATTCGATGTCGTAGCTCGCGCCGCGTTGCAGGGTTGCCCCCACCGCCTGGCGCGTGCGTTCCCTGTCGTCGTCGTGCAGCAGGGAGTAGAACAGGTCGAAGTCGATGTCGTTGCGGTCCGGCGGCAGCCAGAAATGCGCCTTGCACCGGTCGTTCCAGAATATCCTCCCGCTGCGAAGCTCGCAGTGGAACGTACCCAGCTCGGAAGCTTCGACGGCGAGCTCGAGCTGTTGCTGCAATTCGCGTGCGCGCGCCTCCGCATGCCGCACGGCCTCGATCTGGTCGCGGATCTCGTACTGGCGCAGGCGCCCGCGTATCGCCGCCTGCACCGCGCTGACGAGCGAACGGATCGGCGCCGGTCGTTCCAGCAGGATGACATTGCGAAACGAGGCGATCATGCGCTGGCCGACGGGGGAGTCCGTGGCGCGCTTCATCATCATCACGATCGGGATGTCCGACCAGTCCGGCTGCGCGTCCAGCGCCGTCAGGAATTCCTTCGCCCCCGGTGCGGCGAACACGTCCTCGGTCAGCAGCAACGCGCCGGCGCCCACCGCCACTTCACGGCTCATTTCGTAGAGGTTGCGCAGCGTCACGCATTCCACACACGCCTTGAGCAGGATCTCGGTCGTGATGGCGCCGTCCCGCGCAGTCGGCGCGAGCAGCAGCACGCGCCTTCCTGTGCTGTCGACGGGGTCTTCGCTCGCGCGCAGCTGCATCCGCGTCACTGCACCGATTCGAGTTCGACAGGCACTCCCGTCAGGATGCCGCGGAACCGGGTGAGCGGCTCGCTCAGTTCGATGCCCCCGCCGCCGAAGCGCAATTCGCGGATGCTCGCCTCGTGCAAGCCGCTGCGCTTCTTGACCACCGAGATCGCTTTTTTCACCTGTCCGGCGTGCTCGTAGAAGCGGAACAGGATCACCGTGTCCGCGAGGTAGGTCGTGTCCACCGGCGCCGCCATGCTGGTTCCCACGATGCCGTGCTGGGCGGCCACGATGAACGTCGACACGCCCCGCCGCCCGAGGTAGGTCAGCAGCTCGTGCAACTGGTTGACGAGGAAGCGCTCGTCGGGCATGGCATTGAGATACCCGTTGAGGCTGTCGATGACGACTACCTTCGCGTTGTCCCGCTCCACCGCGTCGCGCACGAGATCGACGAATTCGCCCGGGGAGAGTTCGGCCGGGTCCACCTGGCGCAGCGCGACCTGTCCCTCGCGCGTTCCCTGCGCGAACCGGATGCCCAGGCCGGCCGTGCGCTTGCCCAGCGAGGCCAGGGAT
>DASZTG010000070.1:0-38067 GCA_035548375.1 Burkholderiales bacterium
CCCCAGCTCGTGCAGGGTCTTGACGAGCACGAGGCTCAATCCGTAAGTTGCGATGCCGGCGGCATCGAACATCTCCGGGAACGTATTGAGGAAGGCCTCCCATTGGCGCGAGACCAGGTACAGCCCCGTGAGCGCGGCGACAGCCGCGAACAGCCAGAACTCCGGATGAAAGCCCCAGCGCATCCAGGGCAGCGTCGATCTCAGGAAGCGATCCGGACGCACCAGCGGCACGCGCACGAACAGATAGTTGTGCAGCGCCCAGTTCCATAGCGTCGGCTTCGCGGCCGCGGCGCGCTCGCGCACTCGCCTGAACGTGGCCTGGGGCTGCGGTGCCAGCAGTTCGTGGCGTTCGAGGAATTGCAGCAGCGCGGCGACCGATTGCGCGGACGGCATGCGCCCGCTGCGCGCCTGCACTTCGTGCCGCAGGCTGCCGACGGTTCCCGCGCCCCAGCACGCGAGCAAATCCACGGCTTGCTGCTCGATCTCGAAATAGCGCTGCGCCAGCGGGTCATGGATTTTCCACGCATTCGATCCGCTACCGTTCGCCAGCCCCTCGATGAGGCGCAGGTCCTGGCGCAGCGCCGGCAGCGCGAAGTCGTCGCCTGGAGGGGTGGCGCTGGAAGCGGTCATGGGCGCCCCGCTCATTGCGGCTTCCTTTCCATGGCCGCCTGGTCGGCATTGGCGGGCTCCGACTCCAACGCCCCCAGCGCGTACATCACCGGCGTCAGCGAAGTCACGACGGTCGCGAGCCGACGCTCGATGGCCTCGATCGTAAAGTGCTCGGCGCACGCGATCTCCAGCTCGCCGGCGTCGCGCTGCACCTGCTTCGCGCCGAGGCTGCCGGCCACGCCTTTCAACGTGTGCGCGCAGCGCCGCGCCGCGGAGGTATCCGGGTCCTGCTGCGCGTTGCGGAACTGCTCGGCAAAATCGCTGAAGCTGTCGCGGAATTTCACCAGCAGCCGGCGATAAAGCGCGGCATTGCCGCGCACGCCAGCGAGGCCCGCCGCCGTGTCGATGCCCTCGATGGCCGGCAGGTTCGCGGATTCCGATGTTGCGGCGCCGGCAGGTGCCGCCCGCCGTCCCGGGCGGATCCAGCGCGCCATCACCTCGAGCATGACGTCGACGTCCACCGGCTTCGGGATGTGGTCGTTCATGCCCGCTTCCAGGACCTTCTCGCGATCGCCAGTCATTGCGTTGGCGGTGAGCGCGATGACCGGCAGCGTCCTGAAGCGCTCCTGCTCGCGGATCAGTCGCGCGGCGGTGTAGCCGTCCATGACGGGCATCTGGCAATCCATCAGCACGCCGTCGAACGACTCGCGGGCGAGGCGGTCGAGCGCCTCCTGCCCGTTGACGGCAATCTCCACCGCTATGCCGCTGCCGACGAGCATGTCGTGCGCAAGCTCGCGGTTGATTTCGTTGTCCTCCACCAGCAGCACCCTGGCGCCGCGCAGGCGCGTATTCGCAGGTACCGCTGCGGGCTGGACGGGAGCGCGCGGCTCGCGCACCTCGACGCCGGAGAGCGCACGCATGATGGAATCGAGCAGCGTCGAAGGCGTGACCGGCTTGGACAGGAAGCCCGCGACCGGCAGGCCCTTCGCCGCCTCGCGCGCCTCCTCCACGCCGTGCGCCGACAGCACGATCGTCTTCGGCAGCACGAGATCGTGGCGGTTCTGCAATTCGTGGATGACCTGCATGCCGTCCATGTCGGGCATCTTCCAGTCCATCAGCACGACGCCGTAGGGATCGCGGCCCTGCGCCTGCTCCAGCATCGTGATGGCGTCCGGGCCGCTCGCAGCCTGTTCGCTGTGGAAGCCGAACCCCGCGAGCGAGGTCTGGATGATGTCGCGTGCGGTGGCGTGGTCATCCACGACGAGCACGCGCAGGGATTTCAGGTGTTCCGGCGCGACGGTCGAAAGGCGCGCCGCGTCCTGCTGCAAGCCGAGCCGCGCGGTGAAGCTGAAGGTACTGCCCGCCCCGACGCTGCTTTGCACCGAGATCTGGCCACCCATGAGTTCCGTGAGCCGCTTGCAGATGGCAAGCCCCAGGCCCGTGCCTCCGTATTTGCGCGTGGTCGAGGCGTCCGCCTGGCTGAAGGACTGGAACAGGCGCGACTGCTGTTCCAGCGTCATGCCGATGCCGGTGTCGCGCACCGCGAAACGCATCAGCACCTCGGTGGCGCTCTGCCACAGCATGCCCACCTCGATCACCACTTCGCCGCCGGAATCGGTGAACTTGACCGCGTTGTTGCCCAGGTTGCACAGCACCTGGTTCAATCGCAGCGAATCGCCGACCAGTGCCATCGGCAAATCGGGCTGCAACCGGAACATCAACTCGACGCCTTTGTGTTGCGCGGCCATTCCGATCAGGTTCGCGGCGCCGTCGAGCAGCGTGTCGAGCCGGAAATCGGTGCTTTCGATCTCCAGCCGACCCGCCTCGATCTTGGAAAAGTCGAGGATGTCGTTGATGATGCCGAGCAGGTTTTCCGCCGAGCGATGCACCTTCTCGATGTAGTTGCGCTGCTTGCCCGAAAGCCCGGTCTGCAGCGTGAGGTAGGACAGGCCGATGATGGCGTTCATCGGCGTGCGGATCTCGTGCGACATGTTGGCGAGGAACTCGGACTTCGCTCGGGTGCCCTCCTCCGCTTCCCGGCGCGCCTTCTGCAGGCCGGCCTCGATGCGCTTGCGCTCGGTGATGTCCTCGACCACCAGGTTCACATAATCCGGCTTGCCGGAATGGTCGTTGACCAGCGCGGCCGTCATGTTCACCCAGATCGCGGGGCCATCCTTCGGCACGTAGCGAGTCTCGCCCGGTAGATCGCCGGCTTCGCCCGCGATCAAGCGGCGGAAGGCAGCCGCGTCGCGCTCGCGATGCTCCGGGTGCGTGATTTCGCCCAGCGGGATCGCGAGCAACTCGTCCCGCGCATATCCGAGTATCTCGCAGAGCCTGCGATTCACCTGCAGCCAGGTGCCGTCGATCGCCAGCGTCGCCATGCCGACCGCGGCCTGCTCGAAGGTGTTGGCGAGACGCGCGCGGCTTTGTTCGAGCTCTCCGGTGCGCTCGACCACGCGCACCTCCAGCGCATCGCGTGCGCGTCGCAACGCGCGATTGGCACGGCTGCCGATCAGCACCACCAGCAACGTAAGCAGGATTGCCACCGCCACGGTGGCCGCGAGGATGCCGATCACGGCAAGGCGGGTGTGGTGGTAGAAGCCCATGGCCTCGTCGCGATCGATCTCGGCTGCCAGCCCGACGCCGAGCTTGTCGTCCCATGCCCACACGCCGACGACATCGACGCCGCGATAGTCGCGGTAGCCCTCTATGTCGGCACCGGCGTTGCCGTCTATCGCACTGGCTGCCATGCGCGTCAGCGGTTGCTGCGCTCGCGGAACGACCGGCCGGAAGCCTTCGCGCATGTCGCCGCCGGGGTCGCGCAGCGACACCGTAAGGATGCTGCTCTGTCCCGGCGCGACCAGTCCGGTTTCGATCAATGTCTGCGGGAAGCGGCTTTCCGTGAGCATGCGGCCTTCGCGATCGAAGGCGTAGGTTTCGCCGCTGACCCCGACACGCCCCAGTTGCGCGATGCGCGTGAAATCGTCGGCCGGATCCAGGCCTTCGGCGAGTGCGGCGATGACCTCGCCGTCACGGCCGCGGATCGGGGCGACGATGTACAGCGTCGGCGGGGAATCGTCCGAAGCGGCCAGCGGCGGCACCAGGACGGTCTGGCCGTCGAACACGAGCAGCAACAGGTCGGGTCGGAAGCGGCCGACCGGATGGGGCTCGCCAGCCTGGGCCTTGCCTTCCGCGGCGAGGCAAGCGCCCTGGCGCGACAGCACGCAATAGCTTTCGAATCCCGCCCCGCGGATGGAACCCCTGGGGACGCGAGAAATGCGTACCGCCTCGCCGGTGGGCCTGGATTTGCGCAGCGCCTGCGCCGCCAGGTCCTGCATGCGCGGCTCGCTCGCGAGCGCTTCGACACGATTCTTTTGTACCTGCGTCCACAGGTTCAAGGTGCCCTGAGTCGTGCGCAGCACCGCATTCAACGTGTCCCGCACGCTCGTGCGCACCCCGACTTGCATGCTGCTCAGCAGCCATGCGCCGAGCACCAGGGCCAGCACGATCAGCAGCGCGTTGAGCCCGAACACGAGCCCCCTGCCCGCCGGCGCGGCGAGCTGGAACTCGAGCGGGGCCTTTCGGGAACGGCGCAGGACGCGCGAGAGTATCCAGCCTGCGGTGATCGCAAGCAGCAGCAGCGCGACCGCGGCGAGCGGCATCGCGTGCCCGGCCATGCCGGAGAGCATGGCAACGTCGGCCGTCACAGGCCGCTCCACTGCCGCAGCGCCGTGATCGGGCGCCGCAGCAGGTAATAGAAGAGCGTGACCGGCTCGCCGTAGATCTGCGCCACGCCGCGCGAGCCCAGGCGCGCGGATGCATCGAACGGCCCTGCCATGCGTGCCGTCACCAGAAAGGTCGCCATGCCCGTCGCATCGGTTTCGGCCTTGTAGGCCGCGCGCACGATCGTTGCCTCCAGCGGGCGCAGCGGGGAGGCGTCGAGGAATACCTTCACGCGCGCGCCGTTGCGCAGGTTCACCGCGTCGCCAGCAGGCACCTTCACCTGGAATTCCGCCTGCGCCGGGTCCGCCACGCGCATGATGGCCTCGCCCACGGCCACGGGACGACCCGCCCAATCGCGCGGATCGCCGAACAGGGCGACACCCGCCTGCTCGGCGCGGATCACGGATTTGCCGAGCTGCGCTTGCGCGTAGTCGCGCTCGGCGGCGGCGACCGCCTCCTCGGTTTGCGCGACCGCCAGCTCGCGCTTGGCATCCGGATCGTCTATGGCGGCCTGCTGGTAGCGCAGAGTCTTGGCGCGCGCGACTTCGAGGCGCTGGCGCGCGACCTCGTAGTCGCTGCGCAGCGTGGTATCGACGAGCTGCACCAGCGCATCGCCTGGCTTCACGCGCGCGCCGGGCTGCACGAGGATGCGATCGACCACGGCCGCGTAAGGCGCGGCAACCACGAAAGGCGCTTGCGGCGCGACTTCGGCGGGGGCCAGCGTGGTCAGCGGCACGGGAATGAAGGCCGCGGCGGCGCAAACCGCGGCAACGACGATGATCGCCCTGGCGGCGTGCCGCCGCCATGCCGGCGGCGGGCGATGGCGACCGCGAATCGCGTTCGCACCATGCGCATAGGCGCGGGCAAGCCGCATCACCAGTGTCCTGTGCGATTCGGTCCAAGGCGCCTCGCGCGCCAGCAGCAGCGCGGCAACGGGCGGATCTTCTATATCGCGCAGCGGCACCCACATCAGTTCGTGCAACGTTGCTTCTCGCGTACACGGATCGCGCGGATCGGCGTGCTCGGGCAGGCTGAATGCCACGGGTTGCGAAAGCGCGCCCTTCTGCGCGCCGACGTTACGCGCGATGTCTTCATACCAGCGCAGCATCGGGGCGTCGCGGTTGATGCCGGACAAGCCGGAAACTGCCGCCGCGCGCCATTGCAGGCGCCGTCCCTCGACGCACTCCAGCAAGACCGCCTGGCCGAATGCCACGAGCGCCGCGGATTCGTTCACGAGGTGCTGCCAAAGCTCGGCCAGGCTGCGGCAATCGCGCAACTCGCCTTCGATGCGGATGAGGTGCGCGCTCCCCGCGGGCATCGCGCCCGCAGGCAGCTTCGCGATTTCGGCTATCGGACGGTAAGCGCGGTCATTCATGAGCCGTCCCTCGCGGCCTGCGTGCGCGAAAAACTCGCCTGGCCGCTCATGCCCGGCAGCACGCGCGCCGGCACGCGCGCCACTGCCCCGACCACCTTTACCGTCTGGCTTACCGGGTCGACCGCGGCGGATATGCGGGTGACGCGCGCATCGATCACGTCGCCGGTCTCGTCCACGCGCAGTCGGAAGGCGGAGCCGATCTTGAGCCAGGCCAGCCATCGCGACGGCAGCACCATATAGAGCTCCAGGGCTCCGCTGCTGACGATGCGAATCAGTTCCTTGTTGGGCTGCGGCACCTCGTGCGCATGCGCCATCATCTCGACCACGCGACCGGCGAACGGCGCTTCGATGCGACAGGAGACCATGCGCTGCACGATGGCGTCGGCCTGGGCGCGCTTTTCCTTCTCGCGCTCGACGGCGATGTCGGCCTCGGCCTTGCCGGCCGCGCCCTTCTCTAGCAGGTCGGCCTGCATCTGCACGTTGCGCGATTCGGCTGCCTCGCTCGCGCGCGCCGCCTTGAGTTCGGCTGCAAGGCGATCGCAGTCGAAGGCCACCAGCTCGGCGCCCTTGGGGAAGACTTCGCCCTCCTTGTATGGCATGCGCAGGATGCGTTCCGAAAGCGGGCTCGACATTACGGCCTCCCTTTCCGCGCGCAGCACGCCCCGCGCAATGCCCGGAATTTCATCCCCCTTTCCCTGAGCCGCGACCGGCGCAGCGCACGCAAGGTTGCCTGCCGCGAGCAGCACGGCAACGGCGCCGCGCATCACTGGCGTGCCTCCGTCAGCTGCGTTTCGCGAACACGCCACAACGAGCGCAATTTCTCGGCGAGGATGTCCACCGAATCGTGGCTGCTCATGGAAACGTCGATCGGGTCGACGCCTATGGACGAATACAGGTTGGCGAAGGCGTTCTGCAGGTCGGCCACGGCGGTGTCGTAGCGCACCTCGGAGACCACGGTGTTGAGTTGCTCGCGCAACAGCGTCTGGCGGCTCAGCTTCTCTGCCTGGAAACCGGCCTGGATCTGCCCCATGATGAGTTGCTGTACCTGCAGCATGTCCGTGGCCGTATCGAGCTCACGCAGCAGGTATTCGTAGCGCGCGCGTGCCACCGATACCTGCACGCCGACTGCCGTGGTGAGCGCGAGCGAGCGCTGGTCGAGCAACGCATCCTGCGCCTTGACCTTCTGGCGGTCCGCCGGCAGCCTGAACACGTTGAGCACGTCCCAGCTCGCCCTGGCCCCGGCGGAAAGCCAGCGGTCGTTGTAGAGGAAGCTGTTGTCGCTCCAATTGGCGCCCATGAACAGCTTGAGGTTGGGCAAGCCGCGCAGCAGCGCCGCGGTGGACTCCCGGCTGTTGGTGCGCAACTGGTAGGCGACCTCGCGCAATTCCGGCCGGTTTTCGATCGCCACGCGCATCATGTCCGGCGTGCTCATGGCGATCGGCCGCCAGACCTGGTTGCGCGGCGGCAGCACCACGGTGTACTGCGCGTCCGGCGGCAGGTTCATCAGTGCGCCGAGCTGTTGCTTGGCCACGGCGATCTCGCGCACGAGGCTTTCGGTCTCACGCTTGATCAGCAGCACCTCGCGCTGGTAGGTCAGCGGCGCAAGCGGCGCGACCTGCTGTCCCTGCACCTGCGCCCGGGCGGAGCGCAGCGCTTCTTGCGTTGCACGATCGAGTTGCCCGGCCTTGGCAAGCAGGCGCTCCGCGCTCACCGAGCGCCAGTAGGCGCTGCGCACGTCCTCGATGATGCGGATCAGCACCTTGCGCTTGCGCTCCTCGGCGATCATTACGTCATCCGCCGATTGCTGCGCACGCACATACGATAATCCGAAGTCCAGGACATCCCAGCTCAGCGTCATGTCCGTGGCGAGCACGTTGCGGTCGCTCGAGGTGGAGGGCTCCAGGGACGTGCGGCCGGTGAGCAGCGACCGGCTGGACCCGCCCGAGTCGTTGTTGCGGGAAGAGTAGTCGAGCGAGGCGACCAGGCGAGGCAGCATGTCCATGCGCTTGAGGTCGAGGTCCTTCACGCGCAGCGCCTGCTCCATCATCTCGACGCGATAGTCGAGGTTGTACTTGACGGCGCGCGCCATCGCCTCATAGAGGTCGATTGGCTTGGTAACGGGTTCCTGGTTGGCGGTAAAACGCTGGAGCAGATCGGCCGCGCGCGCGCGGTTCTTGTCGTCGTCGATCCGCTTGGGATGCACCGCGCAGCCCGCGATCACCCCGGACAGCAGCACGATCCACAATACGCGCGCACGCTCGATTGCCGGCGCGCGCGCAACGCACCTTGCCCAACCCATCGCCTGTGGCCCCCTGGAAAAGACCCGGCCACGCGATTCCGTTAGTGCCGAATCGGTTTTTTGTTATGGCGATGGCCGGTATTGGGGCGCATTTTCTCGGCAGTGTCGCCGATGGACAACTGAACCTTGGTTCAGTAGGAGGGGTGCGGGTCAGTGAAAAGTGGTCCCGTCATGGAGCGGCCCTCGCGCACGCTGCATTGCCGCACCGATCGCGCTGAGCAACTGGTTATTCGAGAACGGCTTGGTCAGCAGGGGCCGGTTCCCCGATGCAAGGATGCGGCGCCGCAACTGCAAATCATCGCTCGCGGTGATGAAGACGACCGGGATGTCGAGGTTGCCGCGCAGCAGAGAAGCTTCCACTTCGAGGCCGGACATGCCGGGCATGTGCACGTCGAGCACGGCGCAGTCGGGCAATTCGCCCTCCAGGGATTTCAGGAAGGCGCCGCCGGAGCCGAACAGCCGCACCTCGTATTCGGCAAGCTGCAGCAAACGGCCGATCGCCGTGCATACGCGCGGCTCATCGTCGACGATCGCGATACAGGGACGGGTTTTCATCACGATTCGCAGGCTAGTCGTCGTGCCCGCGAAAAGAAACTAGACCTTGGTCCAGCTTTTGGGCGTGTTCAGTCCCCGGAACGGTTTCCCGGCTTTTTCGCCAGGCCGAGCTTTGCCGCCATATACATGAGCTCGGCAGCGGAGTGCGCCTGCATGCGCGACATGATGTGGCTGCGGTGGAACTTGACCGTCTGCTCGACGATGCCCAGGTCCGCGGCAATCTGCTTGTTGAGCTTGCCCGCGGCGATCGCTTCCAGCACCTCGCGCTCGCGCTGCGTGAGGCTCGTGTAGCGTTGCTCGATCGCGGCGGTTTCGGTGCGATCGTACTGGCCGCTCGTGCTCTCATCGAGCGCATGCCGGATGGCGGCCAGCAGCGCTTCGGCCGCCGCCGGCTTGGTCAGGAAATCGGCCGCGCCCGCCTTGATCGCGCGCACACTGGTCGGGATGTCCCCTTCCCCGGTGAGGAACACGATGGGCATCGGTCGGCCTGATTCCTTCAGGCGTTCCTGCAGCGCCAGCCCGTCGAGCCCCGGCATCATGACATCGAGCAGCAGGCAACCCGTCGCGGCGGAATCGCGCCTGGCCAGGAAGTCTTCCGCCGACTCGAACGCCTCCACGTTCAATCCTTCGGCCTTGAGCAGGCGCAGTGTAGAGTTCAGCACGGCAGGATCGTCATCGACGACGAAAACGGTCGGTTGCGTCATGCTTGCACTCCGTCCTCCTGGCGCTTGGGCAGCCTCAGGCAGAAAGTGGCACCGCGGTCGCTGTTGTTGGACACCGTCAACGCTCCCTGGTGCGCGGCGGCGATGCTACTGCAAATGGCGAGCCCCATCCCCATCCCGCGCGGCTTGGTGCTCCAGAACGGTTCGAAGACGTTCTTGAGGTTTCCTTCCGCAATGCCCGTGCCGCAATCGGCGACGTACAGTCTCTCGTCGTCGGCCGAGCCCTCGGTGCGGATCATCAGCTTGCGTTCGCCCGGCGGTATCGCGTCCATGGCATCGGCGGCGTTGACGATCAGGTTCAGCAGCACCTGCTGGAGCTCCACGCGATCCCCCCTGATCGAGGGAAGGTCCGGCATCAGCTCGGTCGCCACCGAAACATGCCGGATTTGCAGTTCCGCGCCGATCAGGCTCAGCGTTTCGCGCACGAGGTCGTTGAGCTGCAGCGCATGCCCGGCCTCCACGCCGCCGCGCTTGAACAGCGCGCGCAGCCTCGAGATGACGTTCGCGGCACGCTGATCCTCGGCAACAATGTCCTCGCAGATTCCCTGCAATTCGGTGACGTCGAGCTTGTCGCGCGCGAGCAGCTTGCGCGCGGCTTCGGCGTTGTTGAGGATCGCGGCCAGGGGCTGGTTGAGTTCGTGCGTGATCGAAGCGGAGAGCTGTCCAAGCAGCGAAACGCGCGTGAGGTGCCGCAAGGCCGCCCTGTCCTGCGCCGCCTGGATATCCGCGTTCTTCCTCTCCGTGATGTCGAGCGCCACGCCGAGCAAACGAGGCCCACCGGCTTGTTCGCGCATGCCACGCAGGGACAACCACCGCGTCTCGCTCCCAGGCTGGATGACCCGGCATTCGATGTCGAGGCCCGCCTCCCCCGAGAGTGCCTCCCTTGCCGCTCGCTCGAGCATCGCCTTGTCGTCGGGATACAGCGTCGCCTCCGCGATGCCCTGCGATTGCGCGGTGAGCATCTCGTTGCGCCGCCTCACGTGGTAGGTCAGTTCGGGAGGCTCGCGCGAAAAATCCCAGGTCCAGGTCAACAGCTTCGCTGCATGCGTGGCGAGTCCCACGCGGTGCTCGCTTTCCTCGAGTGCGGCGGCGGCAACGCGGCGCGCACGCCGCTGGACCAGCAGCGCGGCGATCAACCCTGCCTGCAGCAGCAGCACCCCGACGCCAGCGGCCATCTCGCGCCAGTATCGATCCCATATCGTCGGTTGCCCAAACAGGATGGTCGTATTCGGCGGCAGGCGCCTCTCGTCGAGTTGCCAGCGCTTCATGGCGCGCCAGTCCACGGTGGGCGTGGCGGGAAGCGGGGGAAACCGGCTTGCCTCCTGCACGGATTTGCCTTCGACCAGAAGGTTGACGATGGACGCGGTTCGCCAGCCGACCGATTCGAGCGGCGTAATCACGCCACCAACGGAACCGTTGCCAACGATGTAGGGCAGCGGATAGTAGACCGGGACGCTGCAGCGCGACGTCATGGCCCGCATCGAATCCCCGACCGTAAAAACCTTTCCCGCGCCATCCGCAAAGAAACCCGGGGAAAACACGATGGCATCGCCGGGCAGCTTCTCGAGGCGATCGAGCAGCGCCGGCATGGGCAGTCCCGACAGATATTCGATGCCGAGGCGTTCATCCAGGGCGCCGACGTCTTCGCGAAGCTGGTGCTCCCATGCCAGATCCCAGGGCCCGGCACCCGTTACCAAGACCCCGCGCTTTGTGTCCGGCTGCAGCCTGAGGGCGAACTGAATCGTCGCGAGCGGATGGATCTGGGCCGATGCGTCGATGACGCCATCGGGCAAGGCCGCATGCGATTTTCCCGCAGGCACGAAGAGCGCACGTACGACCGGAATGGGCTGGCCGAAGAGCGAGTCGCCATTGCGTTGAAAAAACTCGTAAGCGTTCATGCCGACCGCCACGGCCGCCGCGATACGAATCGAGGAATAGCGCTCGCGCATCAGGGCGACATAGGCCTTCACGTGCTTCTCCGACGCAAACCTGTCCTGATCGAGGTACTCGGAGTAGATCTCGACACCCTTCGGGTTTGCGTCGGATATCGTCGACTTGAAAGTCGAGTCGAACAGCTTCACGGCCGGCAGGTCGGGCTTGTTCGAATACAGCACCAGGATCGCGCCACTGGTCGCCGCTGTCGCTCGAAGGGGAAGGCCGGCCATGACGATCGCCAGGAGGATCGCGCACTTACGTGCTGGCAGGCTGCGCATGGCGGACAGGCATGCGCAAACGACGAGCGCGGCAGCGCTCGTCCCAAGTGCATCGCCGCTTCGCGCAACGGCGATCGATAACACCTCACCCGCGAAGCACAATGCACCATCCTCCCGAGGGCACCGCTGCGTACGAAGTGACTATTTATGTGTCATTCTTTTTCCGGAGAATACCTTGGTGGCCGTCGTTAGGAAACTGTCATCGCGCGTAGGACAAACACCGACACGAGCGGGCATTTGATGCGGGATGCTATTGCGGCAATTCCAGCGGCACGGCGCTGGCCGTTTAGGCCAACGCGGTACGCGAACCCACTGCAACCCTCCCCGGCGAACGCAGTCGACCGCTTGCTCATGTCGGCCAGCATTGCGCGGTCGGAGGCGGCACACCGGAATCGGGCGCCGCCTGTCGTGGCGTTATTTCGTCGGGCCCTTTGCCGCCACCAGCACCGGCTCGGATTTGTAGATTTCCGGGAACAGGCGCTTCAGCGCATCGACCTTCGGCAGGTCGTTGATGACGATATAAGGATAGGTGGGATTCAGGGTCAGGAAGTCCTGGTGATAGTCTTCGGCCGGATAGAACTTCCGGTCGGACTCGATCGTCGTGACGATGGGCGCGCCGAACACCTTGGACTTGTTCAGCTGGTCGATATAGCCCTTCGCGATGCGCGCCTGGTCGGCGTTCGCCGGGAAGATGGTCGAACGATACTGCGTTCCCGTGTCCGGTCCCTGCCTGTTCAGCTCGGTGGGATCGTGGGCGACCGAGAAGTAGATCTGCAGCAGCTTGCCGTAGCTGATCTTGCGCGGATCGTAGGTCACCCGCACCGATTCCGCGTGGCCGGTCGAGCCGCTGCCGACGACGCGGTATTTCGCCGTCTTTTCATCGCCGCCGGCGTAGCCGGACACCGCGCTGGTCACGCCGGCGACGTGCTGGAACACACCCTGCACCCCCCAGAAGCAGCCGCCCGCAAGCACGGCGACTTCCTGGGTGGATTTGCCGGCGGCCTCGTCGACGACCGGAGCGGGAATGGTGCGGGCTTCCTCCGCCTTGGCTCGCGGCGTCAGCACGGACCACGCCGCCGCAACGATCAGGACGCTGCCGGCCAGAAATACAGTTGCTCGGGAAAATCGGGCGGCTCGTGCCGCGGTACGGGTGGTCATGGTCGGTTCTCCTCTGACGGAATGCATGTCAGGCCATATACGCGGAAAGCAAGGACGCGGATGTCTTCAGGCTGCCTGGGCCAGCTTGTCCTGAAGGCTGCGGACCATGGGGCCGGTGCCGCGGATCCTGAGCAACGACCCGGTTTCTTCGGCGCTTTCTTCGATCACCTTGCAGTTCGCGAATATTTCCCCGCGCAGTTGCTGGGCGGTCCACGGCAGGAACAGCTCCGCTTCGACCAGGTCCTTCTCGAAGAACGCCTGGATTGCGTCGTGCATGGCCGCGACGTCGTCACGCCGCAGTGCGCTCATCACGACGCAGTCCGGATAGCGTGATCGCAGCGCCTGGATGAGCGCGGCCTGAGCCGGCGCCTCGCCGACGCAATCGATCTTGTTGAACACGCGCAAGCGCGGCACGTCCTGCGCCCCGATCTCGGCAAGGACCTCGTCCGTCACCGCGAGCTGGCGCTCGAAGCCCGAGTCGTTCGCGTCGATCACGTGCAGCAGCAGCGACGCTTCCGCCGCTTCTTCGAGCGTCGACTTGAAGGACGCCACGAGATCGTGCGGCAGGTTCTTGATGAAACCGACGGTATCGCTGACCAGGACACGCGGCACGACTTCCGGATGCAGGGCTCGCACCGTCGTGTCGAGCGTGGCGAACAGCTTGTTCGCAACCAGCACCTCGCTGCCGGTGAGCGCGCGCATCAGCGTGGACTTGCCGGCATTCGTGTAGCCGACCAGGACCACGCGCGCCAAGCCCTGCCCCTCCTGGCGCCGGGCTTTCTGCGTCTTGCGCTCGGCATCCATTGCGTCGATTTCCTGCTGCAACTCCGCAATGCGGTCGCGAATTTTCTGGCGGTCCATCGCGCTGTGCGCTTCCCCCGCGCCGCGACCGCCGGTGCCGCTGCGCTGGCGACCCTTCGGCCCCGCCAGCTTCGCCTGCTCGCGCAATCGCGGCGCCAGGTATCCGAGCCGCGCGATCTCGACTTGCGCGCGCGCCGCGCGCGAGCGCGCATGGCGATGGAAGATCTCCAAGATCACCATGGTGCGGTCCATGACCTCGACGCCGACCTCGATTTCGAGATTGCGCGCCTGCGACGGGGAGATTTCGTGGTCGACCAGCACGATGTCGGCACGGCGGGTTTCCGGATCGGCCTCTGACTTCGCTGCTTCCTTGGCGCGCGCCGCGCCACTCTTCGCTGCTCGCGGCACGGCGTCCGGCGCCATGACTTCGTCTTCACTCTCTTTCGATTCCGGCTTGTTCTCGACGAAGCGGCGCATCTCCTGCCGCTTGCCGATGCCCATGTAGGCTGTCGTATCGAAGTGCTCGCGCTTCTGCGTGAACGTGCCCACGAGCTCGAACCCCAGCGTCTTCGCGAGCTCGCGCAATTCGTTCACCGAGGAATCGAAGTCGAGGTCGCTCACGCCGGAAAGCTGCACCGCGGCGACCACGGCGCGGAGCGGCCTGTCCTGGCCTTCCGCCATCGGCCGGTGGCCGTCTTCGAGGTTCGACCGGTATTTCGCCGGTGCGACCGGGCGCCTCACTCCCATTCTATCGTCGCCGGCGGCTTCGAGGAGATGTCGTAAGCCACCCGATTGATCCCGCGCACCTCGTTGATGATGCGCGACGAAACTTTCGCCAACAGCTCGTGCGGCAGGGGTGCCCAGTCGGCGGTCATGAAGTCACTGGTCTGCACGGCGCGCAGCGCGACGACGTATTCGTAAGTACGCCCATCGCCCATGACGCCTACCGACTTCACCGGCAGGAAGACCGCGAAGGCCTGCGCCGTCTTGTCGTACCAACTCACGCCATCCGCGTCGACCGCCTTGCGCAATTCCTCGATAAAGATTGCATCCGCGCGACGCAGCAGGTCGGCAAATTCGGCCTTGACTTCGCCGAGGATGCGAACACCCAGCCCGGGACCGGGAAACGGATGGCGATACACCATCTCGCGCGGCAGTCCGAGTGCGACCCCCAGTTCGCGCACCTCGTCCTTGAAGAGTTCACGCAGCGGCTCGAGCAATTTCAGGTGCAGCGTGTCGGGCAGGCCGCCGACGTTGTGGTGCGACTTGATCGTCATTGCCTTTTTTGTTTTCGCGCCGGCCGACTCGATCACGTCGGGATAGATCGTGCCCTGCGCCAGCCATTTCGCGTTCTGGATCTTCGCGGACTCGCGCTGGAATACCTCGACGAATTCCCTGCCGATGATCTTGCGCTTGGCCTCGGGATCGGACACGCCTGCCAGCTTCGACATGAACTCGCCGCTGGCGTGGACATGAATGACCTTGACGCCGAGGTGCTTGCCGAAGGTTTCCATGACCTGCCCGGCTTCGTTCAGCCGCAGCAAGCCGTGGTCGACGAACACGCAGGTCAACTGCTTGCCGATGGCCTTGTGAATCAGCGCCGCGGCAACCGATGAGTCGACGCCTCCGGACAGTCCGAGGATGACTTCGTCACTGCCGACCTGCCGCTTGATGTTCGCGACGGCTTCGCTGACATAGTCGGGCATGTTCCAGTCTTCGCCGCAGCCGCAGATGTCGTGGACAAAGCGCTGCAGGATGCGCTTGCCCTGCTTCGTGTGCGTGACTTCGGGGTGGAATTGCACGCCGTAGAAGTTTCTTTCCTCGTTGGCCATGCCCGCGATCGGGCAGGATTCCGTCGAGGCCATCAGCTTGAAGCCCTCGGGCATCACGGTGACCTTGTCGCCGTGGCTCATCCAGACTTTCAGCATGCCGTGGCCTTCGGGCGTGCTGAAGTCCTCGATGCCGTCGAACAGCTTCGTATGCCCGCGCGCGCGCACTTCCGCGAAACCGAATTCGCGCACCTTGCCCGCTTCCACCTTGCCACCGAGCTGCTGGGCCATGGTTTGCATGCCGTAGCAGATGCCCAGCACCGGCACGCCAAGCTCGAACACCGTCCTGGGTGCGGTGTCGGTCGACTCTTCGTAGGCCGACATGTGGCTGCCCGAGAGAATGACGCCGCGCGGCTTGTAGTCGCGCACGAAATCGTCGGAAACGTCGGCGGGATGGATTTCGCAATACACCCTGGCTTCGCGCACGCGCCTCGCAATGAGCTGCGTGACCTGGGAACCGAAGTCGAGGATCAGGATTTTGTCATGCATAACAAAATAGGCACGAGGCTGAAGATACCAGGCGCGAGGATTGGATTCTCGTGCCTCGCACCACGCGCCTCACGCCGGACATTAGTCGACGTGATAGTTGGGGGCTTCCTTGACGATTTGCACGTCGTGCACATGCGACTCGCGGATGCCGGCGGAGGTGATCTCCACGAATTCCGCGCGTGCCTTGACGTCGGCTATGGTCGCGCAACCGAGATAGCCCATGGCCGAGCGCAGGCCGCCCATCAACTGCTGCATGACCTGGATGACGCTGCCTTTGTAGGGCACCCGGCCTTCCACACCTTCCGGAACCAGTTTTTCGGCGCTGTCTTCGTCATCCTGGAAATAACGATCGCTCGACCCTTGCTGCATGGCGCCCAGCGAACCCATGCCGCGGTAGGACTTGTACGACCGCCCCTGGTAGAGCTCGATTTCACCGGGCGCTTCCTCGGTGCCGGCGAACAGCCCGCCGAGCATCACGGAATCCGCGCCCGCGGATATCGCCTTGGCGATGTCGCCGGAATAACGGATGCCGCCGTCGGCGATCATCGGAACGCCGGTGCCTTGCAGCGCCGTGGCGACGTTGTTGATCGCGGTGATCTGCGGAACGCCGACTCCAGCGACGATGCGCGTGGTGCAAATGGAACCCGGCCCGATGCCGACTTTGACGCCGTCCGCCCCCTGGTCCAGCAATGCCTTCGCGGCGGCTCCGGTGGCGATGTTGCCGCCGATCACCTGGGTCTTCGGGAATTTCTTCTTGGCCCAGCGTACCCGGTCGAGCACGCCCTGCGAATGCCCGTGCGCCGTGTCGACGATCAGCACGTCCACGCCGGCCTCGACCAGCAATTCGATGCGCTCCTCCGTGCCTTCGCCGACACCGACTGCGGCACCCACGCGCAGGCGGCCGAGCGCGTCCTTGCAGGCGTTCGGGTGCTCGGAAGACTTGAGGATGTCCTTGACCGTGATGAGGCCGCGCAGCTCGAAATTCTCGTTGATCACCAGCACGCGCTCGAGGCGGTGCTGATGCAGCAGCTTCATCGCCTCTTCGTTGCTGGTGCCCTCCTTGACCGTGACCAGGCGATCGCGCGGGGTCATGATGTTCTTCACCGGCTGGTCGAGATTGTTCTCGAAGCGCAGGTCGCGGTTGGTGACGATGCCGACGACCCGGGACGCGTCCACCACCGGCAGTCCGGAAATCTTGTGGCTGCGGATGAGGTTCAGCACGTCGCGCACCGTCATGTCCTGCGAGATCGTGATGGGATCCTTGACGACGCCGCTCTCGAAGCGCTTGACCTTGGCGACCTGGGAGGCCTGGTTCTTCGGCGGCATGTTCTTGTGCAGGATGCCGATGCCGCCTTCCTGCGCCATGGCGATCGCCAGGCGCGCTTCCGTCACTGTGTCCATGGCGGCGGACAGCAGCGGGATGTTCAGCGTGATGCTTTTGGTCAGGCGCGTCGTCAGGTTGACGTCGCGGGGCAGGACGGTGGAATGGGCGGGAACGAGGAGGACGTCGTCGAACGTGAGGGCCTTATGCAGGACGCGCATGCCTTTTGATCCTTCACAAAGACGCCATTATACAGACGCGTTTTCACCCGGCAAATTCAACCCGGAGGCCGGTTCGTCCGTTGACCGTGAAGACTGGAGGGGCTAAGGTGC
The DNA here is from genome assembly GCA_035548375.1 of Burkholderiales bacterium. Lineage (GTDB taxonomy): Bacteria > Pseudomonadota > Gammaproteobacteria > Burkholderiales > JACQAP01 > JACQAP01. Next base: position 17,427 of record DASZTG010000070.1, read on the forward strand.
CTCACCCGCTGCAAGGCCGGTGCCGGGGTATCCCGGGATCCGCCGATCGACAGGAGAATTCGAGCATGCAACGCCATCCGCTGAAGGCCGCCGCCTTCGCCGCAGTTGTCGCCGCAGGTTGCCTGTACGCCGCCCTGGCCGGCGCCCAGATGTACAAATGGACGGACGCCGACGGCAAGGTCCACTATTCCGACCAGCCGCCGCCCGCGAACGCGAAGGCGGAAACCACCATCAAGCCGCGCAAAGGCGCGGCGCAGCCGGCTGCGGCGGGCACGGATGCCAAGGAGGCGCCGGCGGCCGCGAACAAGACACCCACCTACCAGGAACAGGAAGCGGCGTTCAAGAAGCGCCAGGTCGAGGCGGCCGAGAAGGAAGCGGCGGACAAGAAAAAGGCCGACGAAGCGGCGGAGAAAAAGCAGAACTGCAAGCAGGCGAAGGAGCAGGTCGCCAACCTGCAGAACGGCGGCCGGATCACGAAGACGAACACCAAGGGCGAACGCGAATACCTTGGCGACGCGGAAATCGCGCTGGAACTGGACAAGGCCAAGAAGTCGGTCTCGACCTGGTGCAACTAGTCAGGCGCGCTTGCTCGCCCCGCGTTGCCGCCCTGCCCGCTGGCGCCTCGCCTGCTTCGGGTCGGCGGTGAGCTCCCGATAGATCTCCACGCGGTCGCCATCGCGCAATTCGGTATCGGCCCCGGCCCGCGAACCCCAGATGCCGACACGAATGCCGGTATTCCATCCGCCCGGCATGGCTTCTACGATGCCGGATTCGCGGATCGCATCCGCCACGCGCGCCCCAGCGGCCAGTTCCAGTTCGACGACACGTTGCTCGTGGGGGAGCGCATAGACCACCTCGACGCGAATCGTCATCGCCTGCCGTAGAGCTGCCAGGCGCGCTTGACGAAGGCGTCGACGAAGCTGTTCGCGATGTAGTGGAAGACCGGGCCGACTATTTTCTCCAGCAGCTTGCTCGAGAACTCGTAGTGCAACCGGAACTCGATCTTGCAGGCCTGCTCGCCCAGCGCCTTGAAGCGCCAGCTGCCGTCGAGCTCGCGAAACGGCCCTTCCACCAGCTTCATCTCGATGAGCGTCGGCGGCTCGGCGCGATTCTCGGTGGAAAAACGCTGCCTGATGCCGCGAAAATCGATGGTGACCGCGGCACGCGTCACGTTGCCCTCGCGACCGAGGATCTCGGTGCCGCCGCACCAGGGCAGGAATTCGGGATAGGCCTCGACGCCGTCGACCAGGGCGTACATCTGTTCGGCGGAATATTCGATCAGCACGGATTTTTCCACCAACGCCATTGCGAAACGTCCGGGAAACAATTCAGGCGTTGGTAAAATACACGACCCGCAGGAAAAACTCACGCAGCCGGCTTTGATTCCCCATGAGCATCGTCCAGAACAAGAAGGCCTTCCACGACTATTTCATCGAGGAGCGCTTCGAAGCCGGCATCGCGCTCGAAGGCTGGGAAGTCAAATCCATCCGCGCCGGCCATGTGCAGCTCAAGGAAGCCTATGTCGTGGTCAAGGGCGCCGAGATCTGGATCATCGGCGCGCACGTCACGCCACTGAATACCGCCTCGACTCACATCCACGCCGACCCCACGCGCACGCGCAAGCTGCTGTTGCACGCCGCCGAGATCCGCAAGCTCATCGGCAAGGTCGAGCGTGCGGGCTACACGCTGGTGCCGCTGGACATGCACTACGTGCGCGGTCGGGTGAAGCTCGAGATCGGCCTCGCCAAGGGCAAAAAACAGCATGACAAGCGAGACGCCGAGAAGGAGAAGGACTGGCAACGTGAGAAGCAACGCCTGCTCCGAACCCGTTGAGGCGGCGAGCTTGCAGTGGAGGCTAACCTGCCTTCAGGCAGGTTAAGTGAAACGGCCGGAGCTACAAAAGAGAGGCGGAAAAGGGCAAGGACTGGAAGCGTGAGCAGCAAAGGCTCATGCGGCACAAGATTTGAAGTGAGGAATCGATTTTGCAGTGCAGGCTAACTTGCCTTTTGCAAGTTAAGCGTTAGCGGCCGGAGCTACAAGAGAGATGCTGAAAAAGAAAAGGACTGGCAACGCGAGAAGCAACGCCTGCTCCGAACCCGGTGAGGCGGCGAGCTTGCAGTGGAGGCTAACCTGCCTTCAGGCAGGTTAAGTGAAACGGCCGGAGCTACAAAAGAGAGGCGGAAAAGGGCAAGGACTGGAAGCGTGGGCAGCAAAGGCTCATGCGGCGAAAAGTCTGACGCCTAAGCCCTCTTTCCAACGCAAAGGCGCAAAGAACGCGAAGGTCGCAAAGTAAGGACATAACGATCCGAATGGTCGTGGCGTTCCGCGCGTACCTGTCCGGCCGAACTTCGTTTACGGGTATATCAATATCTTTCGATTCTTTTTTTCTTTGCGACCTTTGCGTTCTTTGCGCCTTTGCGTTGGGTGTAGCCGGATTTACGTCTAAGAGTAGGTCAGCCCCATGGCATCCCGAACGTCGCGCATGGTTTCCTCTGCGAGCTTGTGCGCCTTGCTGCAGCCGTCCGCGATGATGTTGCGCACCAGGGTCGGATCGTCCAGGTAGAGCTGCGCGCGTTCGCGCATCGGCTCCTGCTCCTTCAGCACCGCATCGATCACCGGCTGCTTGCATTCCAGGCAACCGAAGGCCGCGCTGCGACAGCCCTTCTGCGCCCAGTCCTTGACCTCTGCGCTGGAGTAGACCTTGTGGAATTCCCAGACCGGGCATTTCTCCGGATCGCCCGGATCCGTGATCCTCACGCGTGCGGGGTCGGTCGGCATCGTGCGGATTTTCTTCGTGACGCTTTCGGCGTCTTCGCGCAGCGTGATCGTGTTGTTGTAGGACTTGGACATTTTCTGGCCGTCGAGGCCGGGCATTTTCGACGCCTCGGTGAGCATCGCGTGCGGCTCGGACAGGATCATCTTGCCGCCGCCTTCAAGGTAGCCGAACAGGCGCTCGCGATCCCCCATGGAGAGATTCGCGGCTTCTTCCAGCAACGATTTGCCGGCGGACAATGCCTCGTCGTCGCCTTGCTCCTGGTAGCGCGTACGCAACTGGCGGTAGAGTTTGCCGCGCTTCACGCCGAGCTTCTTGACGGCGGCCTCGGCCTTCTCCTCGAAGCCCACTTCGCGCCCGTAGACGTGGTTGAAGCGGCGCGCGATCTCGCGCGTGAATTCGATGTGCGGAACCTGGTCCTCGCCCACCGGCACGCGGTTGGCGCGGTAGATCAGGATGTCGGCGCTCTGCAGCAGCGGATAGCCGAGGAAGCCGTAGGTAGAGAGATCCTTGTCGGTCAGCTTTTCCTGCTGGTCCTTGTAGGTCGGTACGCGTTCGAGCCAGCCCAGCGGCGTGATCATCGACATCAGCAGGTGAAGCTCGGCGTGTTGCGGCACGCGCGACTGGATGAAGAGCGTTGCCTGAGAGGGATCGACGCCCGCGGCGAGCCAATCCACCAGCATGTCCCACACGTTGTGGGCGATGACTTCCGGCGTGTCGTAGTGCGTGGTCAGCGCGTGCCAGTCGGCGACGAAGAACAAGCAGGGATACTCGTGCTGCAGCTTGATCCAGTTCTTCAGCACGCCGTGATAGTGCCCGAGGTGCAGGCCGCCGGTGGGGCGCATTCCGGACAGTACGCGATCGACGAACATTGTGATCCTCTGTTGAAGCCCGTTGGTTACGAGAAATTGAAAACCGCCGCCAGCACGCCGATGAATGCCGCGACGATCGGCCACATCACCCTGCCGAGCACGCCGAGCAGCATCAGCGCCAGCACGATCATGAGCCCGTAGGGCTCGACCCTGGCGAAACGATACGCCAGCCGGTGCGGGAGCAGGCTCACGGCGATGCGGCCGCCGTCCAGCGGCGGCAGCGGCAGCAGGTTCAATACCATTAGAACGGCGTTGATGATGATTCCGCCGCGCGCCATCATCAGCAAGGGCTCGGTGAAATAGCCGGCAGGCAGGCCCAGCGCGGCCTTCATCACGAATGCCCACATGACGGCCATGACGAGATTGGCACCCGGCCCGGCCGCAGCGACCCACAACATGTCGCGCTTGGGATTGCGCAAGTGCCCGAAATTCACCGGCACCGGCTTGGCCCAGCCGAATGCATACTTGCCCTGGCTCGCGATCAGCAGGATGACCGGGATCACGATGGTGCCCATGACATCGATGTGCTTGAGCGGATTGAGCGTGATGCGCCCCGCCTGCCAGGCCGTGAGATCGCCGAACTGCCGCGCCGCGTAGCCGTGCGCGGCTTCGTGCAGCGTGATCGCGAAAATTCCCGGGATCGCATACAGCAGGATCATGCGCAGGGTTTGCTCGAGTTCCATCAGGGCGCGATGCCGAAGGGCGCCGTGCTGCCCTTGCCCTTCCTGATGATGAACGGCGCATCCGCGGTCAGGTCGACGACCGTGGTCATGTCCACGCCGCACGGACCGCCGTCCAGGATGACATCGACGTCGTGATCGAGCCGATTGCGAATCTCGTCCATGTCGTTCAGCGGCAGCGGGTCACCCGGCAGGATCAGCGTCGAGCTCAGCAGCGGCTCGCGCATTTCATCGAGCAGGCTGCGAACGATACGATGGTCCGGCACGCGCAGGCCGATCGTATTGCGCTTCGGATTCATGAGACGCTTGGGCACTTCGCGGCTGGCCTTGAGGATGAACGTATAGCTACCCGGCGTGGAGGCCCTGAGCGACCGGTACTGGATGTTGTCGACGATGGCGTACTGGCCGAGCTCGGACAGGTCGCGGCACACGAGCGTGAAATGATGCTTGTCGTCCACCTGGCGGATGCGGCGGATGCGCTCCATCGCGCCCTTGTCGCCGATGTGGCAGCCCAGCGCATAACAGGAATCCGTCGGATACACCACCAGCCCCCCGCGCCGGACGATCTCGACCGCCTGGCGAATGAGCCTCTGCTGGGGATTCTCCGGATGCAATGCGAAATACCGGGCCATGCGGAATTCATCGTTCCCGGGTCCGGAAGCGCTGCCAGACCGCGGGCAGGTCCGCGGGAATCGCCGTCGCGTCGCCGACATCCGGCACGCCTTTTCCCGGGGCGTGGAAATCGGAGCCGGCAGACAACGCGAATCCGAATTCGCGCGCCAGCCGTACCTGTGCCGAGGACTTGAATCGGCCTTCGGCATTGACTTCGATCGCATCGCCGCCTGCATTCGCGAACGTTTCGAACAACGAACGCAGCATGCGCGGCGAGAGCCGGTAGCGGTCAGGATGCGCGAGGACGGCCTGGCCGGAGGCGGCATGAATCCATTCCACCACGCGCGCGATATCGGGCCAAACCGGCGGCACGTAACCGGGACGCCCGCTTCCCAGCCAGAGCCGGAAGGCATCGCTGGAATTGCGAACGTATTTGCGCTCGACCAGGAAGCGCGCAAAGTGGCTGCGCCCCACCGATGCGTTGCCCGCATGGTGCATTGCGCCCGCAAGGCTGCCCGGAATGCCGGATGCCTCCAGTTGTGCCGCGATCATGGAAGCGCGCGACGCGCGCGAATCGCGGATCGATGCCAGGCCTGCGACGAGCGCTGCTGCTTGCGCGTCGATGTCGAGGCCGACGACATGGATGGTCTGCGCTTCCCAGGTCGAGGAGATCTCGACGCCGGGAACGAGGCGCACGCCCTGTTCGGCGGCGATGTCGCCCGCCTCGGCGAGACCGCCGGTTTCGTCGTGGTCGGTCAGGGCCAGCAGGCTTACGCCCCGGGAAGCCGCCCGGCAAACCAGTTCCCCGGGCGTGAGCACTCCATCGGAATACGTGGAGTGGGTGTGTAAATCAATGCTCAAGGAAGGGCCAACAGGGAGGGAGAACATGCATCATAGCAAAAGCAGTCCGCCGGAAGAACCGCAGGCATCCCGTGCCGCTAAAGTGCCGGGGCGGTGCGTCCTCGTGGCCGCGATCCTTTCGTTCCTGCCGTGCCTGGACGCCGGCGCCGAACCTGCCTGCGAAAGCCGCAGCCTGCCCACGCGAGTGGGGGTGCTCGAGCTCTATACGTCGGAAGGCTGCAACAGCTGCCCGCCCGCCGATCGCTGGGTCAGTGCGCTGCCTGAAAAAGGCTTCGATTCGAATCGCGTCATCCCGCTCGCTTTCCATGTCGACTACTGGGATCAGCTCGGCTGGCCGGACCGGATGGCGAAGGCGCAGTTCAGCGAACGCCAGCGCATGCAGGCGCATCGCAATCGCGCGAGCGTGGTCTATACGCCGCAAATACTGCTCAACGGCACCGATTACCGATCGGGCTCCGACCGTACTTTCGGCGCGCAACTCGGCGAATTGAACAAGCAGACCGCGACCGCGCAGCTGGCATTGCGCCAGGTTCTTGCCGAGGGAAAAGTCAACGTGGTGATGGACGTCGAAGTGGCGCCGGCAACGCAGCGCGATGCGCAGGCCTTCTTCGTAATCGCGGAAAACCGGCTCGAAACCGCCGTGCGGGCGGGCGAAAACCAGGGCAAGCTGCTGCGCCACGACTTCGTTGTGCGCGAATTGACCGGGCCCTTGCCACTGGATGCCGGCCGCCTGCACTGGCAATCGAGCAAGCCGCTGCACGCCGACTGGAAGGCGCGCGACTTGTTCGTCGCCGCCTTCGTCGAGGATGCGCGCACCGGCGACGTGCTGCAGGCGCTCAGCGCGCCGCTGTGCCGGGCGCGATGATCCCCCGGTTTGCGAAGCAAGGAAGTCCTGTGGAAGAATAGCCCACCTTCGAATCCGCACCGGCAAAACAATATCAACGGGGAGGCGCTTGGGCGTTCGCATTCGCAGTCCCCGTGACTGGTACGCGGGATTGGTTTTTCTGCTGTTCGGCCTTTGTGCCGTTGTAGTCGGCCGCAACTATCCGATGGGCACGGCATTCCAGATGGGCGCAGGTTATTTCCCGCTGGTCTTGGGCTCGCTGCTGCTGGTCCTGGGCACGATCATTTGCGCCAGGAGCCTCTTCGTCGCCGGCGACAAGGTCGAGGCCATCGGCTTGCGCCCGCTCATCCTCGTGCTCGGCGCGATCGGCGCGTTCGCGGCAAGCGTGGACACGCTCGGCATCGTCGTCGCGACCATGCTCATGACGGCGGTCGGCGCAGCGGCGAGTCCCGAGAGCCGCTGGCGCGAGGTCATCGTCGTGTGCGTGTTCCTGCTGGCACTTTCGGTGGGCGTGTTCGCCTACGGCCTCGGATTGCCGTTCAAGCTGCTGCCGTTCTGATGGACCTGATCGCCAACCTGCACCTGGGATTCGGCGTCGCGCTGACGCTGCAAAACACCTTGTACTGCTTCGTCGGCGTGTTGCTCGGCACGCTGATCGGCGTGCTGCCCGGCATCGGTCCGGTGGCGACCATCGCGATGCTGTTGCCGGCCACGTTTACGCTGCCGCCGGTCTCCGCATTGATCATGCTGGCCGGCATCTATTACGGCGCGCAATACGGCGGCTCCACGACGGCGATACTGGTCAACATTCCCGGCGAGTCGTCCTCGGTCGTGACCTGCCTCGACGGCTATGCGATGGCGCGACAAGGCCGCGCCGGCCCGGCCCTCGCGATCGCGGCGCTCGGATCGTTCTTCGCTGGCACGGTCAGCACGCTCGTGCTGGCATTGTTCGCGCCGCCGCTTGCCGAGATCGCCTTCCAGTTCGGCCCTGCCGAATATTTTTCGCTGATGGTGCTGGGGCTGATCGCGGCCATCGTGCTGGCGCGCGGTTCGCTCATCAAGGCGATCGCCATGATCATCCTCGGCCTGCTGCTCGGCCTGGTCGGGCCCGACACGAACACGCTGTTTTTCCGCTACACCTTCGGCCTGCCCGAGTTGAACGACGGCATCGGCTTCGTCGTCGTGGCCATGGGCCTGTTCGGGTTCTCCGAGATCATCGCCAACCTCGAGCGGCGCGCCGGGCGCGAAGTCATCATGGCGAAAATCACGAGCCTGATGCCGACGAAGAAGGATTTCGCCGAATCATGGAAAGCCGTGCTGCGTGGCACCGGCATCGGCGCATTGCTCGGCATCCTGCCGGGAGGCGGCGCGGTGCTGGGCTCGTTCGCGGCTTACACGCTGGAAAAGAAAATCGCGAAGCAACCCTCGCGCTTCGGCGAGGGCGCGATCGAAGGCGTCGCCGCGCCGGAATCGGCGAACAATGCCGGCGCGCAAACATCCTTCATTCCCCTGCTGACCCTGGGCATTCCCTCGAATCCCGTCATGGCGCTCATGGTGGGCGCGATGACGATCCACGGCATCGTGCCCGGGCCGCAGGTCATGAGCGAGCGCCCGGAACTGTTCTGGGGAATGATCGCGAGCATGTGGATCGGCAACTTGTTATTGGTGATCCTGAACCTGCCGCTGATCGGCATCTGGGTGAAGCTGCTGTCCGTGCCCTACCGCATCCTCTACCCCGCGATCCTGCTGTTCTGCTGCATCGGCGTGTACAGCCTCAACAACAGCGCGGTGGACGTCGGCCTGGCGCTGTTCTTCGGGTTGCTGGGCTATGTGTTCATCAAGCTCGACTGCGAACCCGCGCCGCTGCTGCTGGGCTTCGTGCTGGGGCCGATGATGGAGGACAATCTGCGGCGCGCGATGCTGCTCTCGCGCGGCAATCCCGGGGTGTTCGTGACCCGGCCGCTCAGCGCGGGACTGCTCCTGGTCGCGCTCGTGCTGCTGGTCGCGGTCGTGCTGCCCGTCGTGAAAAAGAAACGTGAAGAAGCCTTTGTGGAGTAATCGATGACCGGATTCACCTGGGATTTTCCGTACGCATCGCGCCGCATGCCCGTGCTGGCGCGCAACGTAGTCGCCACCTCGCAACCGCTGGCCGCGCAGGCGGGCCTGCGCATGCTGCTGACAGGCGGCAACGCGGTGGATGCCGCCATCGCCACGGCCGCGACGCTGACGGTCGTCGAACCCGTCATGAACGGCATCGGCTCCGATGCCTTCGCATTGGTATGGGACGGAAAGACGCTGCACGGGCTGAACGCATCAGGACGTGCGCCGAGCGCCTGGACGCCGGAACGCTTCGCGGGCCTCGCGCGCATGCCGATCGACGGCTGGGACAGCGTGACCGTGCCCGGCGTGGTATCGGCATGGGCCGCCCTGTCGGAAAAATTCGGCAAGCTGCCGTTCGAAGCGCTGTTCGAGCCCGCAATCGAATATGCACGCAACGGTTTTCCGGTGTCGCCGGTCGTTGCACGCCAGTGGGAAGGCCAGATTCCGCGGCTCAAGGACCAGCCCGGGTTTGCGCAGGCCTTCATGCCAGCGGGCCGCGCGCCGCGCACCGGCGAAACGTTTCGCTTTCCCGGGCAGGGCGATACGCTGGCCGCCATCGCCGCGACCCGCGGCGAGTCGTTCTATCGCGGCGACCTCGCCAAGCGCATCGCCGAGTTCAGCAAGTCGTGCGGCGGTGCCATGCGCGCCGAAGATCTCGCGGCGCACCGCGCGGACTGGGTGGAACCCATCTCCCAGGAATATGCCGGACATCGCATCCATGAAATCCCGCCCAACGGCCAGGGCATCGCGGCGTTGATGGCGCTGGGCATGCTGCGGGAATTCGACATGAAGAACATTGCCGTCGATTCGGTGGAGAGCCTGCATCTGCAGATCGAAGCGATGAAGCTTGCCTTCGCCGATACCTACCAGCACGTGTCCGATGCGAACACGATGAAAATCCAGGGCGCGATGCTGCTGGACGCCGCGTATCTGAAGTCACGCGCGCAGGCGATTCGCCGGGACCGCGCCGGCCAGGCGGTCGCCGGCTTGCCGCCGACGGGAACCGTTTACCTGACGACGGCCGACGCGAGCGGCATGATGGTTTCGTACATCCAGTCGAACTACATGGGTTTCGGTTCCGGCGTCGTCGTGCCTGGCACGGGCATCAGCATGCAGAATCGGGCGGCCGGATTTTCGCTCGCACCGGGACATCCGAACCTCGTTGCCGGCGGCAAGCGGCCCTTCCATACGATCATCCCGGCCTTCCTCACTCGCGACGGCAAGCCGGTCATGAGCTTCGGTGTGATGGGTGCCGACATGCAGCCGCAGGGCCACCTGCAAATGGCATTGCGCGTGATCGACTACGGCCAGAATCCGCAAGTCGCGGCGGATGCGCCGCGCTGGAAAATCCTGCTCGACGGCAGCATCCTGATCGAGCACGCCGCCGGCGAGAAGGTGGTCGCGGGCCTTGCCGCACTCGGCCACCGCGCGATTCGCGCGGCGCCGGACAGCATGGAGTTCGGGGCGGCGCAATTGATTTATCGCCTGGGCGACGCGTACGTTGCCGCGTCCGAACCGCGGCGCGACGGCCAGGCGGTCGGATTCTAAGGCGCATAGTCGATGGCCGTCATGCATCGCCTCTTGGCTGTGATGTTGCTCGCCTGCGCGAGCATGCAAGCGGCGATCGCGGCCGACTATCCGGTGAAGCCGATCCGCCTCGTCGTGCCCTATACGCCGGGCGGCACCGCGGACATGCTCGCGCGCACGCTGGGACAGAAGCTGACGGAGAGCCTGGGCCAGCAAGTCATCGTCGACAACCGGCCAGGCGCGGGAGGCAACATCGGTGTCGACCTCGTCGCGAAGTCGCCCGCGGACGGCTACACGATCGTGATGGGCACGGTGGCGACGCATGCAATCAATCCCACCTTGTATCCGACGCTGCCATTCGACGCGGAAAAGGACCTCGCGCCTATCGTGCTGGTCGCGACATTGCCCAATATCCTGGTCGTGAATCCATCGCTGCCCGCAAAGAACGTGAAGGAGCTTATCGCGCTGGCGAAGTCGAAGCCGGGGGAGCTCGCTTTCGCATCGGCCGGCAACGGCACGTCCCAGCATCTATCAGGAGAATTGTTCAAGAAGCTGGCCGGCGTCGAGATGATCCACGTGCCCTACAAGGGCAGCGCGCCCGCCGTGATCGACCTGGTCGGCGGCCAGGTGCAGCTCATGTTCGACAACATCCCCAGCTCGCTGCCGCAGGTGAAGGCCGGCAAGCTGCGCGCGCTCGCGGTGACGGGTCCACGGCGGTCGCCGGTGCTGCCGGAACTGCCGACTTTGGCGGAATTCGGGCTCACCGGGTTTTCGATCACCTCGTGGTTCGCGCTCTACGCCCCGGCGCATACGCCGGAGAACATCATTTCCCGCCTGAATCGCGAGGCCGCGAAGGCGATTGCCTCGAAGGACATTCGCGATCAATGGATCGCGCAGGGAATCGAACCGGCTGGCGGCACTGCCGAGCAACTTGCGGAGTTCCGGCGCCTCGAGGCGCCGAAGTGGGCAAAAATCATCCGCGAGTCGGGCGCACGCGTCGAGTAAGCGTCGAGCCCTTCCGACTTAACGCCCCGCTTTGATCGCGTTTTCGCGCACGGCTGTCAGGCTCGTGCGCGTGGTAATGGCTTCGGGATCGATGCGCAACTCCAGTAACGCCGGCTTGCCCGACGCCAGCGCGCGTTCGAACGCCGGCTCGAATTCCGCCGTCTTGCTGACGAGCTCGCCCTGCAAGCCATAGGCTTTTGCCAGCGCGACGAAATCCGGATTCCTGAGTGCGGTGGCATAGACGCGCGCGGGATATTCGCGCTCCTGGTGCATGCGAATGGTCCCGTACATGCCGTTGTTGACGACGATGAACAGCACGGGCAATTCATACTGAACGGCGGTCGCCAGTTCCTGGCCGTTCATGGTGAAGCAGCCGTCGCCCGAAAAACTCACCACGACGCGGTCGGGATGCACGGCCTTGGCTGCGATTGCCGAAGGCACGCCATAGCCCATCGCACCGTTGGTCGGCGCGAGCTGGGTTCGAAACCCGGTGTACTGGTAGAAGCGCTGCACCCAGCCGGAATAATTTCCCGCGCCGTTGGTCAGGATGGCATTCGCCGGCAACCGCTTGCGCAGGAAGGCCATGACCTCGCCGAGGTCCAGCGCGCCGGGCATGCTGCCGTGCTTGAGGTTTTTTTCGTAGTCCTCGCGCGCGCGATGCGTCCAGTCGCGCCAGCGTGACGAATCCACCGGCGGCAGCACCGCCGCGGCCGCGGCGAATTCGCGCATGCCCGAGTTGATCATGAGGTCCGCCTGGTAGACGCGGCCCAGTTCTTCAGCCGAAGGATGCACGTGGACCATGCGCTGCACGGGTCGCGGAATGCCGAACAGCGTGTAGCCGCCGCTCGTCATCTCGCCGAGCCGCGCGCCTATCGTCAGGATGAGGTCCGCGCCGCGCACGCGCTCGGCGAGCGGCGGGTTGATGCCGATGCCGACGTCCCCGCAATAATTCGGGTGGCGGTTGTCCATCAGGTCCTGCCGCCGGAAGCTGCAGGTCGCGGGAAGATTGTTCGTCTCGACGAACGCGCGAATGCTGTCGCAGGCTTCTGCGGACCAATCGCCCCCGCCGAGGATGACGAGCGGCTTCTGCGCGGCCCCGAGCATTTCCCGCAGCTTGGCCATGTCGCCGGCCCCGGGATGCGCCTTGACCCTCGCATAAGGTCTGGCATCGACCGCGACGGCCTGGCTGACCAGCATGTCCTCCGGCAAGGACAGCACCACGGGGCCGGGACGGCCCGAAACCGCGGTGTGAAAAGCATGGCTGATGTATTCGGGAATGCGATCCGCGCGATCGATCTGCGCGACCCACTTCGCCATCTGGCCGAACATGCGCCGGTAGTCCATTTCCTGGAAGGCCTCGCGCTCGACCACGTCGCTGCCCACCTGGCCGATGAACAGGATCATCGGCGTGGAATCCTGGTAGGCCGTGTGCACGCCGATGCTCGCATTCGTGGCGCCGGGGCCGCGCGTCACCAGGCAAACGCCCGGACGCCCCGTGAGTTTTCCGTAAGCTTCCGCCATGAAGGCCGCGCCGCCTTCCTGGCGGCAGACGATCAGGCGCATGCGCTCGCGCTCGTCGTAGAACGCGTTCAGCACGTCGAGGTAGCTCTCGCCCGGAACGCAGAACGCAGTGTCGGCACCGTGGATGCGCAACTGGTCGACCAGGATGCGGCCGCCGCTCCTGAATGGCATGTTCTCGTTCATTCATGCTCTCCCGTTCATATGTCCCGATTATACCCACGGCGTTCGCCGTTCCCGGCGTTGCGGATGGCGTTTACCGCCGGCTGTATGGATATAATGGCGCGCCATTCGAACAAAGCCGTTCCCGGCCGCAGCACGGGCCGCAACCGGAATAATCAGGGAGGTCACGCAAATGATCTGGTCACAGGTCTACGATCCGATGGGCAACGCCGTGCTGAGCACGCTGCTTGCCACCATTCCCGTCGTCGTGCTGCTCGGCGGACTCGCGTTCTTTCACCTGTCCGCGCACGTCGCCGCCATCCTCGGCCTCATCTCCGCTCTGGTCATCGCGATATTCGTGTTCGGCATGCCCGCTTCGATGGCCGGTGCCGCGGCCGGATACGGCGCCTTCTTCGGCCTGCTGCCGATCGGCTGGATCGTGCTGAACATCATCTTCCTGTACCAGCTCACCAAGGACAAAGGCTACTTCAAGATCCTGCAGGACAGCATCGCCGGCGTCACGGAAGACCGCCGCCTGCAGCTTCTGTTGATCGCGTTCGCGTTCGGTGCCTTCTTCGAAGGCGCGGCGGGATTCGGCACGCCGGTCGCGGTCACGGGTGCCATCCTGATCGGCCTGGGATTCTCGCCGCTCGCGGCGTCGGGGCTTTCGCTGATCGCCAACACCGCGCCGGTGGCTTACGGCGCGCTCGGCACGCCGGTCATTGCGCTCTCGGCCGTGACGGGACTGAACCTGCTGGACCTCTCGGCGATGGTCGGCCGGCAACTGCCCTTCTTCTCGCTGCTGGTGCCCTTCTGGCTGATCTGGGCCTTTGCCGGCTGGCGCGGCATGAAGGAGATCTGGCCTGCGATCCTGGTTACCGGTGTCAGCTTCGCGATTCCGCAGTTCCTGATTTCGAACTACCACGGCCCGTGGCTGGTGGACGTGGGCGCCGCGATCATCTCGATGATCTGCCTGACGCTGTTCCTGAAGGTGTGGAAGCCGAAGACGATCTGGAAGACCACCGCGCTCAAGGGCAACCGGCAGGAAGGCGAAGCGGCTCCCGGCAGCAAGTTGGAAATCCAGAAACACGATCGCGCCACCGTGATCCGCGCCTGGGTGCCCTGGATCGTGCTCTCGGTTTTCGTTTTCCTGTGGGGCGTGCCCCAGGTCAAGGATCTCCTGAATGGCCTGTCGCAGGAAAAACGCGTCGTCGTCGTCGACGGCAAGGAAAAGTCGGAGACCGTTCCCTACGCGTGGAAAGGCGTCACCAAGATCGATTTCCCGGTTCCCGGGCTGAACGAAATGGTGCAAAAAGTCCCGCCTGTGGTGGCCAAGCCCGGGACCGAGAAGGCGATCTACAGCCTGAACTGGCTGTCGGCGACAGGATCCGGAATCCTGATTGCCGCATTGCTCGCCGGACTCTACATGCGCTATTCCTTGGGCGAGATGCTGCGCAAGTACTGGGAGACGATCCTGCTGGTGAAATTCTCGCTGCTGACCATCGCGGCGATGCTGGCGCTCGGGTTCGTGACGCGCTATTCGGGTACCGATGCGACGATGGGCCTTGCCTTCGCGCACACCGGCGCGCTCTATCCGTTCTTCGGCACCTTGCTGGGCTGGCTGGGTGTGGCGCTGACGGGCTCCGACACGGCCTCGAACGTGCTGTTCGGCGGCCTGCAGAAAATCACCTCCGAGCAGATCGGGCTCAACCCGAACCTGATGGCTGCCGCGAACAGCTCGGGCGGCGTGATGGGCAAGATGATCGACGCGCAATCCATCGTGGTGGCATCGACCGCCACGCGCTGGTACGGCCATGAAGGCGACATCCTGCGCTACGTGTTCTTCCACAGCATCGTGCTGGCCATGCTGGTGGGCGGCCTGGTGATGCTGCAGGCCTACGTGTTCCCCTGGATGCAGGTCGTCGCAAGCGTGCAATAACGACGCGCGCGGACAAGAAAAAAGCCCGCCTGGAGGCGGGCTTTTTATTTGCGGCCGGCGCCGCGCCGGCTAGTTCTGGCTGGCGGCCTTCTGTTCTTCCGCGACGGCCTTCATCGACAGCCGCAGGCGGCCTTTCTCGTCGGCCTCGAGCACCTTCACTCGCACGGCCTGGCCTTCCTTGAGGTGGTCGGCGACGCTGTTGACCCGCTCATTGGCGATCTGCGAGATGTGCAGCAGGCCGTCCTTGCCCGGCAGCACGCTGACGATGGCGCCGAAATCCAGCAGCTTCAGCACGGTGCCGTCGTAGATGCGGCCGACTTCGACTTCCGCCGTGATTTCCTCGATGCGACGCTTCGCCGCCTCGCCGCCTTCGGAGGAAACGCAGGCGATGGTCACGGTGCCGTCGTCGTTGATGTCGATGGTCGTGCCGGTCTCCTCGGTGATGGCGCGAATGACGGCACCCCCCTTGCCGATGACGTCGCGGATCTTTTCCGGCTTGATCTTGATCGTGATCATGCGCGGCGCATAGGCCGACAGCTCGGTGCGCGCGCTGCCCAGCGTCTCGCGCATGATGCCGAGGATGTGCATGCGCCCTTCCCTGGCCTGCTTAAGCGCGACGTTCATGATTTCCTTCGTGATGCCCTGGATCTTGATGTCCATCTGCAGGGCGGTCACGCCGTTCTCGGTGCCCGCGACCTTGAAGTCCATGTCGCCGAGGTGATCCTCGTCGCCGAGGATGTCGGTCAGCACCGCGAAGCGGTTGCCTTCCTTGATCAGGCCCATGGCGATGCCGGCCACGTGCGCCTTCAGCGGCACGCCCGCGTCCATCAGCGCGAGACAACCGCCGCAGACCGATGCCATCGAGCTGGAGCCGTTGGATTCCATGATTTCGGAAACGACACGCATGGAATACGCGAATTCTTCCGGCTTGGGCAGTACCGCCAGCAGCGCACGCTTGGCGAGCCGGCCATGGCCGACTTCACGGCGCTTCGGCGTGCCGACGCGCCCGGTTTCGCCGGTGGAATACGGCGGGAAGTTGTAATGGAGCATGAAGCGCTCGGTGTATTCGCCCATCAGCGCGTCGATGATCTGCTCGTCGCGCGCGGTTCCCAGCGTTGCCACGGCGAGCGCCTGCGTTTCTCCCCGCGTGAACAGCACGGAGCCGTGCGCGCGCGGCAGCACGCCCGCGCGAATCGTGATCGGGCGAACCGTGCGGGTATCGCGGCCGTCGATGCGCGGCTCGCCGTTCAGGATTTGCGTGCGAACGATCTTGGCTTCGATGTCGCTGAAGATCGTCTTGACCAGGTTGACATGATCGGTGCTCGATCCTTCAGGGACGACGTCGGCCAGGACCTTGCTGCGGGTCGCGTCGATTTTTTCGGTGCGCGCCTGCTTCTGGCGCAGCCCGTAGGCCTGGCGCAGTTCGCTTTCCGCGATGGCCGCGATGCGATCGACCAGCGCGGGCTCTTTTTGCGACGGCGCGATATCCCAGAGCGGCTTGCCGACTTCATCGGCCATCTCGTTGATCGCTTCGATGACGGCCTGCATCTGCTGGTGGCCGTACACCACCGCGCCCAGCATGACGTCCTCGGGAAGCTCCATCGCCTCGGACTCGACCATCAGCACCGCCTGGCTGGTGCCGGCGACGACGAGGTTGAGCTGCGACGTCTTGAGCTCGGTCTGCGTCGGATTGAGGATGTATTCGCCGTTCAGGTAGCCCACGCGCGCCGCGCCGATGGGGCCGTCGAACGGGATGCCGGATATGGCCAGAGCGGCGGAGGCGCCGATCATCGCGGGAATGTCGGAATCGATCTCGTTGTTGGACGAAACGACCGTGGCGATGACCTGCACTTCGTTGTAGAAACCTTCGGGGAACAGCGGTCGGATCGGGCGATCGATCAGGCGGGAAGTCAGGATTTCCTTTTCCGAAGGCCGTCCTTCACGCTTGAAAAACCCCCCGGGTATCTTGCCGGCCGCGTAAGTGCGCTCCTGGTAGTCGACGGTCAGCGGAAAAAAATCCTGGCCCGGCTTGACGTCCTTCCGGCCTACGACGGTGACCAGCACCACGGTGTCGTCGAGATTGACCAGCACGGCACCGTGCGCCTGGCGGGCGATTTCGCCGGTTTCGAGCGTCAGCGTGTGGCGCCCGTAATTGAGGGTTTTTCTGGTGACGTTCAAGTCGGTTCCCTTTAAAAGCAGCAACGCCGGAGAGAACTGCGTTCCCGCCGGCGCGATTGGATTATTTGACGAGGTGGAGCGGTCTTCATCGCCTGCTCCTCACACTTCGGAACGGCTGGCGCCGCGCCGGAGATTCACAAAAGACCGAATTACTTGCGCAGGCCGAGACGATCGAGCAGCGTGCGATAGCGGTCGCGATCCGAGCGGCGCAGGTAGTCCAGCAGCTTGCGACGGCGGCTCACCATCCTGAGCAGGCCGCGGCGCGAATGGTGATCCTTGACGTGGTCCTTGAAATGACCGGTCAGATCGTTGATGCGTGCGGTCAGCAAGGCGACCTGCACTTCCGGCGAGCCGGTGTCGGCCTTCGCCCGTTGATGATCCTGCAGTATCTGAGCCTTCTGGCTCGTCGAAATCGACATTACCTGACTCTCCCGAAGAAAGGCCGGTATTCTACCTTCGGACCCCTTTGGTTTCCAAGTAATTTTATGGGGTTAATTGGGATTTTCGCCCCGCGGCCTTTCGCTCGCGGCAACGGTTGAAACCAGCCGTTTTGGGACCAGGTTCCCATCTGCCGCGGCCTCTCCAAGTCCAAGGAAGCTACCCGCCTGATCGTAAAGCCGGTTAAGGCCTGGCACAAACGCGCCAGCAACGTTCTGGCCAGTCACGATCCTGCGACTCGTATGCTGGTCCAGGTGAATCGCGGGCAGGGAGTTCACAAGGCAGTCCACCGGAAGCAGGCGCGCATCTCTTTCCGATTCAGGCAAGGCTGCCAATCCCTCCAGGCCAATGGCGCCATCGACCGAGAGATCGCGAATCCCGGTCCGCCGCAATGCCAGAAGATAGCCGCCGCAACCGAGTTTTTCGCCAATGTCCTGGGCCAATACCCTGACATAGGTGCCTTTGCTGCAATCGACGGATATGCGAATTGTTTCCCTCTCTCTATCAATTAATTGCAGCCTGTTTATGATAATTTTTCGAGCTTCCCGGACAAAGGATTCCCCGGCTCGCGCATAACTGTAAAGCGGCCTGCCGTCCTTCTTCAGGGCGCTGTGCATGGGGGGAATTTGTTCCAGCGGGCCTATGAATGCGCCAATCGTCGCGTGGACGGCTTCATCCGGGAAATCCGCAGCCGCCCCCACCTCGATCTCCCCCTCGGCATCGCCTGTCGTGCTACGAAACCCGAGTCGAATGGTCGCCTCGTAGGTTTTATCGGCATCGAGCAGGGAATGGGAAAACTTGGTGGCCTCGCCGAGGCATATCGGCAGCAGGCCGGTCGCGAGCGGGTCCAGGGTGCCCGTATGTCCCGCCTTCGACCACTCGAACAGCCGGCGAACGCGCTGGAGCGCCGCGTTCGAGGAAATCCCGGCTGGCTTGTCCAGCAGCAGTACGCCGTGCTTCATGACATCAGCCCATCGATGGTCGAACGCGTCAGGCTTTGTCTTCCGGCGCTTCGCCCGATTGCGACGCGACGGCATCGTCGATCAGTTTCGACAACCGCATGCCACGCTCGACCGACTCGTCGTAGACGAAGTGCAGTTCCGGAACGACACGGAGCTTGAGCCCCCTGGCCAGCTGGGATCGCAAGAAGCCGGAGGCACGTTTCAGGCCGATGTCCGCCAACGCCGCGGCATCCGCACCGCCAAGCGTGGTGAAGAATATCTTCGCGTGCTTGTGGTCGCTGCTCATTTCCACGCCGGTCAGCGTGATCATGCCGACGCGGGGATCCTTGAGTTCGGTGCGAACCAGTTCGGCGAGGTCCTTCTGGACCTGGTCGGCGATCTTGCCGAGCCTTGAGGGATTTTTCGCCATGGGGACGACCGGAGGAATTCCGCGCGGAGTCGGCGATGCCACCGGCCCCGCGCGGATGCCGAATCAGAGGCTGCGCGCGATTTCCACGACTTCGTAGACTTCCAACTGGTCCGCCACCTTGAGATCGTCGAATCCCTTGATCGACAGGCCGCACTCGAATCCCGCCTTGACCTCGCGGACGTCGTCCTTGAAGCGCTTCAGCGAATCCAGCTCGCCGGTGTGGATCACGACGTTGTCGCGCAATACCCGAATCAAGGAGCCCCGGCGAACCAGGCCCTCCAGCACATAGCAGCCGGCGACGGTGCCGATCTTCGAGATCTTGAACACCTGCCGGATTTCGACGAGGCCGAGCGTGTTTTCCTTCTTCTCGGGCGCCAGCATCCCGGACAAGGCGGACTTCACTTCGTCCACCGCTTCGTAAATGATGTTGTAGTAGCGCAAGTCGATGCCGTGCGCGGCAACCAGCTTGCGCGCGGTGGCATCCGCACGCGTGTTGAATCCGATGATGACGGCATTGGAGGCAAGCGCAAGGTTGACGTCCGATTCCGTGATCGCGCCGACACCGGCATGGACGATGTTGACCTTGACTTCCGACGTCGAGAGTTTTTCGAGCGACTGGGACAAGGCCTCGTAGGAGCCTTGCACGTCGGCCTTGATGATCAACGACAGCGACTTGGCCTGGCCCGTCGTCATCTGGTCGTAGACGCCTTCCAGTTTCAAGGTCTGCTGCTTGGCCAGCTTGACCTCGCGGAACTTGCCCTGGCGGAACAAGGCGATTTCCCTCGCCTTGCGCTCGTCGCCGAGGACCATGACTTCTTCACCAGCGAGGGGAACGTCGGACAATCCCTGGATTTCCACCGGAATGGACGGCCCCGCTTCCTGGACCGGATGGCCAGCTTCGTCCAGCATCGCACGCACGCGCCCGAACACTGCGCCGGCGAGCACGATGTCGCCGCGCTTGAGCGTTCCCGACTGGACCAGAATGGTCGCCACCGGGCCGCGCCCCTTGTCCAGCTTGGATTCGATGACGACGCCGCGGGCGGGCGCTTCCTTCGGTGCCTTCAGCTCCAGCACTTCCGACTGCAGCAGGATGCGCTCGAGAAGTTCGTCGATGCCCTTGCCTGTCTTGGCGGACACATCCTGGAACATCGCGTCGCCGCCCCACTCTTCCGGCACGACTTCGTGCGCCGCGAGTTCCTGGCGAATCTTTTCCGGATTCGCTTCCGGCTTGTCGATCTTGTTGACCGCGACCAGCACCGGCACCTTGGCCGCCTTGGCGTGGTTTACGGCTTCCAGCGTCTGCGGCATGACTCCGTCATCGGCTGCGACCACCAATACGACCAGGTCCGTGACCTTCGCGCCGCGGGCGCGCATGGCGGTAAACGCTTCGTGGCCCGGCGTATCGAGGAAGGTGATCATCCCGCGCGGCGTATTCACGTGGTAAGCACCGATGTGCTGCGTGATGCCGCCCGCTTCACCGCTTGCCACGCGCGTGCGGCGAATGTAGTCGAGCAACGACGTCTTGCCGTGGTCGACGTGCCCCATCACCGTGACGACGGGCGCGCGGGTTTCCGCGACGACATCGTGCTTTTCGCCTTCGTCGACGAGGAAGGATTCCGGATCGTCCAGCTTCGCCGGCTTGGCGACGTGCCCCATTTCCTGGACCAGGATCATGGCGGTTTCCTGGTCGAGCACCTGGTTGATCGTGACCATCTGGCCGAGCTTCATCAAATGCTTGATGACCTCTGAAGCTTTCACCGA